>JBEKOI010000056.1:0-16008 GCA_049521915.1 Acidimicrobiales bacterium | reverse complement strand
CGGGCCGCCCGGTGACCTTCGGCTGGGTAAAGGGTCACTCGGGAGATCGGATGAACGACGTGGTGGACTCGTTGGCCACCCAGGCGGCGGCCCGCCAGTGACAACCGGGCCCGGCACCGGTTTTGGCGCCGGCCCATCCCTCCCGTAACCTGCTGGCATGCAGATCAACGGAAGCTCAGCAATCATCACCGGTGGCGCATCCGGCCTCGGAGAGGCCACCGCCCGCAAGCTCGCCGCCGAAGGCGTGCGTGTCACGGTGTTCGACCGCAACGAAGAGCGGGGCAAGGAAGTGGTGGCCGACATCGGCGCCAAGGCGAACTTCGTCGGGGGCGACGTCACCGACCCGGAGGATTGCCAGAAGGCGGTCGACCAGGCGGCTGACGGCGGCAGTCTGCGGATCGCGGTGAACTGCGCGGGTTCCGGCTGGGTGGGGCGGGTCATCAATCGTGACGGGTCCCCCCACGACCTGGCGCCGTTCCAGTTCATCCAGAACCTCAATGTCATCGGGACGTTCAATGTCATGACCAAGGCGGCGTCGGCCATGGCCAACGTCGAACCGCAGGAGAACGGCGAGCGAGGGGTGATCGTCAACACGGCGTCGGTGGCCGCGTTCGACGGCCAGATCGGGCAGTTGGCCTACTCCGCGTCCAAGGGCGCCATCGTGGGCATGACGTTGCCGGCAGCCCGCGACCTGGCCGTGGTGGGCATCAGGGTGCTGGCCATCGCCCCCGGCCTGTTCGACACGCCGCTGCTGGCCATGCTGCCCGAGGAGGCCCGCACCGTCCTCGGCCAGTCGGTCAACTTCCCGAAGCGCCTGGGCAACCCGGCCGAATTCGGAGAGCTGGTGGCCCACATCGCCACCAACAGCTATCTCAACGCCGAGGTGATCCGGCTCGACGGCGGCATCAGGATGCCTCCCAAGTAGCCCGCCGCTGCCGGGTGGAGGACGTGGCCCCGGCCCCGGCCGACCCCGGCCCGCACGGCCGGACGGCACGGCCGGACGGCCGGACGGCTCAGGTAGTGTCGCTGTAGAGCCATGACCTCCACCGTCTCCACCCCCAGGGCCGAAAGCCCTGCCGCCGGAAGCGCCGTCATCCGGACGGTGGGACTCACCAAGGTGTACGCCGGATCGGATCTGCGCGCCGTGGACGGGCTCGATCTGACGGTCGAGCCGGGAGAGATCTTCGGGCTGCTGGGCCCGAACGGCGCCGGCAAGACCACCACCGCGGGCATGCTCACCACGCGGGTGATCCCGACGTCGGGCCGGGCCTTCGTCGGGGGCATCGACGTGGTCAGCCATCCC
Source organism: Acidimicrobiales bacterium (assembly GCA_049521915.1). GTDB lineage: Bacteria > Actinomycetota > Acidimicrobiia > Acidimicrobiales > RAAP-2 > Bog-756. The sequence goes on along the minus strand of JBEKOI010000056.1, from coordinate 14,705 downwards.
GCACTGGCCAAGCAGATCCTGGGCATCGTGAGCCAGCAGAACACCCTGGACCGCCAGCTGACGGTCTGGGAGAACCTCTACTTCCACGGCCGGCTGTTCGGGATTCCGGCCCGGGAGTCGCGCCGGACGGCCACTGAGCTCCTGGAGCAGTTCCAGCTCGAGAAGTGGGCCGGCGCATCGGTCTACGCCCTCTCGGGAGGTATGGCCCAGCGGCTCATGGTGGCCCGGGCCATCTTCCACCGGCCGGCGGTGCTCTTCCTCGACGAGCCCACCGCCGGTCTGGACCCACAGAGCCGGCTGGCGCTGTGGGGCACGCTGCGCGAGCTCAACGCCGCCGGCCAGACCATCTTGTTGACCACCCACTACATGGAAGAGGCCGACCAGCTGTGCGGACGGGTGGCCATCATGGACCGGGGAAAGATCCTCGCCCTGGACACGCCGGCGGCGCTGAAGCAGAAGGTCGATGCCGACACCATCGTCACCGTCACCGCGTCCGGCGATCCCGACCAACTGGCCCGCGTGCTGACCGAGGGGATCGAAGGGGTGACCCGGACCCGGCCCATCGAGGGCGGGGTCGAGCTCCATGTGAAGGGCAAGGACCGTCTTTTGCCCAAGGTGGTCGGTGTGGCCGAGGACGCCGGGTACCCGGTGTTGGATCTCTCGGTGACCGAGCCCACCCTGGAGACGGTCTTCATCAATCTGACCGGCAAGGACCTGAGGGACTGATGGGCACCGTCGAGACGAGCCCGCCGATCTCCGCCGTGCACTCGACGCCGACCCGCTCGGCATTCGAGGCCGGCCGGATCGCCTTGTGGGCGCTCATCCTCCGTGACCTGGTGGTGTTGCGCAAGCACCTCGTGGAGTTCGTCATCAGGGTGCTCGTCCAGCCCTTCCTGCTCTGCTTCGTCTTCCTCTATGTCTTCCCGAAGATCGGCCAGGGCATCGGTGGCGGGGGTGGCCCGAGGGCGGAGTCGGCCTTCGCCACGCTGCTGGTCCCCGGCGTGGTGGGCATCTCCATCCTCTTCCAGGGCGTGCAATCGGTGGCACTCATCATGTCCCAGGAGTTCGGCTTCACCCGCGAGATCGAAGACCGTGTGCAGGCGCCCTGCCCCATCTGGCTGGTGGCCATGGCCAAAGTCCTCTCCGGGGCGGTCCAGGGCCTGATCTCCGCGGTCATCGTCCTGCCCATCGCCTCGGTCGTGCACGCCAAGGGGGTGGAGGCTCAGCTCACCCTGCACTGGTGGATCATCGTGACCGTCGTCCCTCTGGCCTGCGTGACCATGGCGTCGCTCGGCCTCCTGCTCGGGACCAGCTTCGAACCCCGCAACATCGGGCTCATGTTCGGCTTCATCATCCTGCCGGTGACCTTCCTCGGTGGGACGTACTACGAGTGGACCCGCCTCGCGCCCGTCAAGGTGGGGAGCTGGCACTGGCTGCAGACCGTGGTGCTGATCAACCCGCTGATCTACGTGAACGAAGGCATGCGGGCCGCGTTCACCGATGCGCCGCACATGCACCTCTACGTGGTCTATCCGGTCATCATCGGGTTCCTCGGGCTCTTCCTCGGCCTCGGGCTGCGGAACTTCAGGCGACGGGTGCTCTCCTGAGCACCGGTTGGTCCGGTTGGCCACGGACCGAAGCGGGTGCCGGGATGGTGCCGGGCCCGGCCCCCCGGCCCGTGGTCTCCTGAGGTGGCGCGTCGATGTGGGCCGGTAGGCTGAGCGCTGTTCACATGCACTCGACGAGCACCCGAAAGAGGTGGTTCCCACGGCAACCGAGGTAGCGGACGCACCGGCGACATTCGATGTGGTGGTCATCGGCGGGGGCCCCGGGGGGTATGCCACGGCACTCTACGGGGCCGCGGCCGGGTTGTCGGTGGCCGTGGTCGAGATGGACAAGGTGGGGGGTACCTGCCTCCACCGGGGCTGCGTGCCGGCCAAGGAGTTCCTCGAGACGGCGGCCGTCTACCGCACGGTGGCCGGTTCGGGCCGGTTCGGGATCGATGCCGGGGGAGAGGCGGCCGGCCCGCCGGTCCTCGACTTCTCGGTGAGTCAGGCCCGCAAGCAGGAGGTGGTGGACCAGCTGTTCCGGGGCCTGGCCGGGCTGATGAAGGGGCGCGGGGTCGAGGTGTACGGCGGGAGCGGCACGTTGCTCCCCGGGCACCGGGTCCGCATCACCGGCAACGACGGCACCACCACGGAGATCACCGGGACCGACGTCGTGCTGGCGGCCGGTTCGGTCCCCCGCACCATTCCCGGCTTCGACGTGGACGGTGAGCTGGTGATGACCTCCGACGAGGTGCTGGCCCTGGACAAGCTGCCCGACTCGGTGGCCGTCGTCGGCGGTGGGGCCATCGGGTGCGAGTTCGCGTCGTTGCTGAGCGATCTCGGGACGGACGTCACGGTGTTCGAGGCACTGCCGACCATCCTGAGCGGCTGTGACGACGATGTGGTCACGGCGGTGGCCCGGTCATTTCGCAAGCGGGGTATCGAGGTGAAGGCCGGGGTGCAGCTCCAGGGCCACACGCCTGACCCGTCGGGGAGGGGGACCACCTTGTCCTACGGCGATGGCGAGAAGCTTGAGGTCGACGCGGTCATCGTGTCGGTGGGCCGGCGCCCGCGCACCGAGGGCCTTCTGGCCGAGGGGACCGGGGTGGTGGTGGACGACCACGGATTCGTGGTCGCCGATCAGACCATGCGCACGGCGGCCGACGGGGTGTGGGCGGTGGGCGACGTCGTGGCCGGCACCCCACAGCTGGCCCATGTCGGCTTTGCCGAAGGGATCGTCGTGATCAAGAGCATCCTGGGTGAGCCGGTGAGCCCCGTCGACTACCAACGGGTGCCCTGGGCCATCTACTGCCACCCGGAGGTGGCGTTCGCCGGTCTGACCGAGGCCGCGGCCAGAGAGGCCGGATTCGACGTGACGGTGAAGAAGGACCCGTTCGGTGGGAACAGCCGGGCCCGGATCATCGGGGACACCGAGGGCCTGGTGAAGATCGTGGCCGAGCGTCTGGAGGACGGCACCACGGGCCGGATCCTCGGGGTCCACATGGTGGGCCCGTGGGTGACCGAGCAGCTCGGTGCCGGATACCTGGCCGTCAACTGGGAGGCCACGGCCGAAGAAGTGGCCCAGTTCATCCAGCCGCACCCCTCCCTGTCGGAGACCTTCGGCGAGACGGTGCTGGCCCTGACCGGAAGGGGACTTCACCTTGCCTGATGTGACCATGCCGCAGCTGGGCGAGACGGTGACCGAAGGGACCATCACCAAGTGGTACAAGGCCGTCGGGGATCAGGTGGCCCGCGACGAACCGCTGTTCGAAGTGTCGACCGACAAGGTCGACTCCGAAGTGCCGTCCCCGGCCGAGGGTGTACTGACCGCCATCCTGGTGGAGGAGGGCGAAACCGTCGACGTGGGCGCCACCCTGGCCGTGATCGGCGACGGGGTCTCGGCCAACGGCAGCGGGTCGGCGTCCGCTCCCGCGCCACCGGCCGCCGCACCGGCGTCCGCTCCTGCGCCACCTGCCGCCGCCCCCGCACCGCCTCGGGCGGGGCCGGAGCCGGGCGACGTGGCCGCCGCCGCGGCCGACAGGCTCCCGGCATCCGAGCACACCGGGGACCCCTCACCGGCGCCGACGCCCGAGCCTCCACCGCCCGCGTCCCCGGTCCAGTCGGGGGAGGGGCTTGTCCTCTCGCCCGTCGTGCGCAAGCTGCTCAACGAGCACGGTATCGACAGATCGTCGGTGAAGGGCACGGGACTCGGCGGGCGCATCACCCGAGCGGACGTGGAAGCGACCGTCGCCGAGGGTCCGCGAGGCACGCCCACCACCCAGACAGGGGATCCGGCCCCGGTGCCGAGCATCCAGGGGCGCCGCCCGCCGGAGCCGCAGGTTCCGACCGGCGCCATCCGGAGCGCTGACGGGTCCAGGGACGAGATCGTCCCCTTCACCAACATCCGGCGCCGTACCGCCGAGCACATGGTCCGCTCCAAGGCGACGTCGGCCCATACCCTGATGGTCAAGGAGATCGACTACGAACGGGTCGAGCAGGTCAGGCGGGCACACGGCGATCGATTCAGGGCCGAAGAGGGGTTCAGCCTCACCTACCTGGCGTTCGCAGCCCGTGCCGCCGTCGAGGCCCTGGCCGAATTCCCCCACCTCAACTCCTCGGTGGGGGACGATGCGCTCATCATCCACCACGACATCAATCTCGGGATCGCCGTCGACCTCGACAACGAAGGCCTCATCGTCCCGGTGGTGCACAACGCCGAGGAGCTGAACCTCCGGGGCATGGCCCGTCGCATCCGGGACGTGGCCGACCGGGCCCGCACCAAGAGGCTGAGCCTCGACGACATCAGCGGCGGAACCTTCTCCATCACCAACGCAGGTCCGTTCGGCACGCTCATCACCGGGGCCATCATCAACCAACCCCAGGTGGCCATCTTGTCCACGGACGGCGTGGCCCGGAAGCCGGTGGTGGTGGAGCTGCCCGACAGGACCGAGTCCATCGCCATCCATTCCGTCGGGCTGGTGGCCATGACCTTCGACCACCGGGCCGTCGACGGCGCCTACGTGGCCCGCTATCTGGCCCGGCTGTCGGAGATCCTCAACGATCGCGACTGGGCCGGTGAGCTGTAGGCCGGCGGTGGCGATCGCCGCCGGACCGCCGGCCGGCCGCCGATGAGGATCCGTTGGCTGGGACGGGTGCCCTACCGTGAGGCCTGGGACCTGCAGCGCGCGCTGAGCCGGCGCTCGACCGACGACTACCTCCTCCTGTTGGAGCACCCACCCGTCTACACGCTGGGCACCAACGGCGACGTCGACCACGTGCTGGTGGATCCGTCATCGGTGGGCGCCGACCTGATCAGGGTCGACCGCGGCGGTGACGTGACCTATCACGGACCCGGTCAGCTGATCGGCTACCCGCTGATCTCGGTGGGGCCGGGACCCCATCGTGGTCCCCAACACGTGGCCCGGGTCGAGCAGGTGGTGATCGACGCTCTGGTCGCCCTCGGGCTCCCGCCGGCTTCGGTGGGGAGGCTGCCGGGTTACCCGGGGGTCTGGGTCGGGCTCGACGACGGGACCGTCGGGCCCAGGAAGATCTGCGCCATCGGGGTACGGACGTCGAGGGGTCGGACCATGCACGGCTTCGCCCTCAACGTCCACACCGACCTCTCGATGTTCGATCACATCGTGCCCTGCGGGATCGCCGACAAAGCGGTGACCTCGCTGGCGGCCGAGGGGTGCCCGGCACCAATGTCCGGGGTGGTGGACGCACTCATCGCCTCGGCGCAGTCGGCATGGGGTCCGGCCTCCGACATCCAGCGGGTCACGGACGCCTCGGGGGTCGGTGGGCCGGCGGTGCCGGCCGGGACGGCCGTCCACCGCTCCGGCGGCCCCGGGACGGAAGCGGTCGCCGTATCCCTCGGGCCCCCGAGGGCCGGGGAACGCGCCCTCGACCGGCGGCTCCTGCGGTCGGGGGTCGATCCCCGTACCGCGGTGTCGATGACGGCGCGCAAGCCGCCCTGGCTCCGGGTCAAGGCGCACATGGGCGACGCATACCTCGATCTCAAGCACGACCTCCGGCATCTCGATCTGGTCACGGTCTGCGAGGAAGCCGGCTGCCCGAACATCTACGAGTGCTGGTCCGACGGGACCGCCACCTTCATGATCAACGGCTCGCGCTGCACCCGTGCCTGCGGGTTCTGCCAGGTCGACACCCGCCATCCCCTTCCCCTCGACGCCGGTGAGCCCGAGCGGGTGGCTGAAGCCGTCGAGCGGATGGGTCTGGCTCACGCCGTGATCACCTGCGTGGCCCGGGACGACCTGGCCGACGGTGGCGCGTCCGGGTTCGCAGCCACCCTGGCGGCGATCAGGACGCGCACGCCACGGACGACCGTCGAGGTCCTCATCTCGGACTGCAAGGGCGACGGGGCGTCACTCCGGACCGTGTTCGACGCCCGGCCTGACGTCCTCAACCACAACATCGAGACGGTGGCCAGGCTGCAGCGGGCGGTGCGTCCCTCGGCCGGCTACGCCCGGAGCCTGACCGTCCTGGCCCGGGCCGCGGAGGCCGGGCTCACCACCAAGTCGGGGATCATCCTCGGGATGGGCGAGCGGATGGACGAAGTCCTCGCCACCCTGGCCGACCTGCGAGCGGTGGGCACCGACATCGTGACCGTCGGACAGTACCTGCGTCCGAGCGCCCACCACCTCCCGGTGGCCCGCTGGTGGACGCCCGACGAGTTCGAGGCCGTCCGGAGCGCCGGGATGGCCATGGGGTTCGCCCACGTCCAGGCATCCCCGCTCACCCGGTCGAGCTATCACGCACGGGAGGCGGTCGAGGCGACGGCCGCGGGGCCCACGGACGTGCTGGCGCGCCGATCGGACCCGGCCGCGGCGTTGTCCGAGGCCGCCACGGCATCGTGACCGGACCATGAGCGCGCTGTCGGACGAGGCCCAGGCGTCCCGCCGTGACCGCATCGACCGGGTTCGCCAGCGCATGCGCGAGTCGGGGGTGGATGCCCTGCTGCTCTCCCACGGTGCCGACCTTCCGTGGCTGACCGGCTACACGGCGATGCCCCTGGAGCGGCTGACCATGCTCGTGCTGCCGGCGACCGGCGATGCCGTCCTGGTCGTGCCGGCCCTGGAGGCGCCGAGGGTCGCCGCCGCCGACCGGCTCTTCTCGCTCCTGCCGTGGAGTGACGTCGAAGATCCTCTCGCTCTGGTCACCTCGCTCCTCCCCGGCACGGCCCGGGGCCGTGCCACGCTGCGCCTGGCCATCTCCGATCGGGCCTGGACCACGACGGTCCTCGCCCTCCAGCGCCGGCTGCCCGACGCCGCGTGGGTCGAGGCCTCGACGGTCACCTCCCCCATCCGCGCCGTCAAGGACGCCTCGGAGGTGGACGCCCTCAGGCTCGCGGCCGCGGCCGCCGACCGGGTGGCCGCGGTACTGCAGGCCGGGGAGATCCCGCTCGTCGGCAGCACGGAGTCGGCAGTATCGGCCCGCATCGCCGCGCTGTTGATCGAGGAGGGCCATCAACAGGTCAACTTCGCCATCGTGGGCAGCGGTCCCAACGCGGCCAGTCCCCATCACGAACCGGCCGGCCGGGTCATCGGCCGGGGCGAGACCGTGGTGTGCGACTTCGGCGGCTCGTACTCGGTCGACGGCGACGTGGGGTACTGCTCGGACATCACCCGGACCGTGGTGACCGGTCAGGCGTCGAGCGACGTCGAGGAGTGCTACCAGGTGCTGCGGGAGGCCCAGCAGCGCGCCGTCTCGGCGGCCCGGTCGGGAGTTCCGGCGGAGTACGTGGACCACGTGGCCCGTCAGGTGATCGAAGATGCCGGCTTCGGCGGTCTCTTCGTGCACCGGACCGGCCACGGCATCGGGATCGAGGAACACGAGGATCCGTACCTGGTGGCCGGGAACGCCGAGCACCTCCGGCCGGGACATGCATTTTCGGTGGAGCCGGGCATCTACTGGCCCGACCGTTTCGGCATGAGGCTCGAGGACATCGTGGTCATCGGCGAGGACGGCCAGCCCGAGCCTCTCAATTCCGCCGATCACGATCTCGTCGTCGTCGACGGATAGGAGTCTGCAGTGGACCTGGGCATCGAAGGCAAGGTGGCGCTGGTGGTGGGCGGGTCACGCGGTCTGGGCCGGGCCACGGCGGAGGCGCTGGCGGCCGAAGGGGCCCGGGTGATGCTGTCCTCGCGTGACCAGGAGTCCCTGGACCTGGCCCGGGCCGGCCTCGAGGCGAACGGGGCCGACGTGGCCGTCGAGACCGCCGACATCTCCGATCCGGCGGCACCGGCAGCCCTGGTCGAGGCCACCGTGCGCACCTTCGGCACGATCGACATCGTGATCGCCAATGCCGGCGGCCCACCGGCCGCCAGGGCCCTCGACGTCGACGACGCTATGATCGATGGCGCTCTCGACGCCATCCTCAAGTCGGCCGTCCGCCTGACCAGGGAGGCGGTTCCCTTCATGCGCGGCAGCGGGTGGGGTCGGATCTGCTGCATCGCCTCGTACTCGGTGGTGCAGCCGATTCCCGGGCTGGCCCTGTCCAACCTGGCCCGGGCCGGGCTGTGGGCGTGGGCCAAAACCGCGGCCCAGGACCTGGCGGCCGAGGGGTCCGGCATCACGCTCAACCTGGTCTGCCCGGGCCCGCACGCCACCGACCGCATGCGCGAGCTGGGCGGTGCCGGGGTGATGGGGGACCCGGCCGACTTCGGCCGGGTGGTGGCCTTCCTCTGCTCCCGTCACACCGGATTCGTCAACGGCGCCGCCGTGGTCGTCGACGGCGGCGCGACCCTGGCCCTGTAGCGCCGAGCCCGTCTACGTTCGGGGACCGGACGGGGGCGGCGGGGGTTGCACCAGGAGGGGGAGCGGGGGGTCGTTCGGGTCGGATTCCGACCCCGGGGGCGGTGGGATCGGCGGAGTCCGAGGTAACGGACGTTCCCTGGCCGCGGCCTTGCCATCGAACGCAGGCGGCGCACCGATCGGCGAGCGATCGATGACCCCGAACGAGGACGGCACCGGCATCGGTGCCTTCGGACCGACGCTCGTCGTCCTGCCGCCCGTGTCACCCGCGCCGCGGGCGGCCGCGGAAAACGAGGGGGCCAGGGGCCGGCGGTTCTCCTCCATGGCCTTTTCCATCGACGAGCCGCCGGCAGGTCCATAGTGGGCCGCATCGAAATCGTAGAAGCCCGCACTGGCCGCGCGCCGGATCTTCCGGTCGTGGGATCGTTTGGCCCGAACGACCACGAGCAGGACCAGAACGAATCCTCCGAAGCAGATCACGCCGAGTTCGATGGAGGACATCCTGGTCTCCCTGCGTTGGAGGTATCACCATCCATGGTACTGATCAACTGCCGAATTGGCACTGAATTTCTCGGATCAGCCCGGGACCCATCTCTTGGATCAGCCCGGTTCGAAGCCGGACGGGTCGACCCCGTTGGCGCCCGAGCCCGTCCACGGCGAAGGGAGTGACAGGTGGAGATCCGTGCCCGCAGCCTCGGCCGACGTGGCCGACACGAGGGCCGGGACCGGCAGGGCCTCGGCCCACGATCCGAACGAGAGGTCGGGAACGCGGTGAGCATGGTCCCATGCCATCGCCTGGGCGGGAACCGTGGCCCCCAACCGGTCGAAGATGCCACCGGGCTCCCATGGATCCGCCACCGGCAATCCCGGTCGATGCCGTCTGAGCGGTCGGAAGGCGAAAGCCCACATGGCGCCGGCGGCCAGTGCCACGAGGGCCATCACCTCCAGAACGGTGGCGGGGGTCACCGAGTGGGACGCTGGCTTGGCCGGCAGGGTACGGGGGGGTCGCGGGTGCACGTCGACCGACCGACCGGGATCACCGTGGCGCACCGACCCGTACTGTTGAAAGCTCACGGCGACGGCCTGGGAGGGGGTGAGGGCCCCGGGATTGGATACCGAGGACGATGATGCGAGCTCCGTCATGGACACGTACTGTCCGGCCCGGAAGACCACGATCTGCTCGACGGCGCGGACCGGCGAGGCGACGTCCACGGAGTAGCCGTGGGCCCCGGGAATGCTCGGGACGTCGAACGGGTCGGAGCCGGCGAACGGCGCCTCCAGTCCGGCGGTGAAGCTCTCGGCGTCGCCGAGCCGCGGGATGCGGAACAACAGCACGGCCACGTCGTTGGCGCCCTGGCCCGGACCGGTGCCGTCGGTCCACAGGCGGATGAAGGCCCCGAAGTCCGGCTCGGCGGCCAGGGCGTCGAACTGCTCCTCGGCTCGTTGGGGTGACGTCGACTGGGAGCCGAACTCGGTGGGAGTCAGCGGACCGTCGGTCGGACCTGTCGGGGCCACCGTGTAGCCGGGCAGGGGTTGGGCGATCATCAGCGACTGGAGTGGCGGGGCGGTCGCCAGGTCGGCCGCGCCGGCCCCGGTCTGGCCGGCCGACATCAGGACCGCCACCGCCAGGGCGACCGCCACCGCTCCGGGGAGGAGGGCTCTGATCGTGGCCCCGGCTGCTGGAGGGCGCAACCGACGTGACGGCACGGGTGAAAGGCCCTACGCCAAGAAGTACTTGGCTTGCGGATGATGGCAGATGATCGCCGTGGTCGACTGCTCCGGGTGGAGCTGGAATCCCTCGCTCACCTCGATGCCGATGCGGTCCGCTCCGAGGAGCTCCACGACTTTGGCGTTGTCCTCGAGAGCCGGGCAGGCCGGGTAGCCCCACGAGTACCGACCGCCGCGGTACTTCTGCTTGAACAGGCCGGTCAGAGTGGGGCCGTCCTCGTCGGCGAAGCCCAGCTCCTCGCGGATCCGATGATGCCAGTACTCGGCCAGGGCCTCGGCCATCTCGACCCCGAGCCCGTGCAGGTAGAGGTAGTTCTGGTACTGGTCGTCCGCCTTCAGGCGCGCCGCCTCCTCGGAGACCCGTTCCCCCATGGTCACCACCTGGAACGAAGCCCAGTCGGGCTCGCCCGAGGCCACCGGGCGGAAGAAATCGCTGATGCACAGCCACGGCGACTCGGTCTGCCGGGGAAAGGTGTACCGCATCAACTCCTTGGTGCGGGTCTCGTCCTCGAAGAGGACCAGATCGTCACCATCGGCGTTGGCCGCGAAGTGGCCCCAGGCCACCTGAGGAACCAGCAGCTGGCCGGCCTTGGCCGTGGACAGCTGGTCGCGGAGGAGGGCCCGGATCCTGTCCTTGAAGGCGGGATCGTCCTCACCGGCCTCGGGACGGAAGCCCCACTGGTTGCGGAACAGGGCGGTCTCGTTGAGGTAGGCGGCGATGTCGTCGATGGCCATCCCCTTGGCCACCCGGCTGCCGAGGAACGGCGGTTCGAACGTCGGGTTGTCCATGGCCACCTCGGGGGATCGGGTCGGCAGCGTCTCCCCCCGGGCGCGGGCCTCGGCCGCGGCCTGCTTGCGCAGCTCGCTCTTGCGGGGCCCGAGGTCGCGGCCGCCGATGGCCCGCCCGAAGTCGGGGTCGTCCTCACCCGACCTGGACAGCTCGACCAGCCGGTCCATGGTTCGGAGGCCTTCGAAGGCGTCCTTGCCATAGAACAGCCGGCCGTCGTAGACGGTGCGAAGGTCCCGCTCGACATAGGTGCGGGTGAGCGCGGCGCCTCCCAGGATGACCGGGATGTGGGCCAGGTTGCGCCGGTTGAGCTCCTCGAGGTTCTCGCGCATGATCAGCGTGGACTTGACCAGCAGGCCGCTCATGCCGATGGCGTCGGCACCCGTCTCCTCGAGGGCGTTGACCATGTCGCCGATCCCCACTTTGATCCCGAGGTTCTTCACGGTGTACCCGTTGTTGGTGAGGATGATGTCGACCAGGTTCTTGCCGATGTCGTGGACGTCACCCTTGACCGTGGCCAGCACCATCACCCCCTTGCCCCCCTGGTCCGCCTTCTCCATGTACGGCTCGAGATAGGCGACGGCCGTCTTCATCGTCTCGGCCGACCCCAGCACGAAGGGCAACTGCATCTCGCCGGATGCGAACAGCTCGCCGACCGTCTTCATCCCGGCCAGCAGGAAGTCGTTGATGATGATCAGCGGCGTCACCCCGTCGGCCATGGCCTCGTCCAGGTCGGCTTCGATCCCGTTTCGGTCGCCGTCGATGATCCGGTGCTCCAGACGCCGTTCGACCGGCCAACCGGACCGGTCCTCCGTGGCCGCCGCACTCGAGGCCGACACCCCTTCGAAGATGGCCAGCAACTCGGACAACGGGTCGTAGCCTTCGCGCCGCCGGTCGTAGACCAGGTCGAGGCAGACCTCTCTGGCCCGCTCGTCGATCTTCGACAGCGGCAGGATCTTCGATGCATGGACGATGGCGGCGTCGAGCCCGGCCTCCACGCACTCGTGGAGGAACACCGAATTGAGCACCTGCCGAGCGGCCGGATTGAGCCCGAACGAGACGTTGGACAGGCCCAGGATGGTGTACACACCGGGCAGCTCGGCCTTGATCCTCCGGATCCCCTCGATGGTCTCGATGCCGTCCTTGCGGCTCTCCTCCATCCCGGTGGACAGGGGGAGGGCCAGGGCGTCGAACATCAGGTCCTCGGGCCGCAGCCCGTACCGCTGGGTGGCGATGTCGTGGATGGCGGTGGCGGCGCGGAGCTTCCACTCGGCTGTCCGGGCCTGCCCCTCGGTGTCGATGCACGTGCACACCACGGCGGCACCGAACTCCTTGGCCAGGGTGAGGAACGAGTCGAGCCGGGTGCCGGGCTCGTCGCCCTCCTCCAGGTTCACCGAGTTGATCACCGCCCGCCCGCCGATCCACGACAGGGCGGTCTCGACCACGGGGGCCTCGGTGGAGTCGACCATCAGCGGTGCCGTCGACTGGGTGGCGAACCGGGAGGCGACCTGTTCCATGTCGGCCACGCCGTCGGCTCCCGTGTAGTCGACGCAGACGTCGATGAGGTGTGAGCCTTCCTTGACCTGGTCGCGGGCCATGGCCACACAGGTGTCCCAGTCGGCTTCGAGCATGGCCTCACGGAACTTCTTCGATCCGTTGGCGTTCGTCCGCTCCCCGACGACCAGGAACGAGGTGTCCTGCTCGAACGGGACCTGGGTGTAGATCGACGCCGCGCCGTGCTCGGGTTCGGGCCGGCGGATCGCCGGGGTGAGATCGGCGCACGCCTCGACCACCGCGGCCAGGTGGGCCGGTGTGGTCCCGCAGCATCCACCGACCACGGCCACCCCCAGCTCGCTCACGAACTGCCGGTGGAACTCGGCCAACTGCTCCGGGGTCAGGTCGTAGTGCATGGCCCCGTCGACCACCGAGGGAAGCCCGGCATTGGGCAGACAGCTGACCGGGATGGTCGCCTGGCCGGTGAGATGACGGAGCGGCTCGAACATCTCGGCCGGGCCGGTGGCGCAATTGAGCCCGATCAGGTCGACGTCCATCGCCTCGAGGGCGCACAGGGCGGCCCCGATCTCCGTCCCCGGGAGCATGGTTCCGGTCAACTCGATGGTCACCTGGGTCTGGATGGGCAGCGTGCGACCGGTGGCTCTCATGGCCCGCCGGGACCCGTTGATGGCCGCTTTGGCCTGCAGCAGGTCGAACACCGTCTCGATGACGATGAGGTCCACGCCGCCCTCGATGAGGGCCGTGGCCTGCTCCTCGTAGGCGTCGCGGAGATCGGCGTACCGGATCTGTCCGAGGGTCGGGAACTTGGTGCCGGGTCCGATGTTGCCGGCCACCCACCGCGGCCGGTCGGCCGTGGAGAAGTCGTCCGCCGCTCGCCGGGCCAGGGATGCCGCAGCCAGGTTCAGCTCACGGACACGGTGGGCCTGGCCGTACTCGGCCAACACCGGGGCGAACGCCCCGAAGGCGTCGGTCTCGATCACGTCGCATCCCACCTCGAGGAACGACCGGTGGACCCGGTCGACGACCTCGGGACGGCTGACCACCAGGAGCTCGTTGCAACCCTCCAGCTCGGGACCGCCGAAGTCGTCGGCGGTCAGCCCGGCCAGTTGCAGGTTCGTACCCATGGCGCCGTCGAAGACGACCACCCGCTCGGAGGCGGCTTTGAGGTAGCTGGAGTCGGAGGCGTGCTTGGCGTCCATGAGCCATCCAGGCTATCGGGGCGAGCCAACCCGACGGGCATTCCCCCCGTCCTCCCCCTCCGGACCCACGGCGTCCCTCCGAGGGGCACGGGCGATGCCTCCACCCGGGAGAGGTCGACATTGTCGTTTAGCATCGTCGTCGGTGACCGCAGCGTGGTGAAGATCTATACGAAGACGGGTGACGACGGGACGACCGGGCTCCTCTTCGGGGGCCGGGTGTCCAAGGACTCCGCCGTCATGGAGATCAACGGCGCGGTGGACGAGGCCCAGGCCATGATGGGGATGGCGCGGGCCGAGGCGGTTCCGGACTCCGAGCTGGACCGGCTGTTGACCCGGCTCGAGCGGGACCTGTGGGTCCTCATGGCCGAGGTGGCCACCGACGAGTCCAACCGCCCGAAGCTCGAGGCGGGGAAGTCCCTGGTCACCGCCGAGATGGTCGGTGCCCTGGAGGCGCAGGTCGACGACCTGATCGCACGGTTCGACATGCCCGCCGACTTCACCATCCCGGGGGCCAACCGGGCGTCGGCGGCCCTGGACGTGGCCCGCACCGTGGTGCGCCGGGCCGAACGGGTGTACGTGTCGTCGCCCCTGGCCGACTCGTACGTGGGGCTCTACCTCAACCGCCTCTCCGACCTGTTGTGGGCCATGGCCCGGTGGACCGAGGGCGAGCGCCATCTCCTGGCCCGGAGCACACCGCGCCGGGGCGGCGGCCCGAAGGCCGGAGAGGATCGAGGAGGAGGCCCGACATGAACATCGAGGTGCTGCCGGCTGACTCGGTCCCGTCCGATGTCGTGGCCGTGGGCGTGCCGGTCCTGTCCGGCGAGGGCGGCCCACGGCTCATGCGGGGATCGGAGGCCCTGGCCGACCTGGCGCCGGCGGTGCTCGATCCGGAGTGGTGCAGGCGGCACGGGTTCGGCGGCAAGGTCGGCCAGTCGGTCACGTTCCGCGCCGCTACCGGTGACAGCCGGTCCGGACCGGAGATCATCCTGGTGGGCGTGGGCCCGTCCGAGCTGTTGGCCGGTGACCGCGGGATCGAGTCGCTCCGCCGGGCCGCGGCCGGGTTCGTCCGCGCCGTGGGCCAGGGGGACAGGGCCGCCTTCGTCCTTCCGGCCGGGACCGATCTCGACCCCGGTCGCTCGGGCCGTGCCGTGGCCG
>JBEKOI010000055.1:0-16165 GCA_049521915.1 Acidimicrobiales bacterium | reverse complement strand
AGGGTCATGGTCAGCAGCCCCAGACCGCGGCCAGACCCTCGATCTGCGACAAGGGAAGAGCGTCTCTTCTTCCACGCGAGGCGAAGGCATCGGCGTCGTTGCTTCCCTGCTACAAGATTGCGGCGCTCCCACCCGGCATGGCCGTCAGTGTTCATCGAGAAGCCCGCGAGGGTCGGTAAGGGGTCCTTCGATGACGCTCGTCGACCAGCGCCCGGGCATCGAGGGCACCGCCCCCGAACCTGCCCATGTGCTCTTCCCGGAGGCTCGGGAGCGGCGCCGACGACGGTGGCTTGCCTCAGTGGCACTCGTGGTCGTTGTGGTTGCAGGCCCAGCGCTGGCCATGACGGTGCTCGAACCGGGGACACCAACGCCTCAGCGCCCGGCACGAACGCCGTCACTTCCCACCGGACCGATCACGGACACCGGTGCCGCGCCGCAGATCGCCTGGGCCGACTACTTCGGGCAGCTTCACCTCGGGGCCCTCGCCGGATTGACCGAGCGCGTCGTGGCCCGAGCGGACGCCGACCCGACCGCGTCGCTCGTCTCGCTGGATCACACGATCTTCTGGGTCAGGGCGCAGCTACCGAACGGCAATCAGACCGTTGATCCGATTTCTCATCCCATGGTGCAGGGATTCGACACGACGACCGGACGCGCGTTCACCGTGGCACCGGGAATGCAGGTCATTGCTTCCCTCGACCGGACCTTCCTCTACGTCGAGACCGACGTCGGTCACCTTTCCGAGTATTGGCCCAACGGGGTATCGCGAGCCCACATCCTGCAACTCCCAAACGGGTGGTACCTGAGTGATCCCAGCCTGCTCGGTGATCCGACCCCGGTCGTGGCCGATGGGATCCTGGTGGAATCGACGTCGGCTCGGAATGGGTCTCGGGTCGACGACTGCTCACATGCTGCCGGAGCTCTCTGCCCGGCGACGTCGAGGTTGCAGCACTTGAGCAACAAGGCGCTCACCCTGGGTATCTGGGATCCTGCGACCGGTCATGTGCGAGTGGTGGGGAGGGTGTGGAAGGTGATCGGGTCCTACACGAGGCCGGGCGCCCGAAGCAGCCTTGTTGCCTGGGCGCCGGCAAGTTGCGAGAACGCCGAGAACTGCTCACTTCACATCACCGACACCGCCACACTGTCCACACGGCTCGTGCACAGCCCGCTCGGCCACGGCTTCGACTGGGGTGGCGGCTTCTCCCCGGACGGGACCCAACTCGCCGTGTTCGTCCGAACCGCCCAGTGGGACCTGAGTCCAACGACTGAGCTCGCCCTGGTCAGCGGTTCCGGCTCCATCAGGGTGGTCCCCGGAGCACTCGTCAACATCGGAGACGCCTTGGCCTGGGCCGAATGGTATCCCGACAGCATCAATCTCATCGCTGGCGGCGTGGCTTCGCCGGATGGTGTCACGAACGACAACCACTACGTCGTGGATGCGCAGACGGGGTCGGTGGTGCCATTTCGGTTCGTTGCGAACGGAAGCGGCGATGTCAACTTCTCCGTGGTGCCCCTCTCGTAGGAGGCTTCAGGTTTGAGGTGCCCCTGTCCCGACAGCTAGCTTGACCGCGCTCCGACGACGAACGTGAGCGTTGTCGCCTTGAACCTCGATCCCGTGACCAACAGGCTGAAGAGGTAGGTCATCGCCTTCGACCGGGTGTTCCTTGGAACGGTCACCTTCTCATCCACGATGCCGTTGCTGCAGGACTTCTTGGTCGGAAGGCCCTTGATCGTCGGTGTCACCGAGAAGACACAGCCCGTGGCGTTGGTGACCCTCGCATGCAGCGTCACCGTCCCCCCGGCCCAGGTGAGCGACGAAGGTTTGGCCTTCAGGGAAGTGACGGTCGTTCTTGCCGAGGCACTCGCCACCGAGGCAGAGCCGAACATGGTGACCCCACCAACCAAGAGCACCAGCGCAGCGCCAATCGACATCACCCCGGTGAATCTCCGAATCGTTCCCCTCATGGAAGGAGTTCCAGCTCTGGACATGCTGCCCCCGCTCGTTTCGCCCGGTGGCCCGAAATGTAGCAGTCATGCGGCGTTGGGCGACGTCGCCGCCGGTGGAGGCCGCAATGGTCAGTTGTCCCCAGGCCCTGTGGTCGGGACAGGGTGGCCATTGGCCTTCAGGTTCACCTCCACATTGCCCCGGGTGGCGTTGGAATACGGGCACACCTCGTGTGCCGCGGCCACAATCGACACGGCGCGCTCAGGGTCGCTTATGCCCGGAAGCGAGACATCGAGAACCACGGCCACATTGAAACCGCGGTGCTCGGTGGTGATCAGGCTTACTTCTGAATCGATCGAAGCGGCCCCCAGGTCGACTCGCTCCCGACGCCCGACGACGCCGAGCGCTCCCTCGAAGCAGGCGGCATAGCCGACCGCGAAGAGCTGCTCAGGGTTCGTACCCCCACCCTCACCACCCATCTCGACCGGGGTGCGCAGCTGGACATCCAACGCCCCGTCACTGCTCACACCGTGACCCTGATCCCTGCCGCCCACCACGTGGGCTCGGGCCGTATACAGCGATTTGGCCATTCTTGACTCCCTTCAACGTCCGGATGCTACGACCCTAGCCATGCTCACTGGGGCCGCTCCCGGACGACCTCGGCAGGGCTCTTGTCGTCGCGGAGCCCGAGGAAGCGCGACTGGCGCAGCCGAGCGTCGCTCGTCCATTCGGCGAATCCGACCTGGGCCACGAGGACGGGCCGGGTCCAGTGCGCGCCGACAGGGATCGGTCGGGCGTCCACGAATGCCGGCTCGGCCGTTTCCAGCTTTCGGAGCCGGACACCGAGCTCGTGGAGGGTCGGCTTGGTGTAGCCGGTGCCGACCTTACCGGCATAGCGGAGGGAACCCTGCTCGTAGTATCCGACGAGCAGGGCACCGAAGTCCGTCCGGCTGCCACCCGGATCGGTGTAGCCGCCGATGACGAACTCCTGCTCCCAGACGCACTTCAGCTTCAGCCAGTCCTTCGAGCGGCCAGCGACGTACGGTGCGTCGGCGCGCTTGGCGATGAGCCCCTCCCAGCCGGATCGGCAGGCATCGGCGAACCGCCGCCGGGAGTCGTCGTGCCAGGCCTCGGTGTGCTGCAAGGCCGTGCTCGACCGGATCGCCTTCATCAATCGAGAGCGGCGCTCGACGAGCGGTCGGTCGGTGAGATCCTCCCCGTCGGCCTCCAGGAGGTCAAAGACGCAGTAGACGACCGGGTAGTTGGCGACCAGCTCTCGGGACGGTCTGGTCACCCCGAGACGCTGCTGGAGTCGGGTGAAGGATGTCTGTTCGCCGTCGTAGGCCACCACCTCCCCGTCGAGCAGGAGGTCCCGCGAGCGTTGATACGCCACAGCCAGGCGGACCTCGGGGTAGGTGGAGGTGAGATCCTTGCCGCTACGCGACTCGAGCCGCACCTCACTGGCCACCTTGCGTGCGACGCAGCGCTCGCCGTCGAGCTTGCGCTCCAGTAGCCAATCGTCACCGAAGTCGCGACGATCGGTCAACGTGGCCAGCATGAGTGGGATCACCGGGCCATTTATAGCTTCAGGGACGTCGAAAATGCCACGCCCCCGGGGCACCGCCGTCCCCTCGTGGTGGTCGGTCGCTGACCCGCACACTGACCCCGATGCAGCCCCGCCCGTGCCCCGCTCGGCACCGGAGCGTATGTTCTGGCTACATGGAACAGGCTCTCGCCGATCTGACCGGTCCGGATCTGCGGGTGCTCTTCTGCGGGATCAATCCCGGGAGGCTGTCGGGCGATCTGGGCCTGCATTTCGCCCGGCCGGGAAGCCGGTTCTGGAAGTTGCTCCATGGCGGTGGATTCACCGAGTCCGTACTCCCACCCGCTGAGCAGCACACGCTGCCTGGGCTCGGCATAGGCATCACCAACCTGGTGGGACGGGCGACAGCCGCGGCCAGCGAACTCAGCGTCGCCGAACTGCGTGAAGGCGCGACCCAGCTCGAAGCCAAGGTGAGGATGCTGCAGCCCCGCTGCGTCGCGGTCCTCGGGTTGCAGGCGTACCGGACGGCTTTTCGTAGACCCAGAGCCGCCATCGGTCCCCAGCCCGAACTTCTCGGGGGTGCCCCCGTTTGGCTCCTACCCAACCCGAGCGGCCTTCAGGCCCACTATCAGCTGCCTGAAATGACTGAGATGTTCCAATCGCTCTTCGTCGCCACCGGAGCAAAGCTGGCGTAACTTGCGCGATGGGGGCGAGGCCCTTGGGAGATCCCGGGTCGAGGGGTACCACTCGTTCGCAACGCAACCTTCGAACTGTGGCGTATGCGCCCTCTACGGCGTTGAACCGCGCGCTTGAACAATAAATATGCTCAACTGGCCTCGTTCAGTCTATGGAAGTGGAGGCGCATCGTGGCCATCGGCGGCTTGGGCAAGATCAGGAATCCTTGGGGCGTGATCGGGCTGTCCATCATCACGCTCGGGATCTACTTCATCTATTGGCAATACGCTTCGTTCAAGGAGCTGAAGGATTCGTCGCAGGAGGGAATCGGAGGCGGACTGGGACTGGTCTTCGCAATCTTCATTCCGATCGTGAACTCGTTCATGCTGCCTTCCGAAATTGGCCACCTCTTCGAGCGGCAAGGCAAAGCTCCTCCAGTGACGGGCGTGACCGGATTCTGGGTATTCCTACCGTTTGTAGGATTCTTTGTCTGGGTGGTCAAAGTTCAAGGCAGACTGAACGAGTTTTGGGAGAGCGGTGGCGTCGCTCCTCTTGGTGGGTACGCAGCTCCTCCAGTTGCAGGATATGGCGCACCTCCCGCCCCTCCGGCCGGCGGGTACGCCGCGCCCGCGCCTTCCGGTGAACTGCCTGGCGATCCACCGGCGGGCGACCCCGCCGAGCCTCCGGCTGGTGCCTAGGTGTCGTCCGGACTGTGGGATGATGGAGTGACAGTGCACTCGGCGATGCCGGCGTTCCCTGTTCAGGTGAGCGAGAACGTGGCTTCGAACTGAGGAAGCTCAGAGGAGATCAGTGCCGGAGCGGGCCGAAGCGAATTCACCAATCGATTCGGTCGGCCGAGAAAGTACCCTTGACCACTGGGGCAACCGAGGGAGCGGAGCGTCGCCAGTTCCTCCTTGGTCTCGATCCCTTCTGCCACGATGGTTGTCCGGTACGCCTCCAGACCGAAGGTGAGCAGTGCCCGCCCGAGCGCCTGGCGCGCCGGGTCCTTGTCGATGCCGCGGTCAGGGTGGTGTCCAGCTTGATGATGTCGGGCTTGAGGTTGAGGACGTGGCTGAAGCTGGAAAAGCCGGAGCCAGCGTCGTCGACGGCCAATCGAACACCGTGTGATCGGAGCTCGTCGATGCACTTGGCCACGGCCAAGTAATCGCTCACCGGAGTATGTTCTGTGAGCTCGAGCACAACTCGCTCGGCTGGGGCATTGGTAAGCACGGTCCGGAATTGTTCAGACATTATCGTTTCGACGGATGCATTGAGCGAAAGGTAGAGCCCGGTGGGGAGGCGATTGAGCTGTTCCAACGCCAGGTCCAGCGCGGTCAACTCCAGCTCCACACCAAGTCCGAGAGCAGCCGCCTCGGCGAACCACACATCCGGAGGTCGGACCGGTTCCTGGGCAAAGCGAGAAAGGGCTTCGGCGCCGATCGCGTCGCCGCTCCTGAGGTCGACAATCGGCTGGAAGTGAGTTTCAAGGGACCGATTGGCAATGGTCAGCCGTATCCGTTGGTCTTGCTCATCCTGCAGCCGTTCTGCTTCCAGCCGATCATGCTTGGATTGGCGGCCGGTCGGGGTGCGCGGGTGCGAAGGCTTGGCGCGGTCTCTGCCTCGCGAAAACTTTCCCTTTCGGGCGATGAAGAGATCATTGCCGACGGGGGCACTTGTTCTCATTGCTCACCGTCCATTTCGCGCTTGACCTGCGACTATTTGGAGCGATCCGTCTGGACCGGCCGAGGTCAAGAACTTTTCAGGGCCTCCGTTACAGCATCGGCCCCCATCTCGAGCGGCTTGAGAGAAATTGTCGAGCCGCCACTCGACATCCTCGGGCCCGACGCTCCGAACAATGGCCCGCTCCACATATTCACTGTGTGAAGTTGAGCAGCCTCCTTTTGAGGATTCACCGGGGGGTGGTCAGCCCGACCGCCCGTCGCTTGGGGCCGGACGGCAACGCATTCCCGCCGCGCGGGCCCTTCGGTTCATCCCACGCCGCTCGGCTGCCAGCCCTCCAGTCTGCGGCCGTACCGGCCGATAGTGGTGAATGGCGCTGAGGAGCGGTCCCGTCATGCCCACTCGCCGCCTCGAGACTTCAGGATGGCTGTTGACGGTAGCGATCGTGGTGTCGATCCCTATCGCCTTCGACGGGCTTGGGTTGTCCGTAGCGCTGCCGTCGATCGGGGCCGGGCTCTCGGCGACGACCTCCGAACTCGCCTGGGTCATGAACCTGACCCTGATCATGATGGCGGGAGGAGCGTTGGCGTTCGGTCGTCTGGCCGACTCCATTGGCCGGCGACGGGTGCTGCTCGGAGGACTGGCGCTGAGCGCGGTGGCGACGGTCGGCTGTGCCCTGTCGCCCTCGGTCGGTGTTCTCATCGGCTTCAGGGCGCTCCAGGGGATCGGCTTCTCGGCCGTCCTGACCACCTCGGTGTCGCTGGCCGCAGGGGCCTATGCCGGCGAGCGGCACTCGATCGGTCTGTCGAGGTGGTTTGCGGCGTCACTGTTGGCTTCAATCGTCGGTTCGCCACTGATTGGTTCGGTGTGCCAGTTCTCCTCCTGGCGGTGGGTGTTCTGGCTCGACCTGCCGTTTCTGGGGGTCGGCTTTGTTCTGGTGCTGTTGATGGATGAGCGGTCCTCGAGGAGCAGTGCACCACCGCGATTCGACTGGATGGGCCTGGCACTCCAGGTGCTCGGCTTCCTGCTCGTCTCGTTCGGCCTCCAGTCGGCGAATGAGCTCGGGTGGTCCTCGCCGCTCGTCGTCGGCGCGTTCACGACAGGGGCCACCGTTCTCCTGGCCTTTGTGTGGACCCAGGCTCGCCGACCATCCCCGCTCATCGATCTCGATTTGTTCCGGAGCCGGCGGTACCTCGTGGCAACGGCCATCACCTTCGTTGCCAGCATCGCGGTCGGCGCACTGATCTTCCTCGCGCCCCTCTACTTGCAGGTGGGGCTCGGCATCACCCCAACAACGGTCGGTCTCATCCTGATCGCCTTCGAGGGACCTGCCTTTCTGGTCGCGCTCGGGGGTGACGTTGTGGTGCGGCGATTCGGGCCCAATGTCCTCATGCTGGTGGGGATGGGGTTCTTCACGTTGGGGTGCGTCGTCATCGCACTCATCCAAGTTACGACTGGTGTCGGCCTCATCGTCCTCGCGCTAGTCCTGGCCGGATGCGGCCGGGGGAATGTCATCCCCGGCACCGCTGTAGCGGCACTAGGGACGGCATCGGAACGAGTGGCAGGAGCAGCAACAGGTGTCATCACCCAGGCACGATTCTTCGGACAGGCAGTCGGCGTTGCGATGGGAGTGGTTGTCTTCAACAGCTTCGCCGAACGCCGGCTGAACGACATCCTCCCGGGCTCGTCCCTGACGCACGCCCAGGTTCACGATATCCACGGCCTGCTGTCCGGATCGCCTGCCGCCCAGCGAGGGATCCTCCACGACGCGCCTGTGCTGGTCCGAACGCTCGACCGGGTTGTCCACTCGGCGTCGGTTGCAGGGTTCAAAGCAGCCGGTGTCTTTCTCGCCCTGTCCGGTCTGGTGGGAGTACTCATCGCGGCGTACGACCGTTGGGGCCGCCAGCCAGCGGAAGCGTCCGTGCCCACTCTGCCGGCCATGACTGAACGCCTCGTCAGCGACCTCGGCTCAGGGCTTCTATCGGAGGCGTGAATACGCTCGGGCAGAGAGCACCACGTTGGTCGCATTGATCCAATGCCATCCGCTGCAGATCGGAGCGGCCCGTGTGACGATCCTCCGTCCCGCCGGCTGCTTTCGCTGCTCAACTGTCACCCGAGTGGAGCTGGTACGCGTGTGGCTGTCAATGCAACAGGGACACCGTTTCCGCCAGGCAATCGTCCGCGTTCAAAATTGGCGGATTGAGTCGTGACCGACGTCGGCGAGCAGTTGCGAAGGGCCACCGTCGAGCCACACACCGGTTCCGGTCATAGGCTGTAGAGACTCACTGAGCGTGGGGCATGCGGGACGTTTCCGCCACTTCGTCGTCTGGGATTGGGGCCCCTGTCCGCAGTCTTCCAGGACGAATGGCGGGTGTTGGTGTCACACCGCGTGTGAAGCCAAAAGCAGGGCCCATATTGAGATCGGCAATCCGAAGTCACTGATGCAGACAAACGTGTTGCCGGGATTGAAGTTGCGGTCGCGGACCATCTCGACGACGTGGTTGACCCCGGCGAAAACCAAAAAGGTCGTGGTGGGGATGGCCATCGTGATCCAGGACTCGACTCCATGGAGCGAGGCGTAAATTCCGGCTCCTCCGAGGCCGAAGGAGACGAACCCGAGCTCGTACTGAAAGCCGTTGGTCTGCCATCCGATGAGTGCAGCTGTCTTTTCTGCGTACTTGGTGTGCATGAGCCCGCTGACGATGAACATCCAGCCAGCCGGTAGGTAGAACATCCACCGCAAGGCGTTCACCGAGAATCCCTGACTGGCGTGGTAACCCGATGCCTGCACCTCGGCCAGTGCGAGTCCCCAGGCCACGAGCCACACGATGGGGAGGACAAGCGGGCCAAGGCGGCCGATCGATCGCAGGGTGGGCTGGGAACGGCCCGGCTCCTGGGGAGTTCCCGAAGCGCTCGGGGGCGCGTCGTGCCCCTCCTGGAGATGTTGCTGTTGGATCGCCATGTACCCTCCGATGTGTCGGGCTCCGGGCGGAGGTTGGCGCCTCCCCGGCCTAGGTCAGCATCGGCCCAAAAGGTGTCATCCTTTAGGACGTGACGCAGGCTCTCATGAATGCCTCGCTGGCGGTCCTGAGGGCGCGTGCCGAGTCTGGAATTACAGGCCCACAGCACAGACATTTTGGCGATTGTTCGCCGTGGCGAGGACGTTTCGTCTGCTCCTCTCATCTGCCGATGACGATCCAGTCGCGGACACAGGGTTCGGACGTCAGGGCCGATACCGGTTCGTTGACCTTCGGAGATGCTCACGTTCCTTGAGGAGGACGTAACGTATCCGCAGTGGCGATTGCTCGACAAAGGCCATGAGAGAAGAGGTTTCTGACATGAAGACCGACGACACGTGGAAGCACATCCACGCGGAACGAGCTGAGATGGCACATGCGCTTTCTTCCCTGTCGCCTGATCAATGGGCGGCGCCTTCTTGGTGCGAAGGTTGGTCAGTCCAAGTGACGGCCGGCCACATTCTGGCCGCTGCGGAGCAGACCCCGCTGAGTTTCTATAAGAAGCTGATCGCAGCCGGATTCAAGTTCAACGTTTTCGTCGAGCGAGACGCCACGGGCCTCGCTGCCATCGGCCCGGACGAACTGGTCCGTCGACTCCAGGCGCGGACCTCGACGACGAATCATCCTCCTGCTCCCGTCATGGCGATGTTGGGTGAGATCGTCGTACACGGCCAAGACATTCGCCGTCCTCTGGGACTTGCCCATCAGCCCCCAGAGGAAGCGCTGGTGGCGGTGGCCGACAGCTACCGCAAGACAAACATTCTGATCGGGGCGAAACGCCGGATTGCCGGCCTCAGACTGCGGGCTACCGACAGTGCCTGGACCAACGGCGATGGCCCCGAGGTATCGGGCCCCCTGATCTCACTGGTACTGGCCATGGCGGGACGCAAGGGCGCCCAGCCGGATCTCACCGGAGACGGATTGTCCATCCTCGGCAACCGGTCCTGAGAAACGCGGGTGGCTGTGATGCTGACGCGTCGTCGACTCCCTGCGCGTTCGAGGTCCAGAGTGCAGACACCGACATCTTGAAGGGTGGCAGCACTCTTGATTTGCCTGCAGCGTCTCGATAGTGATGTCGTCCACGACAATGCTGAGCATCTTCATGAGGCTGATCGAGTCCTTGTCCAGACGATAGGGCTGCGGTGGACTGCCCATTCGCAGTTGGACGTTCGGTCACATCAGAAGTGATGCTCTCCTCGGGATGCAGTTCGGACAGGACAGACTGATCCAGGGCCCTCGGCGTTGATCTCCTCGTGGTGGGACCGTGCCGCTGGCCCTACCTACTGGTGGATACCCCGGCTCACCTCAAAGCCCACCACATGGAGGGACGCACACAACGCCGCTCTCACGGTACGCCCAAGAAGTGACGCGAGCAGCCACGAGCCGGGCTCCTCGCTACCCTCAGAGCGTCCGACGTCCGACGTCCGACGTAGCGATCGGCTAGCGGAGCCCGATCGATGAGTTCGGGAACTGGTCTCAAGCAGAGCTCCGTCAGAGGTCCGTCGCCAACGGTCATTTCGGTTGCAAATTGGTTGCATGGCCAAGATGCAACACTCCGCTGTCGTGGGGCACCCCAGTGCCCGAAATGCGGGTCCGCATGAGGATCGACGACCGGTCGCACGGCGCTGGGGAGCTGTGGGCGCGCATTCAGATTGGTCGAGGGCAAGCCGAAGGCCCGGCGAGGAAACAGAGCGAAACGGCCATTCGGAAGACGCAAGGACTCAAGTCCGGTCGCGCGGAACTCCCGCAATGGCTCGCGTCAATCGCGCAAATTCGGCTATGGCAGCCGATCTGTTGTGCACGCCTAACTTGCGATAGGCATTCGCCAGGTGTGACTCCACGGTCCTCACGGAGAGAGTCAGGCGGTGGGCTATTTGGGAGGCAGTTTCCGCCTCTTCCAGCAGCTCAAGAATCTCCACTTCTCGACTCGTCAAGCTCGCGAGTAACTTATTGGCCGTTTTCGCGTGGGCAACGAGCTCGCGCTCGAGCATTTTGCTATTAGTTATGTCTTCGAAAACCCAGAGGTAGTGCATCGGTACGCCGCTCTCGTCCTGGATCACCGACGCGGTGACGCTTGCAACAACGACCTCCTGGTTACTTGATTCGAGGCGAGTCTCCGTCTTGTGGGTTGTTGCTGGCTGCTCGACAAGTTTTAGGCTAACCGCCCGGACTTGCTGGCCGTCATCTGTGTGAACGAGCGAGGTAAATGCCGAACCGATGATTTTGTCTGCCGGCTGGCCGATAAGAAGGCAAAAGGCGTCGTTGACATCGATGATCCTGTTTCCGAAGTCCGTGAGAGCAATGCCGAGAGGACCCTGATTGAAGGCTCGGCGGAAACGCTGCTCGCTTTGGTGCAACTCTCTTTCGGCTGCCGCCTGCGCCGTAATGTCGTGAGCCGAGACAACGAAGCCACCGACGGTTGGATCGTCCACAAGATTGACAAATGCGAACTCGAAGGGTATCGGCTCTCCAGTCTCATGGCGCGTGAATCTAACCCGAGCCCTCAGAGGGTCTGAGGCCGTGGCGCCCTGCGAGGCCGCGTGGAGCGAAGCGAAGAAAGTGGGTTGATCCTCTTCGACTACGAAGTCAACGAGCGGTCGACCTTCGATCTCTTCCGGGTCGTGTCCGAGGATCCGGCTCAGCGCTCCAGAGACCGAGTCCACGATGCCTGACTGGGAAAGCAGGATCGTCATGTTAGGAGAGTTCTGAACCACGGTCCTGAACGTCGAATCCTTGTTAGATGCCACCTCAAAACGCCGTCTCTCGGTCAGGTCCCGCATGGAGAACAACACAGCATGTCGTTCGCTCGACCAGTCGATGGGAGTTCCGATCACCTCGAGAAGGCGCCAACCTGAAGGAGTTCTCGCTCGTACTTCGATGAGAGTTCCGACGCTTTTGCGCTGAACACTCTCCAGCGAACGAAGCACGAATTCCAGGTCGTCCGGATGAACGAGCTCGAGGGCTGAAAACCCGATTGAGTCAGATAACGGCCGGCCGAATAGCCGTTCGGCCGCTGTGTTTCCCCATTGGACGTGGCCTGACCCGTTGAGGACGAGCACACAGTCCGGGAGCTCGTTCAGAAGCTCGGTCGTGTCCACCTTGTCAACCTTTGAAACCATCATGGCTACTCGTAAGTCTGCCACTTGCGGCCGCTCTCATGGGTCAGGGATTACCTAGGAATTGTCAGTAAATACGGATAAGAAACCCGTACGGCGTGACGTCAAGTGGTTCTGCGTGACAGCCGATGTTCCTATCTGCGTGACAGCCGATGTCCCTATTAGTGGAGAGTCCTCCAGGAGGTTCCGAAATGCCGATCCGCAAGTCAGCGTCCGGTCGACGCCGAATCGCAGTCCTTGTCGCGACCCTGGTCGCCATCATGGGGCTCATCGGTCTCAC
Organism: Acidimicrobiales bacterium; assembly: GCA_049521915.1. Lineage (GTDB taxonomy): Bacteria > Actinomycetota > Acidimicrobiia > Acidimicrobiales > RAAP-2 > Bog-756. Next base: position 3,909 of record JBEKOI010000055.1, on the reverse strand, counting down.
GCCGGCATCCGCTTTTGCCGGAACGCTGACCAAGACAAGTTGGTCGGTCAGCAACTCCCAGACTGCCAAGACGGGAGTCACCTACTCTTACGCCTTCACGACGGCTACCTCTGCAGCTCTCTCGACGATTACCATGACGGTGCCGACCGGTACGGCGGGGACGGTGGCCGCAGGCACCGTCTACGGGATTGGAGCGGGAACAGTTTCTCTTTCGGGCACGACCCTGACCTACACGGTCACCACCCCGGCTACCGTGGCTGCGGGCCTACCCGTCTACATCTCGTTCACTGGACTCACCAATACGTCGACCGCCGGCTCCTACACCTCGGTGATCACCACCAAGGCTGGAGCGACCACCGAGGACACGGCTACGACAGCCGCAGTGACCTTTGGGTCCAAATCCACTGGAGTGACAGTGACCGTGGGCCAGACCCTGACCTTCACCAACAACACCCCGTCGTTCTCGCTGGTGGTCGACCCCACGTCACTGAACAATGTCCAGAGCCAGGCCGTGGTGCTCACCGTCCAGACCAATGCGGCCAGCGGGTACACCTTGGCCGCGTCGGACACCGGCCTGTCGAGGTCGGCTCCGGCCTACACCATCCCGGCGGTGAGCTCCGGGCCAACCACCGGTGTCGCCACCTTCCCCTCGAGTGGATGGGGAGCAAGTGCCGCGCTCACCACCGGCGGGACGGACGGTGCCACTCTCGCCGCCGGCCTGTCGGGCGGTCAGTTTGTCGGCTACCCGACCACAGCAGCCAACTTCCTGACCGCAACCGGCCCAACCGGAGCTACCGCCGACACGTTGACTCTGACCGACCAGGTGGCGGTGGACTACACAGTCCCCGACGGCACCTACGGCGACACCATCACCTACGTCGCCACCCCGAGCTTCTAGGTCATCCTGAAAATGGAGTTCGACGAGGGGGCGGAGCGCCGTCATGGCGCCCGCCTCAACCCGAAGTGGGTCTTGGTCGTGGTGGCCGCCTTCGCCTTCTTGGCTTCGGCGGTAGTCACAACGGCAGGTACGGCTAGTGCCGGGGCCCCGCCCAGTGACCTATTCGTCACGTCACCGCCAAGTCCCATCGCGGCTGCCCCGGGAACCATGGCAACCGCGACGCTCACGGTCGGTAACCTCGGGTACAGCCCACTCGCCGTTACCATTGCCACCAGGTCAGTCACGCTCCTGGACAACGGGAAGACCAGGTTCGGCGCCAGTCCGGATCCCCGCTTTGCCGGAGGAATCGCCATTACGCCGAACGATCTGACCTTGGCCGGGCGTCAGGAAAGTGTGGTCCACATCAGCGTGGCCATGCCACCTGGTCTGCCTCCCGACGACTACTTCTTGGGCTTCCTGGTCAGTCCCGTGATCAATTCTCCCTCGGTGGCTGTTCAAAACGATATTGGCGGACTCGTCGTGCTCGATGTACCCGGACCACGCGATCGGGGTCTCACGGCACAGTTTGTCGGACCTCAATCGCTGAGCCTTTCGCTGTCGAGTTCGGCTGCCGGGATAGTCCGAGCAACCAGCGTGGGAAAATCGACCGTTGCCTTCACCACGACCGTCGAAACCAGCGGGTGGCCGGCCTCGAAGCCTGCCTATGTGGAGGTGAACTCACAGCTGCTTCCTCCTGGGCTGAGCCGGGACATACCAGTCCATGTGTCGTCCTGGCTGGGACTGGGCTGGTACACATTCCATACAACCCTCGTCTATGACCGAACAGGTAACACGACCGCCGAGGTCACTTCCTCCCGGACGGTCATAGTCCTCAATCCTCTGTGGTTTCTTCTGATTCCTGCGTTGTGTTCGATGTGGATGTGGCGGAGGCGGAGACGAAAGGCGGGGCGGAGGAAGGGGTTGCACTCGGCGCCACGTTCGAGGGGTCGTACCACCACTCCTGCCAGAAGAGAGAAGCCTGTGCCCGTACCCGTTGGGGTCGATTAAACAGTTCATCACCGTGTGTTTGACAGCCACAACACGGGGCGCGAGGTCCATCCCACAGCTCCTATGACGACAGCGTCACAATTCCTCTCGTGTCGATATTGAGACAAGAGACAATCGAGAGCCTGTCAGAATCTGGCAGATCGCCTCGCTGAGACGAAAGCGGTGAGTGCTCAACGACCTTCGACACCTCACTGAGGACTCTGAATGCCCCATCGACGTCGCCACGACTCACGGCTACTTGGACCCGCTGCAACGTCAAAAGGATGCTGCTTTTGGCCAGGGAAAACATTGTGATTCCGACAACACCGTGGAGGTTATGGGACTAGGTCGAACCCCTCCTGGCCCGCTGAACTGGGGTTATGTGGCATGAAAACCCGAATTGGGGCGAATTGCGAGTGCAGTGCAGCTCCCGCAAGGTTGGCGCCGGAAGTGATGGGACTAAGTTCGAACCCCTGCCGACGTGCCGCCCGTGATGGGATCCGGTCGTTGACAAATTGCGCCGGACATCCGACGTAGTTTCGCTTACCGAGCCACCGGGACTCGGCAAAGTTGGAGGGCTCAACCTTCCGAGTGCTCGCGAAAGTTGCATGCGCCCGGAAGGGCACTTGCGGGATACCCCGGCAGCTTGGTCGGACGATGGCAGGAATCGTCGTGTAGGTGTCCTTGACGGCAGTGTGGTCTCGGGCGACGCTGAAGGCATATGCAACGCGTCGTGATCATCGTCTTCGATCGGCTACAGCAGCTCGATGCCACCGGACCGTTCGAGGTGTTGCGGGCCGGCGGGTACCAGGTCGAGCTGGCCAGCCCCACGGGTGAGCCAGTGCGGTCGGAGAGCGGTCTACTCCTGGGCGTCGATCGCTCCCTGCCTTCCGTCAGGGGCCCACTAGATACGCTCCTCGTCTCTGGTGGTCACGTGGGCGAGGCCATGCACGACCCGATAGTTCTGCGCGCGCTCCGCCGGCTGGCTCCGCAGAGCCGACGAGTCGCCTCCGTATGCAGCGGTGCCCTGGTGCTGGCCGAAGCGGGGCTCCTCGACGGACGCCGAGCCACGACCCACTGGGGAGCTTGCGATCTCATGGCTCGCGACTATCCGACCATATCGGTCGATCCTGATCCTATCTTCGTACGCGATGGCAACGTTTGGACCTCGGCCGGAGTGACCGCCGGGATGGATCTAGCACTCGCGTTGGTAGAGGAGGACCAAGGACAGGACATCGCGCTCAACATCGCCCGAGGCCTGGTGATGTATGTCCAACGACCCGGCGGACAGGCGCAGTTCAGTGCCGCGCTCCGCGCCCAGCGCGCCCGACGCCAGCCGCTGCGGGAGGTCCAGGCCTGGGTGGCCGAGAACCTCAATGCTGACCTGTCGGTCACCCAGTTGGCCGGTGTCGCCGCGATGAGTCCTCGCAATTTCGCCCGTGCATTCGCGGCGGAAACCGGCGTGACGCCGGCCCGCTACGTCGAGAATCTGAGGGTGGAAGCGGCTCGGCGGCTGTTGGAGAGCACCACGCGTCCCGTTGAGGAGATCGCGGCTATCTGTGGGTTCGGTACCGCGGACACCATGCGTCGGACTTTCCTTCGACTGCTAAACGTCCCGCCCACCGACTATCGACGGCGTTTCAACAAGGAGGCAACCGCGTGACAATCACGGGCATCCTGATGTTCGATGGGGTCGAGGAACTCGACTTCGCTGGCCCCTGGGAGGTGCTCACGGTTGCTCGCCGCGATGGCGATGCCGTCGTCACCGTTGCCGAGAAGCCAGACATCATTCGATGCGGCCAGGGTCTTCGGGTCATGCCCGATTGCACCTTCGCCGATTGTCCACCCCTCAACGTGATCGTGGTGCCGGGCGGTCTGGGCCCCTTCACCGAGGTTGACAACCCCGTCCTGATGACTTGGCTGGCCGAGGTCTCAGCGAAGGCAGACTGGGTCACGAGTGTGTGCACCGGCACGCTCCTCCTCTG
>JBEKOI010000054.1:0-29498 GCA_049521915.1 Acidimicrobiales bacterium | reverse complement strand
GCCACGTCTGGCCGGAGCGCCCGTGACTGCGGCGATCATGCGCGACCACGCGGTAACCCTGTTGACCGAAGAAGAACATCTGCGCATCCCACGCGTCGGCACTCAGCGGCCAACCGTGTGAGAACACGATCGGATCCCCCTGGCCCCAATCCTTGTAGTAGACCTCCGTCCCGTCTTCAGCGCCAAACAATGACATTGCACCTTCCTCCCCAATTCGCATCTCTATCTGTTCTCGAACTGCACCTTGACAGCTGACCGCTCCTGGTGGCTGGAGCCCGTGGTGGCCGCCCTCCATACCTACGCCCACCCTGCCCTTCACTTCCCGCCAACCATCCCACCCCACATCGTCCCGTTGCGGGGCAGTTGCTCGCGCCCGGATAAATTCCCTGGTTGGCGATCACAGATCAACCATGGGGCTTCCGCCGAGGGCGGTCACAGAATTTGCTGGCGGATGCAGATCGAACTCCGATTGATCTTTCGGGAGGACGTCCCGCTGCCCGCAGGGATCGGCTTGCGGCCATGGTCCCTGCGACAGCGAGCATTCCACGGTCGCCAACCACCGCGTCGGCCGCGACTGCCCCGTCCGACCTTTGATCTGAGATAGTGCAGGACGATGGCGCATCAAAGCGGCGAGCGGCCTTTGGGTCTTCGAGGTGAAGCGGCATTGAGACGTGGCCGGACCGGTGAGCGTGTCGCGGGGCTTGGCCGACGAGCCCGCAGGCAACGTTCCGGAACCCCCGTGCGTCATGGAAGGTATGGGAGTTCGGCTGCCGGCACTGGCACATGCTGACGTGGGGTCGGAAGCCCATCTCCGGCCGGATGTCGCCGTGAGCGACGCCGCCCCTGATCGCGAGGAACGGATCGCAGACCTGTTCCTCGAGCACTACGAAGGGCTCTGTCGGCTGGCGGCGCTCCTCCTCGGTGATCGGGGCGGAGCCGAGGAGGTCGTCCAAGAGGCATTTCTGCGGACCTTCTCGAGTTGGTGGCGGATCCGACACCTCGAGCGTGCCCAATGGTACCTCCGGACGGCTGTCATCAACCTGTGTCGATCGCGGCTTCGCCGGCGCAGCACAGAGGACCGGTCGAACCGCACGTTCTACGCCACCGATCCGGAACGCACGATCGTGGAGCGGTCGGGTACCGACGACGTTCACCCGTCAGACGACTCCCTCGTCGTCATGGACGCGATTCGTGGCCTCCCCCTCCGCCAACGCGAAACGGTGATCCTCCGCTACTACGAGGATCTTCCCGAAAGCGACATTGCCAAGGTGCTCGGCTGCAGCGTGGGGACGGTCAAGTCTCAGCTCTCCAAGGCCCGGGCTTCCTTGTCAGTCGTCCTCGGTTCCATGAGCCTCGAAAGGGATGAACCATGACACCCGACGACCTGGACCTCCGGCTCCGTCGGGCGCTCGACGAGATGTCGTCGGCGTGGCAGCCGAAGGAAGGTTCCGCTCCTGAGTTGGTGAGCGCCGTCAGTCGCCGACGGGCGAGGCGGCACCGCAGTGCGATGACGATCGGATGTGCCGTCATCGCCGCTCTCGTGCTGACCGTGGGCGTGGGTGTCTATGCCACCACGTCGAAGACGGACAATCGGGCGTCATCAGGAGGCAGTGTGCAGCCACCAACATCTTCGACGGGATCCGGTTCCACAGCCGGCCCCGGGCTCTCGAAACGCGCGCTCCCCTCACAGCAACAGGCGAATGGCGGGTTGGCATGCGCCTCGGTGACGTTGAACTCGGGAGTGTCCCAATGCGGCGGGGGGTACTTCTCCACCTCGTCCGCCAGTCCGGGGTTCTCCGCAGCTCACAGCGTTGCGGGCACGGCCAGCGCGACGTCGGCCCCGGCAATCCTGACCGTCGAAGTGGGCCAGCGCTTCACTGTCAGACTGCCCGCGCCGGCCTTGGGATCCTGGAGGGGACCAGTGGTCATTGCTGCCTCGAGGCTTCCGGCAACCCTCCGGCAAGGACTACCGGCCAGCCAGTCCACGGCGCCTGCGGGTGCCGTGCGAGTAGTGGGCCGAGTCCGAGTGGGTACGAAACGGGCGGTCACGGCGGTATTCGAGGCCACCAAGCCCGGTGACGTGGTGCTGACGGCCACTCTCATCCGCGCCTGCGGACACACTTCGAACCGCCAGGCCAAGCCCGCCACCCCTTCGTGTACCGGGGCCTCGACCCAGTGGCTCACTCTCCTGGTCGTCGTGCCCCGCTGACTCAACGACCTTCCCCGACAGCGAAAGAAGGAGTTGGAATGTCCGACACCACCCTCGATGGATCTCAGACGGATGTCGGGTCCGGCACGAACCCGGATCCCGAAGCACACGTGATTGCCCGGATGCGCACCGCCGTACGCCGCCATCTGTCCGTGCTCGTTGGTATCACAGCCATCGGTTTGGCCGGTCTTGCTGCGACCGCATGTACATCAGCAGGCGCTTCAACTGCGAATGTGGCGACGTGCTCACCCGATTCTGCCAAGTTGACCGTGCAGGGGACCGGGTTGGCCACGGGCACCCCCGACACCCTGACGATCGATATCACCATATCTTCCACCGCGGCGACGGCCCAGGGTGCCCTGGCTGACAACAACAATGAGACGGAAGCCGTGATCGCGGCCTTCACCGCAGGCGGGGTCACGAGACAGAACATCCAGACGACCGGTCTGAGCGTCCAACCCAACTACACCCTCACGAATGGGACCGAGGTACTCACGGGATACGGCGTCAATAACACCGTCACCGCGATGATCACCAACCTTGCCTCTGCCGGGAGCGTCATCGACGCCGTCTCCAGCGCGGCGGGGAATGCCGGCCAGATCAACTCCGTTGCCTTCTCGATCAAGGATCCCCGTGATCTCGAGGACCAGGCACGCACCGATGCCGTTCGCCAGGCGGTGAGCCACGCGCAGACCATGGCCGCATCGGCGGGCGAACACCTCGGCCCGGTGTGCTCGCTCACTGACACCACCCCGACCTCGCAGGCCAACTCGGGTTTCGGCGCCTCCGCAGGTATCTCTTCTCGGACATCCGCTGTGCCGGTCGAAGCGGGGTCCCAGGAGGCGAACGCCCAAGTCACCATCGTGTACTCGCTGAAGGGTGGTCGGCCGGCGAGTTGAGGCGCATGACTCCACATGGGGCATGCATCGGTGACTGGATGCCACGCAACAGCACGCCGTCATTCGTTACGGGAAGCTGAAGATGCCACCGTCGGAGGCCACCAGCCAGTAGCCCCGGCCGGATGGAGTGGGCGCCATGCCGACGATCGGTGCGTTGAGGTGGGTCCCGCCCATCGAGCCGTAGAAGGAGGCATCGCCGAAGCTGAAGATGCCGCCGTCGGAAGCCACCAGCCAGTAGCCCCGGCCGGATGGAGTGGCCGCCATGCCGACGATCGGTGCGATGTTGTGAGTCGCGCCCATCGAGCAGTAGAAGTACGCATCGCCGAAGCTGAAGATGCCACCGTCGGAAGCCACCAGCCAGTAGCCCTGGCCGGATGGAGTAGCCGCCATGCCGACGATCGGTGCGTTGAGGTGCGTCCCGCCCATCGAACCGTAGAACTGTGCACCCTGGGCGACCACGAGGGAACGGATATCGGCGGCCAGCACGGCGGCGTTGGGAACCCCGAGGCCACTGGCCACGTCGTAACCAGGCGTGGCCCGATAGCACAGCTGCTTGGCGGGTGAACCGTTGTAGGAGCAGGTGTCATTGTCGACGCCGTAGGTATTGGGCTGCGACAGGTATTCGGTGTTGCCGGTGGCCACGTCCACGAAGGCCGAGGGGTCGTGAGCCTCGATGCGGTAGAGGGCAGGTGCCAGGAACCCTGCCCGCCCGCCCGGCACGTCTGTATTGATGAGTGCGGCGATGGCGGCCCATTCGGGTGATGCGATGCTCGTCCCGACCGAGGGGAACCAATTCGGGGCCTGAGCGTTCCGCGGACACCCGGGAGGGGCCGAAGAACAGTAGATGAGGAGATTGTTGACGCGGGAGGCGTTGGCGGCCACATCGGGGACGGCGCGGCAGGCGGCGAGACCGGTGGGACCGCAACCAGTGGAGCTCGAGTTCAGCGGATTGTTCGGATTCCTGGGATTGTTTCCCGAGCTCCCGGTGCCGACCTGCCATGGCGGCATGGCCCACCCCGAGCCCAGGGCCGGGCCGTTGGAATTGGAGTAGCCCCCAGAGGAGACGTCGGGGGAGCTGTAGGAGGGGGCCGGCCCATCGTTCCAGACCGTGGCCGACTCGGGATCGGACGGATCAGGGAAGTACACCCCTCCGACTCCGACCACAAATGGCTGGCTGGCCGGATCGTTCACGTAGCGTCCGGCCCCGATGGCGGGCGACAGCGACGTCGCCTCGGGGAGACACGCCTCGGAACCCTGGTCTCCGGAGGACGCAAACATTGTCTGGCCCTGTGCGGCCATCTCCTCGAATACGAAATTCTCCCCGAACGTCGAGTTGTTGAGCGGCTCGCAGATACCGAGCGATATCGTTCCGACCTCGGCCCGGTCACCTTGGGCCATGGACGCGAAGTCGTCGAGAACGCCCGCGGTGGAGAACGGGCCCTCGTAGACGAGTACGTTGGTCCGGGGGGCGAACGCCACGACCCCTTCGACGTCGAGAGACAACTCCTGATCGCCGGGAGAACCGGGTGGCGCCCCTGGTCCGCCATCGACAGGAACGCGGGTCACCGAGGCGTGGATCCCATAGCACTGCTCGAAGTAGGAGATGTCGCTGTCCAGGTAGTCAGTGCCAATGGTCAGCACGGCCACGGTCGTACCTTGCCCAAAATCACCCTGGGCATAGAGCGGAGGAAGGTTGAATTCTGGAGCCACCTGGTTGGCTGTGGCCGAGTGTCCTGTTGCACCGCCCTGTCCGGTCGTCGTGAACGCGGCTGCGGCCGCTGATGCGGCCGGACAGGGCTTGGGGCCCGGTGTCGCCACCTGTGGTCTTGGTTTCGCCGCGGAGGTCGTTTCGGGGTCGTTCGCGGTCAGGTCGGATCGGGGTACCCAGAGATCATCCAGACCCACCACTTCTTGGACCTGGGACGCCACGTCAATCGGCATGCGGGGAGCCGAGATGTTGGCGTAGGCCATCCGGCCGGTTGTCATCCTGTACACCTGGAGGGACGTCTCGAATGCGTGGCCCAGTTGACCAGGGCTTCCGGTGAACGGGACGACGACCCCATCGCCTTCGGTCGGATGCACATCGAATCCCTCGGAAGCCAGCCAGCTTCGGACCTCGTTGACGGTGGATGACGAGGGCCCGAACATCGCTTGGACCTGGACGGGAGTCAGGAAGTGGCGGTAACGGGGATCGCCAGGCGTCGAGGCTGCAGTGGCGTACGCCTGGAGCCCGGTGGCGTCCGCTGGCTTGAGCACGATCGAGGCCGAAATCGAGCCCGGCAACGAAGCCGGCACCTGGACAGCGCCTGAGGGGATTGTCGGTGAAGTGCCGACCATCGCCATGCGCGGAACCACCGGTGCACCGGCCTGGGCGGTGCCGGTCCCCACAAGGGACCCCGCAAATCCGAGCACGGCCAACCCGACAGCCACGATCCGATTCACGTCGTCTCCCTTGAGTCGTCAGGGCCTGCTCGGTCCGCCTACATCAGCCGTCAGTATCCGAGAAGCAAGAGGATATCCAGACCGGCCGACCAACTGGTGGTTTCGGGTCCCAGTGAGGGGACCCTGAAGTGGCGTCGGCAAGGGAACAGGAGTCCGGGCCCACCGGACACTGCCGAGTCCGTCGGAGCGGGAGAGGAACGCCCGCTGCTCCATGGACCAAAAGACCGACATCGAGACTGGCACCCGCGTCCAGCCCGGCCGGGCTCCAGCCGGTCCATGGGACATGGCCACTTTTCCGACTTCCTCCGAGGCTCTATTCTTCCGCGGGGCAGTGCTCAGCCCGGGAGATCGTTGCGCCGGGGGTTGATCGACGAGGGCCGGAAATGACCGATGACGACAGTGTCGAAGTGGAGGAACGGGAAGAGGCTCTGTGGCGCCTGGCGTCGTCGTTGGCCGGCTCGGTAACACTCCGTGACGTAGCCCAGTCCCTGGTCAACGAGGCCGGGCGGGCGGCGGGCGGCACCTTCGCCAACTTGGCCCTGCTGGTCTCGGGCGCCGGTGCTGTGAAAGTCCTGCACCAATCATCCTCCGAGACTGGTCCAGCCGGCACGCGCCAGTTCGATCTCGAAGCAGACGTGCCTGCATGCGAGGCGATCAGGAGCGGCCTTCCCGTGCTCCTGGGTTCGATCGATGAGATCGCCAAACGCTACCCCGGTGTGCTCGCCGAGATCACCGCCGCAGGATTGTCAGCTCGGGCCACCTTGCCATTGCATGCCGCCCATGGCGACATACTCGGTGCGATCGGCATCGGATGGCGGCTTCCGCAGAACTTCGATGTCCCGCAACTGCGCCGTCTCGATCTGGTGGCTCAGCTGGTGGCGCTGGCCGTGGAGCGTGCGCAGGCGGTGGAGCCCGGTCAGGGTGCCGAGGAGCTCGGCCGTGCGCTGGAGACGATGCCACACGCATTCTTCTCCGTCGGCACCGACTTTTGCATCGCCGAAGTGAACTCCGAGGGAGCGCGCCTCCTGCATTCCACCCGGGAAGCGCTCAAGGGGAAGAACCTTCTCGACTTTCCCGAAACGGCCGGGCGTGCGTTCGAAGCGCACTACCACGAGGCCCTGTCGCTGGAGCAGCCGGTGGTATTCGAGGAGTACCACCGGCCGCTGGACACCTGGTTCGAAGTCCATGCCTGGCCGGCACGGCATGGCCTGAACATCTACTTCTCGGACGTCAGTAGCCGGCACGATCTCGAGCGACAAGGGGCATTTGCCGACATCGGCTCGAGCGCCGACATCGGCTCGAGCGCCGACATCGATCGGCTCAGAATCCTCACCGTGGTTGCCGAGCGCCTGGTGGGCTCCGCTGATCGCACGGAGGTTCTCCAACGACTCACCCAGGTCCTGGTACCTGAAATGGCCGATTGGTGCACCATCGTCACTCCCGCGGACGAGGCGCTGGTCCGGGTGGCGGCGCGGCATGCCGATCCTCCCCTCGACGCCCTGGCACAACGATTGGTCGGTTCGTATCCCCACCAGTACTCGGGGCCTTCACCCGGCGTCGTCGTGTACAAGAGCGGTGAGCCGCTGCGCATGACCTACCTCGTCGAGGAGATCATTCGGGACTTGGACGACAGTATCGCTAGCACCGCCTACGGACGAACGCTCCTTCTGCTTGGCGACGGACCCGGACTGATCACACCCGTGATCGTCGACGGGGACGTTCAGGCGGTCATCACGATGATCCGCCGCACCGGGGACGGCTTCTCCAATGAGGACGTGGCCATGATGACCGAAGTGGCATCCCATGTGGCAGTGGCGCTCGTTTCCGCCGATCACGTCCAAAACCAGCACGAAACGGCTCGCGCCCTGCAAGCTGCGGCTCTGCCCAGCTCGTTGCCCGAGTCGGAGGAGCTCCATATAGCGGCGGGTTATCGGCCGGCGAGTGACGGCGGGCAGGTTGGTGGCGACTGGTATGACTCCTTTGAGCTCGAGACCGGACGGATCGCCATCGTCGTCGGTGACGTTGCCGGACACGGGATCGGTGCCGCCGCCCTCACGGCTCAGATGCGCAATGTGCTTCGGGCGAATCTCTTTTCCGGCACCGGGCCTCTCCGGTCACTGTCCGAATTGAGTCTTCTCATGGCGACGCAGGAACCGGACGCCTTGGCCACCATCGTCTGCGCCGAAGTGGACCCGGTGACCGGTGAGGTGACCTGGGCATCGGCTGGCCACCCGGCACCGATCGTGGTCAGCAGACCTGGACAATCGGCCTACCTGCCAGGACGTCCGACACTGCCGATTGGCTGTATGGGTCCTTCACGTTCCGAGGAGCCGCGTGAGCACCACTTGACTCTCGAGCGGGGGTCCCGGTTGTTCATGTTCACCGACGGGCTCTACGAACGCCGCCGAGTCGATCTCGATATCGGGCTTGCGCACCTCATGATCCTCGCAGAGCAGAGCCTCGGTCTCCGTCCGGAGGATGCCTGCGAATTCATCCTCGACGGAATGCTGACCGGGGCGGACGAGGATGACGCGTGTCTACTGGTGGTTCAGCTTCAGTAGCTCTGTACGGAAGTTTTCGCACAGTCCCGGAACAGGTTTTGAACCGGATGCCGATGGGTAGAGCAGTGGTGTGAACACCGATGGAACCAATTGATGTCCCCGGGAGCGACCGGGTGCGGGAAACGGATGGTGGTCAGCGGTCACATCACGGCCGTCCGCGGCTTGCCCGAAGGACCCTCGGTTTCCCACCACGAAGCGGGACCACCACCTCTGTCCGAGGGCTGAGACGCCTGGGCCTCGAGCGCCCCCGTTTCGCCCTGCATTTCATCGCCCGCTTCACCTCCGGGCAGAGTCCCCAGCCAGATTGAATCCGAAGGCCCACGGGCGGTCGGGTTTGCCAACGGTATCGAGTGGGAGCGTTCAGGTTGCCTAACTTCCCGATCTGGGACAGAGCGGAATGACAGTGTTCCCGAGGGAGGCCGCAAGTGTTGCCGCCGCCAGGGGTCTCGTGGCCCGCTCCCTAGGACATTGCCGACCGGAGACAATCGACGTGGCATGCCTTTTGACCAGTGAATTGGCGACAAATGCGCTCGTTCACGCCCATTCCACGTTCGATGTGGTCGCCCGGGAGATCGATGGGATGGTCCACGTCGAGGTCACCGACGCAAGCAGCGCCCACGTGCAAGCCGTTTTCGCCACGCCGCTTCAGATGCACGGTCGGGGTTTGTACCTGGTGAGGGAACTCTCGACGAAGTGGGGCGTGATCCTCCTGCCGCCGGGAAAGACCGTTTGGTTCGACCTCGGAAGTTCCGACGACCGGGTAAGAGCCTGATACAGCATCACGGTCACCCGGAGGAAGGGGATTCCGCCCCCGGCAACGACCTGATCCGGACACTGAATTCCTCCGGCCCAAGGACGGGGTCCGTCACGAACTCTGGCTGAATACCTGTCTGAGCTGAGCCAGGCTCGCGGCGAGCAGTCGAGACACGTGCATCTGGCTCAAACCCACCTGGGCGGCGATTTCCGACTGAGTGAGTCCTTCGACGAAGCGGAGCTCGATGATCGTCCGCTCGCGCTCGGGAAGATCTGCCAGGGAGAGGGCGAGCAACAGACGATCGTCGGTGGCCGAATAGCCCGGGTCCACCTGTCCGAGACGGCTCGAGAGTGTACCGTCCTGCCGGTCGGGCACATCGATGGACGTGGCCCGGTAGCGCTGACCTGCCTCCAGGGCCTCGAGTACAGATTCCTCACTGGCGCCAACCATCTCAGCGATCTCTGGCACCGTCGGAGGTCGGCCCAACTGTTGAGTCAGCGACTCGATGGCGGGACCCAGTGCCAGATAGAGCTCTTGGATCCGCCGTGGGGCCCGAATGGCCCAGCCCTTGTCCCGAAAGTGGCGCTTCAACTCCCCGATGATGGTCCGGGTGGCAAACGTGCTGAATTCGACGCCACGCTCGGTGTCGAACCGTTCGACCGATTTGACCAGGCCTATGGAAGCCACCTGAACCAGGTCTTCGTAAGGTTCGCCCCTGTTGGTGAACCGGCGCGCGAGTTGATGAGCAAGACCGAGGTGCTCTTCGACCAACTGATTGCGGAGGCGTTCATCGCGGTTGTCGGCGTACTCCATGAAGGTCTCTCGAACCGACTCCGGGTTGCGGGCCGAGGGAGTCATGACCCTTCGTGCCGGATGCTCCGTTTACGCAACCACACCCGTCGTCCACCGTCGCCCATGTCCTCACCGTGTTCGTCCACCAGAGCGTCGAGAATGCGGACTGAGAGATCATGCTCGCCGTAGATGTCGTCCGTGTCCGCCGGTGGCGAGGTCGGTCCGTCAAGTGCGCAGTCCACTTCGACGCTTCCGTCGCCGCTGACGAATGTCAGATTGAGCCGGCCGGCACTGGACCCGTTCACGATCGATACGCATAATTCGTCGACCGCCAGGCGCAGATTCTCGAGCTCTTCCACATCGAATCCCGCTCGGGACGCAACAGTGACAGCAGTGAGCCGGGCCAATACGACGAGGTCTGATTGAACCGGGATGGTCAACTCAACCGATTCGCTCATGATTCGCGGCGCCGACAGCTTGGCAGCGAGGATCGAGGACTCATGGGGCGACCGCCTCGGCGACAGTGGGGAAAATGGAGAAAAGCTCTGTGAGACCTGTGATCTCGAAGATCTTGACGATTCGAGCCTCGTTCAGGATGATTCGCAATTGGGTACCGTGGTCGCGGCTTCGCTCCTGGGCGCCGATCAGGACACCGAGAGCTGTGGAATCGATGAACGTGACGGCTGACAGGTCGACGACCACCACCCCGCTGCTGCGATCGACCGCATCATAGAGGTGCTCACGCAGGGTCGGTGCGGTGGCAACGTCCACCTCACCACGTACGGCGACGCGGAGCAATCCGTCCTCGGCATGCTCGCTTATCCCAAATGCATGGTCCACGCTGACTCTCTCTCCTTCGTGAGGGATCCCGACGGTGGCCTGGCCCGCTCCGGGCTGATCGGTCGACACCGACCGCATGTCAGATCGCCGCTTCTCCCCCGGGCCAGGGTATCTTCTGCTCTCCCATCCCGGAAGAGGGCTACGACGGTCTGATTGCCATTGCCATGCAGGGTAAATACCCCTTTGCCACCGCCCGAAACCTCGGGGCCGCTCCGGCCAACGGGCCCCGCTCGGCGCCCTGACAAGGGGACACGAGACTCGCCAACGGTCAGCAGGAGGGGGTACGTGCGAACGACGAATGCCCCTACGACTCGGGTGGAGATGCGGCCCGGTACTGGAGGGCAATGGGATGTGCACGAAGTCTGGTCAGGGCCAAGATGAGCACGTCGCTGGGAAGGATGTTGTCGAACGAGGGCGCCATCAGGCGAAGCTCCAGCGGAATGAGGCACTCGCGTTGTAGCTGTTCGATCCGGCCTTTCTGGCCCGAAGCCAGTTCGACCAGCTCCTCGAGGATGTCGAACGTGGTCCTGGCCCACGAACCCACCCGTTCGGGGACGTGCCGCCGCAATTCGAGGTCACGCACCAAAACCGACGGCCGGGCGTGGGCCAGCGAATTCACCCGGGCCCACGTCGGCAGACCGGCACTGGTAGAGGCCACGTGCGCTGCAAACTGGCCGGTTAGAAAGGCTGTGGCCTCGTTGACCAGGGCAGCTTCGTCCCGCTTCGAGCTACGCCGCTGTCGGCCCAACCAGTCCATGCCACTCCTCCTGGCAGCCCTCTTCCCTTCGCGCTGGCCTATTCCCTTCATCGCATCGGGTAAACATCGATTCCGGCCAGCCTGATGTGGTTTCGCTGTTCGCCGAAGAGACCGGCGATGCCCGGGACAAATTCAGCCACTGCCTGTGGCATACCCGCGTGACGGGATCGCCCGTGCTGTCCGGATGCGCGGCGTGGCTCGAATGCATGATCATCGACCGCTGGGGTGTCGGGGATCACCAAGCCCTTCTGGTGCACCCGGTGGCGGGCGGATCTGGCGGGTTTCCCGACGTTGCGACAGTCCAGAGCTCGCCCCACCTCACACCGGGTCATCCCGCCGAGCCGTGACGCTGCGAACAATACGACGGAGACGCAGAGACCTCTTCGTGTTTAACAACACGGGGTGGCGGGAACATCCCTGTACGAAGGGATGAGGTTCATCCCTCAGGGGAGGTTCCTTGCCATGCTTCTTCTCGTCGCCTTTCTGTTGGTCCTGCTCTTTGCCGGACTGGGATTCGCACTTCATTTCCTGTGGGTCGTCGCGGTGGTGCTGCTGGTGCTCTGGTTGGTCGGTTTTGCCGTTGGGCGTGGAGAGAATGCCGGAAGCCGGCGCTTTTACCGCTGGTGAACAGGCTCGACGGCGTCCTCGGTGTCGATGGTCGGCATCAGGTGGTACGCGATGCAGAGACTACGGAACCACACGGTGACGGCAGGTGCTATCCGGCTTGAGCAAGCAGATTCTGAACTCTGCTCACCAACTCCCGCGGACTGAACGGCTTCAGAATGTAGTCTTGCGCTTCGGCTGCGAATCCAAGCTCTACATCCGACTCCTGGGCCTTGGCCGTGAGCAGGATCACGATGGTCGAATGCAGATCGGCATCCTGTCGCAGCGCGCGACAGACCTCAATGCCATTCATCCGTGGCATCATCCAGTCCAGCAGGACGACGTCCGGGTGCACCATGATGGCAGCTGCCAGGCCAGCTTCGCCGCCGCACTCCTTGTGGACCTCGAACCCGCCCGGTCGAGCATGAATGCGATCACCTCGCGAATATCCGGCTCATCGTCGACGACCAGGGCCACCGGTTTGCTCACCATGCCTTCAGTGCGGACTCGGCCGGAGCCGACGTGGGAGCCAGCCTGCGGGCTGCCGGCTCGAGTGGAAGCACGATGCCGAACGTCGTATCTGATCCGGGTTGGCTCTGCACGATCACATGACCTCCGTGCGCGTCGACGATCGCCTTGACGACCATCAGGCCCAGTCCGACACCTTGGATATGCAGATCGACGGCCGTCGAGGCGCGAAAGAACCGTTCGAACAGGTGCTCTTGCTCATCGAGCGCGATCCCCATGCCATGGTCCTCGACCTCGATGGTGCACTCGGCGGGCCCGGACAGGACCCGGACACAGACAGCCCCTCGGTCATGGTCGCGGTGAGGCCGGCTGAGTCGAGCTGAGCCACGAAGAGGAGGTCCCCGACAAGTCGCTCCAGCCGTACGGAATTCCGGTGGATCACCTCGACAAACCGAGCGCGGGGTCAGAGAGATCGTCATCGAGGAGCAGTTCGACGTGGGCGATGATGGCGCTCAGCGGGGTCCGCAACTCGTGTGACACCAAGGTGAGGAACCCGTCTTTGACCTCCTCCGCCTTTCTGCGGTCGGAGATATCCCGGGCGATCGTGGACCAGCCCCTAACCCCCCCGCCCGGTCCACGGATCGGCGAGTTGGTAATCGAGACATCGATGAGTGTGCCGTCCTGACGCACACACGGTGTCCAACTTTTCGACGTCGAAGATATGTCGGCGCCAGTTGTCGTCTCGGCCAGGTTCGTCGAGAAGGGTGATCGGCCGGCCGAGCACTTCGGATCCGGAATAGCCGAAGAGAAACTCTGCGCCAGGGTTCCAGCTGGGCCTTCGTCGGCTACAGCACGTCGGTGGCTCAATCGATCTGGTACGCCCGATGCACCGACCGGAACGGGCTCGGACACGGTGACGCTCACCAATGGCATCCTGGCCTCGATCCTGCAGCCTGCGGGTGACTACACCGGTCGCATTAACTACTCGGTGATCCCTTCGTACTCCGGCACCGCCGCATGCTGATGGCGGAGCGCCACGGCTAGCGTCTGGAGGCACCTCGCCAGAGCGACACGCCATGATCGTCCGTCACCGAGATGATCTGCTGAAAGGGCTCGAAGGCCGGCGGACCGAGGTTGTCCGCGTAAAGCGTGCCGTCCGGGGCCAGGGCGAAATAGTCGGTGAACATGAACGTGTCGATACCGGGGACGGCGTTGACGGCAAGAGTGGTGACGAGTCGATCCCCTTCCACCCGCAGGATGTTCTGGCCGTCGTCGACCTCGATGACATCGCCGGCGCCCCGTTGGACGATGGCCGTCGTGCCCCCGCTCCGTCGGGCGTAGCCCAGATACGTGGCCACTCCATCCGGTGAGATCCTGAAGACCGACCATCCGTCGAAGAGGGACGATGCGTAGACGTTGCCTTCAGCATCGACTGCGATCGAGTCATAGCTGTCGAGGGAGCCGGGCATCTGGACGATCCCTGGGGGGAGGGCTGCCTGTATGGAGTCGAGCCGACCCGTGGCAGTGAGGCGGAAGAGCTGCGAGGTCGCGGGCTGCGACGTGGAAAGGTAGAGCTCACCGCCCGGACTGAAGGCGACGGAGGCGACCGGACCCAGAGGGGCCGACAAGGCCGGCGTACCCTCGGGCACCGGGCCGGAGCGACCGTCTCCGGCGATTGTATGAATCGTCCCCGTTCGATCGACGACCCGTACCCGGCTGCCGTCGGCAAGATACAGATCGCCGTTGGGCGCGAAAGCCATGGCGCTGATGCCCGAGAGCTCGGCCCTGGTCGCCGGCCCGCCGTCACCAGAGAAACCCTCTCGGCCGTTTCCGGCCACGACCCGGAAGCGGCCATGGTTCAGGCGGGCGAGAACCTCGTGACGTGTCGGGTCGGACACGTAGAGCGCCCCCGTTGGGCCCACCGCGAGCGGACCGGCCTTCTCGAGAGGGACGATCGATCCGAGGGGCAGACCCGTCGCCTTGGGCCTGTTCGAAAGCGAGACGCTGGCCGGGGGCGCGGAGGCCTTCGAAGGGGAGCTGATGGCTGCAACACTGGCAACCACGCCGCCAACCACGATGACGACCACGCCGAACCATGCCAAGCGTCGGCGCCGCTCGCGTTGTTTGGCCTCCTTGAAGAGCAGGTCGGCATTCGGTGGACCCGACGCCCCCTGAACGGGGGGTGGTCCCTCTTGGACAAGAGCCATAACGCTACTATCATTGGCGTCATGAGTTCTGTCAAGGCACCTCCAATGACCGATCACGAAGAGTTGGTACTCTCGGGGGTGGATCGTTCCGATCCCATGCCGCTCCACGATCAAGTCGCTTCGGAGATCCGGCGCGCCATCGCCGACGGCGAGGCCGAGCCCGGAGACCGGATTCCTCAGGCCAAGGATCTGGCCGCCGTACTCGGCGTGAATACCAACACCGTGCTGCGAGCATTACGCGTCCTTCGGGACGAGGGACTCTTGGAGCTCGGTCGTGGGCGGGCGATCATCGTTTCCGGCACGCCAGAGCGTGGGGCTGTCGTAGCCCGGCTGAAGGAGTTCCTCGAGTTCGCCCGGACACAGGGTTATCGACGTGAGGAGCTCCTGGCCATGATGGAGTCGCTTCCATAGCTCCGACCGTGGACGTCGGGGGTCGGGCGCACGCGGTGCCGCGCTGCTGCCGGTCTCTCAGTTGACTTTTCGAAGGCCGGCAGCTGTCGGCGTGAACCCACAGGCCGCGTAGAAGCCAGTCAGGTGTTGTTCGTAGTCGACATGGACCCACCTACAGTCGGCCTTGTGGGCCTCCTCGAGCGCCCTGTTCACCACGCTGCGGCCAATCCCCCGGTGCTGGCGGTCAGAGGCGACGGCGACATCGAGGAGGAAGGCGTGATCGGCGCCGTCCCACGCCACGTTGGCGAATCCGACCAGCCGGTCGCCCTCGCTGGCGCTTACCCAACCCAGGCTGAGGGGTCGGGACCGTCGCCACTGATACCTTCCGGGTGTTTCGTCGAACGCGTCGGCGTGGAGGGCGACGACTTCGCCATCATCGATGGACGCACGCCACCGGTAGACCACCCCATTCTCATCGACGGCACCGGGGTCGAGGGGCAGGCTGGCGTCTGTCCGGGCCAGGACGAGCAGTTCGGTGATCAGATCGGCTTTGGCGTCGGTGTAACCCAGCCGGTCAGCAGGCAGCCGGTCGGCATTCGCCCGCTTCACCGACTCATATCGAGCGGCGAGGTCGGGGCGGCGACGTAGCAGGTCGCGCAGGAGCACATGATCGAGATGCGGTTTCGATCCGGTGACCACCACATAGAGCGCGTGGACCGGGCCGCCGGGCGGTTGATCGAAGGCCTCCCGACCGGGAACACCGCGGGTTCCCTTGGCTCGATATCCGGCTCTTTCGAGACGCTCCACCGCGACCGGTACATCGGCAGCCTTGGGGACAACGACATCGATGTCGATCATCGGTTTGGCAACCAGGCCGGGGACCGAGGTGCTGCCGACGTGCTCGATCTCTACCGAAAGACCACGCAATGCGGCACGAAGGCGAGCCTCGAGTTCCGCGAATTGGGCCGGCCAATCCCGGCTGTAGTCCGCAAGGTACAGGAATGCAGGTCCCTCCACCGTCCCAGCCTGCCCGTCGATGATTGGCGCGTCCACTACCGGTGTCACGGCCGAACGACGTTGGGTCATCCTGCACTGAGCAGAGTGGATATCGATGGATTGCCGGACGTACGCCCACTCCGGTTCCGTGGAATCGACGACCTCGTCCAGTCGGGTCAATCGATTTGGGTGCACACGACCAGCCAGCTGAACCGGGGGATTCTCGAGAGACCGGTCCAGTCACCCAACGGCAGCCAGGCTGGCCGCCCATGGAGCCGTGGAACGTGGCGTCGCCGAAGGCGAAGATGCCACCGTCAGCGGCCACCTCCCAGTAGCCACCCCCGTCGGCGGTGGCGGCCAGGCCCACGATGGGTGCGTCGAGCGGCTGGCCGCCCATGGAGCCGTGGAACGTGGCGTCGCCGAAGGCGAAGAGCCCACCGTCAGCGGCCACCTGCCGGTACCCCGGGCCTACTCCGGCACCGACGCCGCCACCGACACCAACGCCGCTACCAACGCCGCCGGCAGCGCTGCCGGTCACGCACCGCGTCTGGGAACCGCGGGCGAAGCCATCCGACGGGAGGGTCATCCGGTACTCGCCGTTGGTGGGCAAGGTGAGCAGGGGATTGCCGTTCCCGCCGCCGCCGTACTGCTCGTTGTACGGGAAGGCATAGTTGCGGGAGAAGCCGTTGAGCACCTTCGAGTAGATGTTGTACGGAGCCGGGCCGAAGGCCCGGGACTTGGACGGGTACGATGGCCTTCCAACGGTCGGACTGATGGGAGGGCTCCAGTTCTTCCAGTAGAACCGGTTGTCCTTCCCCGTGCCGTCCCTGCTGCCCCAGTAGCCGTAGTTGAAGGCGCTGAGCGTATCGTTGACCACCACGGCGTAGACGTCGTTGTAGTCCGGCCACCATGTCGGCGTCGGGCTGACGTTGTAGCCTCCGGTGGCGTGCGGCCCCTGGGCCTCGCTGTAGATGGCTCCGGCAAGGTCGGAGATGGTGATGGTCCCTCCGGCGACTCCGCCCGACGGCTTTGGTGTCTTCTGGCTGATGCGGCCGGCGATCGTGAGGCTGTTGTCAGGTGCGACGTACCCCTGGTAGTAGAACCAGCCTGGCGCCGGCTTGTTCTCTGAGTAATAGCCCTCGACGGTGAACGGTCCCCGATCGCCCGAGTACTTCCCGCTGGCGACAATGGGAAGCGTTTTCTTGAACGCGTTGATATAAGGATTCATGCTCGGCCAGTCGGCCTGCTGTTTGGTGCCGTTGTAGGTGACCGGGCCGATGATCCGGGTGAATTGCCCACTGTTCGTCTGTTCGATCGATCTCCAGCTGGCACCGGCTCCGGCCCGATCGATGGCGCCGTGCATGGCGTTGACTATCTGGCAGGTATTTCCTTTGAACAACGAGCTCTCCTCGGATTTCGAACCCCCCGGGGACGAGTAGGCCTGCATATTCAGCGGGAAGGAGAAGGCGTTCACGTTGGTCAGGTCAGTGGTGCCTCCGACTCCTGGCGCTCCGAACTCGACCTCGGCCCATCGGTAGGGCGAGGTGACGGTCGGCTGGATCGCCGGCAGACCGACGATCGGATGCCCGATCGAAACCCAGAAATTGCCGGCGCCCGATCCCTTCCAGTGGCTGTTGCAGAAGTAATGCGTGCGGCGGCTCGGATCGTTCGGGTCGACCGGATAGTCGGCGATCGGCTTCGAGACGTTCACCAGGTCGGCCGGGGTGATGCTGGCGGCGCCGGTCAGCGTCACAGCGCCGTAGGCGTTCAAGTCGGCATCGTTGTCGAAGGACATCATCGTGTCCCCGGCAGGACACGGGTGGGTGGTATGGGGGGACGCCGCGGCCCGGTCCATCTCCGGAGCTGCCGATGCCACCGTCGTGGGAATGGTGGTGGTGGCCAGGGTCAACAGGAGCGTCGTCGCGGTGCCCAACGCGATGCTCCTCCTGCGCCGCTTCGAAGGCGTGTCTCGGATCATGTCCTGCCCATCGCCGAGCAGCTGGCCTCGGGCCCGGCATCAAACCAGACGCCACGACCTGGAGACCGCCCTCGCCGCACGGAGCCCCACGCGGATCCCATGCCTCCCTATCGGCCACACGCTCCCGCGTCTTGACCCACAGTTCCCCCCGACAGCGAATTCGTCGATACCGTCCGGTGATGCAGGTCCACCCGGAGGAGAGAATCCGCGTCAGCCCTTGGACGCGGAAACAGGGAGCTGCCCAGGTCGACCGTCGGCATCGATCACGCGCCGACCTTACGCGGTTCGGCTGACCGCCCGGGTCATGGCTCGACAGGTTTGGCGGCGATGAGGCTGGCCTGTGCCCGATTCTCACGACCCTGCGCAGATCGCAACAGCTGGGTGTGCACGACCAGGCCTGTCTGACGGGCCAGATCGGCGACCTGCTGAAGCGTCACGTCGTAGGTGTCGACGGAGACGCCTTCACGGTAGGCCACCGACCTCGGCCGATCGTCGGCTCCGACGTGGAAGCCGACCAGCAGGTGGCCTCCGGGCGCCAGCACCCGGGAGAACTCGGTGAACACACCGGGAAGATCAAGCGGCGGGGTGTGGATCGTGGAGTACCAGGCCAGAACCCCGCCGACCACGGCGTCGGGTAGGTCCAGGGCGGTGATCGACCCGACGTCGAAACGCAAGCGTGGGTGGGTCTGGCGAGCGAGATCGACCATGGCGGATGAAAGGTCGACACCGAAGATGTCCACCCCCAGCGCGTCCAGGTGGGCAGTGATACGACCGGTACCGCAGCCGAGGTCGGCGACCGGCCCGAGGCCTGCCACCATGCTCAGCTCGGCGAACGTGGCCAGCATCGCCTGGTCCAGCGGGGTCTCTGCCCGCAGGTCGGGGAGAAGGCGGGCGTAGTCGACAGCGACGGCGTCGTAGGTCGCCCTCGTGCGCTGCAAGTGTGCCGGCTCCTCCACGTCTTGGGACCCTACCCCCGCCGCTGGTCGGGAAACCGGCTGGAGGTGCGCTCCTCGAGGGGCCCGGTGGTGGTGACAGCCGGTGGTGCTCCGATCTCGCGCAGAGGCCGGGGGTCCCGTCCGGACCACATCGAACTCGGGTTCCACAACCAGGTCCGGTACTCACCGTCCTTCAGAGGGGAGGGGCCTTCCGGAGCCTCGTCGCCCTCTCCCAGGCATGAGCGAACTGGAGCATGCTGGCCTCGGCGAACGGTGCCCCCAGCAACTCCATTCCCACCGGTAGTCCGCCATCGGTGAAGCCGGCCGGAATCGTGAGTGCCGGCAATCCGGCCTGAGCTGCGATGACGGTATTGGTGGGGAAGGTCAGACAGTCGTACTTCGACGCGGCAAGTTCGTTCCGCGTCGGCGGAATGACCTTCACGGTCGGATAGACGAGGAAGTCGATCCGATGGTCGGCGAGGAGTTTCAGGATATGTTCCCGAAACGCTTGTTGGCTGCGTTGGATCCGGACGTAGTCCGCATGGTCGACTTGGTCCGGACCTTCGGCGATGTTGTGGAAGAGATCGTTGAGCGGATGGAATGATTTGCTCCCGTACACCTCCATGAAACTGGACACCGGCGCACCTGGCCTCCCGCCGAGAAACTCGGTGAGATCGGACTTCGAGTGCTGGATGTATCCGGCGGTGTCGGCGATCCACCCGGAGAGCTCGTGTATCTGTAGTGCTGAGGTCGTCGATACCCCGAGTTCCTCGAGGTGGGCGATGGCCGCTCGAATGACGCCGGTCACCGGCTCGACGTCCGGATCCCGACCGGAGTCGAAACCCGACTCGAGTACTCCGATCCGCCAATTGTCCAAGGGAACGTCCCTGTCGAGCGCTCGGACATAGCCACCGCCCACAGACCCGTCTTTGGCGTTGACTGTGAGTGGGTCGTCCGGGTCATAGCCAACGATGCTGTCGAGCGTCCTGGCCACATCGGAGACCGTCCGCCCGATCGGGCCGGGGGTGTCCTGGAAGTGGACGAGCGGTGAGAATCCGACACGGCTGATCAGCCCCGTGGTCACCCGCAGCCCAAAGAGATTGTTGAAGGAAGCAGGGATCCGAATAGACCCGCCCGTGTCCTCCCCGATCCCCACCAGCCCGAAGTTGGCTGCAATCCCCGCGGCCGTTCCGGCACTGGAGCCGCCGGAATCACGCGTCAGGTCATATGGATTCTTCGTATGGTCGGTCACCGACGAGGATGAGAACCAGCCGGCGGCGAAGTCGCACATGGCCGTCTTGGCCAGAACGACTGCGCCGGCGTCTCTGAGCTTCGTGACCAAGGTCGCGTCCCGCTCGGGCACATACCCCTCGAACAGGTTGGAGCCGAAGGTCGTGCGGATGCCAGCTGTTTCGGCCTGATCCTTGACCAGCACGGGCACGCCGTGCAGGGGCCCGGAGAGTGTGCCGGTGGAGGCAAGATACGAGTCCGCCATTGCGGCCTCGTGGCGGGCCCGGGGGTTGACCGTCACCACCGCTTGGATCTGGGGGCCGGAGTTGTTGTTGGCCTGGATCCTGGCCAGGTACCAATCGACCAGGTCGACGGCGGTCAACGCACCCGTTCGCAACCCGGTGTGGAACGCAACGATGGTGAGTTCCTCGAAGATCATGTCGGATTCGGTCACCGGGATCCTCCGCCTTCTCCACCTACTCCGAGCTGGCGGTGACAGAAACGCCGGTCGATTCCTGCAGGTTCGGAAGCGCACTCCGGAGCTCTCTGCGGGAACTGATGCCGAGCTTGGGGTAGACCTTGCGCAGATGCCACTCGACCGTCCGTGCACTGATGAACAGTTCGGCGCCGATCTCGGGGTTGGTGCGCCCGTCTGCGGCCAGCCGGGCGATCTGGGCCTCCTGCGCGGTGAGCTCAAAGCGCGCCTCAGAAGCACGCCTGCGAACCGCCTCGCCGGTGGCAACCAGTTCACGGCGGGCACGGTCGGCGAACGCCTCCGCCCCCATCCCCGCGAGCATGGTGTGAGCGGTCCGGAGCTGTTCGCGTGCATCGAGGCGTCGGCCCACGCGACGGAGCCACTCACCGTAGAGGAGGTGAGCGCGGGCGAGTTCGGCGCGGGCCCGGGTGCGGCTGAGCCGATCGATTGCCTCGCGGTAGAGGGTCTCAGCCGTCTCGTCCTCGCTCAGCTGTGCTCGCGAACGGGCTTCGATGCCGAGCGCCCAGTCCGTGCCGCTGGTTCCGGTCGTCTCCAGAAGCCTTTGCAAGGCGGCGGATGCGCGCCCGGGCTGGCCACAGCGGCTCGCGGCCTCGACCAACTCGGTCAGGGCCCACTGGAGCACGCCGAGATCCTCGAACTCGCACGCCACCTCGGCTGCGGCCAGGGCTTCGGCGTAGCGGCCGAGGCCGTTGTAGAGCAGGGCGGTCAGGAACTGTCCGATGCCGACGCCCATACCTTCGCCGCGCCTGACTGCGTCCTCGACCATGGCATGGATCAGCTCGCGGGTTCTGACCTCGTCTCCCCGCCAGGCGGCCAGTGCGACAGAACCGTAGGCCGCCAGTTGAGTCCCCGTTGCGTTGGAGACCCCTTTCACCTCCTCCGTCAGCAATGTGCCCTCATCCAACTCGCCGGCGACGCTGTGCACGAAGATCCGGGACCTGAGAGCGATGGGGAGTACCGAGAGCGCGCCGGCCTGGCGGGCGAGCTGGACGTGCCGTGCGCACAGGACCTCCCAGCTTTCGTCCTCCCACAGGTCCTGGGCCACCCGTCCGACGAGCCACAGCCATCGCCGTTCCTCCTCGGTCGAGACTTCCCTGGCCCGGAAGGCATTCAGCGCCTGCTTGAGGAGCGGCGTCCCTTCGGCGCGCCCTTGCGTCGCCATCAACGCCAGTCCGTCGAGCAGAAAGTCCGGACCCCGGGGTGGTGCCGAGGGTGGCGGCGCCATGCTGGCGGCCATGGCCACCTCGACCAGATCCACGCCCCGAGCCAGGCGGCCCACGAGCACCGCGGCCGTCAGGGCGTCGAGATAGGTCTCCCGGGCCAGGGCGATATCGAGGGGTTCGAGACGCTTCGCAGCCTTCAGGAGCAGCGGCGGTACATCACTTCCCGGGTTGGACACGAAGGCGATCTGGCCGCGCAGCAGATCCACCCGGGCGCGCTGGAGCTCGTCAAGCCGTCCCGCTTCCGCCATGGCCAGGAGCGCGAGGGCGGCGTCCGGAGCACCGGCCTCGTGCTTGGCCTGCGCGGCGGCGAGGGCACGTTCTGCCCGGAGCGTCGGGTCAAGCGTCAGGCGGGTCGCCTCTTCGAGGAAGGCAGCCGCGGCGGCCAGTCCACCACGGGTCTGTGCCCGACCGGCTGACCGCTCGAGCTCGGATGCGACCGCGTCGTCGGGTCCTCGGGTGGCGTGAGCCAGGTGCCAGGCCCGGCGGTCGGGGTCGAGTTCCGGATCGGTGACAAGGGCAAGCGCGCGGTGCACCTCCCGCCTCTCCTCGTGGGACTGCGATCGATAGGACGCCGAGCGCACCAGGGGATGCCGGAACATGACACGGGCTCCGATCTCGATCAGCCCGGCTGTCTCGGCGGCGGATGCGGCTTCGGTTCCGATCCCGAGCCGGTCTGCGGCCCGCCACAACAAGGTCACGTCCCCGACCGGCTCAGCCGCGGCGGCCAGGAGCAGCAGTCTGGTTTCGTCAGGGAGGACCCGGATCCGGCGGACGAATCCCTCCTCGATGCGACTGGCCAGCGGCCGAACGTCGGGTATCCCGAATCCCCCGGCCAGCTCGGCAGGCGTCAGCTCGCGCGGCAGCTCCAACAGCGCCAACGGATTGCCCCGCGTCTCGGCCACGATCCGATCGCGCACCAGAGCATCCACGGGGCCCCTCATGACCGAATCCAGCAAGGCGCG
This sequence comes from Acidimicrobiales bacterium, assembly GCA_049521915.1. Lineage (GTDB taxonomy): Bacteria > Actinomycetota > Acidimicrobiia > Acidimicrobiales > RAAP-2 > Bog-756. The sequence continues at coordinate 6,756 of JBEKOI010000054.1, read as the reverse complement.
GGCATCCATGTCGTTCAGGCCCTGGATCTCGAGCTCCGGCAAACCCGACAACTCACTGTGTTCGCTGGGTTCACGCACCGCGAACACCAACGCGATCCGTTCCGCCAACAGGCGGCGGCCCACGAAGGCGAGCGTCTGGGCCGAAACCCGGTCGAGCCATTGGGCATCATCGACAAGGCAGACCAGAGGACGCTCCTCGGCCACGTCGGCCAGAAGGCTCAGTACTGCCAATCCGACCAGGAAACGGCCCGGCGGCTCTCCGGCGCTGAGGCCGAATGCCGTAGCCAGGGCATCGCGCTGGGGGCTGGGGATCCGATCGAGGTGATCCAGCATCGGTGCGCAGAATTGCTGAAGCCCGGCGAAGGCCAGCTCCATCTCGGACTCATCGCCCACGACGCGGGCGATGCGACAGCCCGAGGCACTCTCCCGCAGGTATTCCAGAAGTGCCGTCTTGCCGACCCCGGCTTCACCCCGGACGACCAGGATCTGGCTTTCGCCCGCCCGGGCGCCGGCAACCAGCCGATCCAAGGTCTCGCATTCGCTTCGCCGACCACGAAGCCTCAGCTCAGAAACCCTTTCCGGCATGCCAGAGACTAAGGCCGGCAACCCTCAATTGCAATGCGCCCGGGTCTGGCACCGATGGATGCGCCCACCCTTGCATGCACCGGACGACCACCTCGGTGCGGGCCGGAAGACGGGGGCGGTACGGACCGATTCGGACACTGCTCAGGGTGGCTCGCGGCATACCTCCGGTGTCGGCACCGGCCGGAATGGCTGCGGGCCGGACCGGCTTTTGGGATGCCGGCATTTGGTGTGTTCGACGAGGATCGGTGACCTCGACGGCACCTTCGTGGCGCCGGACACCGCCGGCCAGGTCGAGACCCGGGAACAGCGGGACGCGCCCACACCCGGTGACGACCCTCGCCCGTCTTCCGCCGAAGCTCCTGGTCATGGCCCGATTCGGGTCCCAGCCCAGGGACCGGCCGGTGCCCCGGCCAGGGCCCGGCCAGGGCCGGACCAGTGCCCTGGCCAGTGCCTCGACGGGCGCAACGGAGGGACCCAAGCGCGACAGTGACCATATCGACCTTCATAGGTGTCGTCGGCGAGCAAGAAACAGGAGTTGAGACGGTGAAGATAGGCAGAACGGATTCGAGAGAGGGGCTCTTGGGTCAGGAGAGGATGTCGGCCCGGGGGGCCGACGCCGAGGGGGGCAGCCCTGAGGGCCTGGGCTTGATCAGCCACTGCAGAGCAGCATTGCTCTACAACGGGCTGGGCCGCTATCAACGGGCGCTGAAGGCGGCCGAACGAGCATGTGAGTACCCACAGGAGCTTGGTTTCTCGACCGTGGTCCTGCCGGAGCTCATCGAGGCCGCCAGTCGCAGTGGGAGGAGTGATCTCGCCATCGCCGCGCTCCATCGCCTGACCCGGACGACGCGTGCCACGGGCACGGATTGGGCCCTCGGGATCGAAGCGCGCTCTGCGGCACTGGTGAGCGAGGGTGAGGCGGCCGAAGATCTGTACCGAGAGGCGATCGAGCGCCTGCATCGGACCAACGTCAGGATGGAGCTGGCTCGAGCCCGTCTGCTCTACGGCGAATGGCTGCGCCGGGAGAACCGCCGTGTCGCCGCCCGCCAGGAGTTGCGTGCCGCTCACGAGATGTTCGTGGAGATGGGAGCCGATGTCTTCGCCGACCGCGCCCGGCGCGAGCTGCTCGCCACCGGCGAGATGGTGCGCAAACGCACGGTGGAGACCCGTTTCGAGCTCACCGCACAGGAGGAGCAGATCGCACGGCTGGCCGGCGACGGCCGTACGAACCCCGAAATAGGGACGGAGCTGTTCATCAGCCCCCGGACCGTCGAATGGCACCTGAGGAAGGTGTATCCGAAGCTCGGCATCAGCTCCCGACGAGAGCTACGGGTGGCGCTGCCGAGTCGTCAACGGGTGGCGGTGGCCGTCTAGACATCCGGCAACATCCACCAGCGACATCCACCAGCGAAATGGTGGCCGCCCTTGGCCACTTGGCCCTCGGCCCCGGCGGAGGAGGGCTCCCGTCCGAGGTGGCGGGGGCCGGGTCTAGCCTCCACGGAGCTCGCGCTTGAGCACCTTGCCGGAAGGGTTTCGGGGCAGGGCGTCAAGGAAGGTGACCGCTTTGGGTACCTTGAACCGGGCCAGTTGGCCGCGGCAGTGGTCGATGAGGGCCTCGGCCGTCGTACCGGCGTCGGGGCGCAGAACGACGAAGGCCACGGGGACCTCACCCCATCGGTCGTCGGGACGGCCGACCACGGCGGCCTCGAGCACGGCGTTGTGCTCGTAGAGGACACGCTCGATCTCCGAGCTGGCGATGTTCTCGCCCCCCGACACGATCATGTCCTTGAGCCGATCGACGATGAAGAGATAGCCGTCGTCGTCCCGGACGCCGATGTCCCCGGTGTGGAACCAGCCGTCGGCGAACGCTGCGGCGGTGGCCGTGGCGTCCCGCCAGTAGCCCTTGAACACCTTCGGACCCCGGATGACGATCTCCCCCGGCTCACCCGGGGTCAAGGACCGCTGCTGCTCGTCCCAGATGTCGATCTCGACATAGAGGCACGGACGGCCCACACTTCCCAGCTTGCGCACCAGGCTTTCCCGATCGAGAAAGGTGTCCCCGGAGACCGTCTCGGTGAGGCCGTAGGCATCGGCGAACCACGCCGACGGAAAGGTGCGCTGGATCCGCTCGATGAGCGGGATCGGCATCTTCTCGCCGCCGTTGATGACCACCCGCACCGACGACAGATCCCGGTGCTCGATGTCCGGCAGGGCCATGATGGCGTTGACCATGGCCGGTGCCAGCCACACGGTGGAGACACGTGACCGCTCGATCTCGTCGACGACGGCGGAGGCTTCGAAGGCACGGTGGATGATGGTCGTCGCTCCGGCGGCGACCAGCGAGGTGGTCGTGAGGTCGAGCGCCCCGACGTGGTAGAGCGGACCGCAGGCGAGCCCGAGATCGGCACCGGTGAATCCGAACTCGATGATATGCCCGAGGTTCTTCCACGCCAGGTTGGCATGGGTGATCATCACCCCTTTGGGCCGTCCGGTGGTGCCTGACGTGTACATCAGCCGGTGGACGTCGTCCGCGGCCATGGGGACGCGGACGGCCTTGTTCGACGTGGAGCGCAGATCCTCGAGTGTGGTCCACCCGTCCACCGGCTCCTGCCCCCGCACGCGGGCACGCACGAGGGAGGCCTCCATGCCGCCTGTCGCCGCGTCGGCCAGATCGACAAGTGGATCATCGCAGACGAGAGCGCCGGCTCCGGAGTGCTCGAGGATGTAGCGGACCTCAGGGGCGGCCAACCGCCAGTTGATGGGCATGACCATCGCACCGAGGAAGTTCGACGCGAAGATCGTCTCCAGGAATTCGGGACAGTTGTACGAGAGGAGCCCCACCACGTCGCCGCGGCCCACGCCGCGCCCGGCCAGACCGCCGGCTAGCGCCACGGAGCGCTCGGCCATCTCCCCGTAGGAGATGGTCCCGCCCTCGAACACCGTCATCGCCTTGTCGGGCGTACGGTCCGCATGGTGGGCGAGCACGGTGAACCAGTTCATGTCCGCCTGCATGACCGGTGAGGGTGTCTCCACTGCGACCTACATCCCCGCTCGCGGGGGAGGCCCGCTAACCTCGCTGCCAATGGCACGGACGGACGCAGCCGGCGATTCTCCACGCAGAGCCAACTGGGAGACGCGTCGCCAGGCGATCATCGACACGTCAGCGCCCGTCTTCGCCCGGCACGGATACCACGCCACCGGCATCATGGAGCTCTGCGCGGCCAACGACCTCGGCAAAGGGGCTCTCTACCACTACATCGGATCCAAAGAGGAGCTCCTCGCGTCCATCCACGACCGCGTGATGGACGAGGTGATGCTGGGGGCGGACCGGGTGGCCGAGGCCGGCGGCTCCCCGTCGGAGCAGCTGGCCATGCTCGGTGACGAGTTGCTCGACGTGATCCATCGCTACCCGGACCACGTCTGGGTCTTCCTGCACGAGTTCCCCGCACTCACCGGTGAACGGGCCGAGCAGTTCCGGAAGCGGCGCCGGAAGTACGAGCAACGGGTCGAGGCCGTCCTCCAGGCCGGTGTCGAGGCGGGTGAGTTCAGAGACGTGGAACCGAGGCTGACGGCCATGGCATGGCTCGGGATGCACAACTACACGTATCTGTGGTTGAAGGCGGGCGGGCGGCTGTCGGCCCGGGATGTCGCCAAGCCGTTTGCAGAGATCTTCATGCGGGGGATCATCAACCCGACCGCCGAGCCGCACCACTAGCGCTCCTCATGGCGCGGAGTACCCGCCGTCGACGACCATGGTCGATCCGGTCGTCCAACGGGATGCGTCACCGGCGAGGTAGGAGTAGGCACCGGCAAGGTCCCCGGCGGTTCCGAGCCCGAGGGGATGGCGCTCGGCAATGGCGTCGAGCGCCTCCGGTGGAACATCGTCATGGATCGCAGACAGAAACGTCCCCGGACACACACAGTTGACGCGGATGCCGTCGCGGGCATATTCGACCGCGGCCACCTTGGCCAGCTGGATGACCGCCGCCTTCGTCGCACAGTAGGGAGCCGCATGTGACCACGCCGTCAGACCGGAGACCGATGCCGTCAACACGATCGAACCCGAGCCTTGAGGGCGCATGACGGCCACCGCGGCGCGGATGCCGTTGACGGCGCCGAGCACGTTGATGCGGAAGGCCCGCTCCCAGTCCTCGGTGGTCAGATTGTGTATCCGACCGTTGGGCGAGAGCACACCGGCGTTGCTGATCAAGACGTCGAGTCGGCCGAAGCGCTCGACGGCCAGGTTGACCACCGACTCGACCTCGGCGAAGTCGCTCACGTCCGCCAGTTTCGTGACGACCGACCCGTCGGTTGCGACCAGGCCGGCGACAGTGGCCTCGAGTGACGGAGCACTGACATCACTCAGCACGAGGTCGGTATCGGGCTCGTCGGCCAGCTTCTTCGAGACAGCGGCTCCGAGCGCGCCGCCGGCTCCCGTGATCACCACCACCCGGCGCACCGTCGTCACAGCAGCAGGTATCCGCCATCGACGGTGAGCACGGTCCCGGTCACGAATGCGGAGGCATCGGAGACCAGGAACTGGTACGCACCGGCCAGGTCGGCCGGTGCTCCCCAGCGTCCCTGCGCCGTGTGCCCGGTGATGGCGGCGGAGCTCTCTGGGCTGTTCTTCCACCCGTCGGCCAGCGGGGAGTCGAACCACCCCGGGGCCACCACGTTGACGGTGATGCCGGAAGGGGCGAGATCCAGGGCCAGGCCCTTGGCCACAGCCACCACGCCGGCCTTGGAGGCGCTGTAAGCGGCCAGTCCCTTGCGCGGCCGCTCACCCAGGACCGAGCCGGTGAAGATGAGTCGCCCGCCCTCGCCCATGACGCGGGAGGCGGCGCGGGCCCCGAGGAAGGCACCCGTAAGGTTCACCTCCAGGATCTGCCGCCACACCGACGCCTCGGTCCGGCGCGGGCCGGCCACGATGGGCGAGATCCCCGCGTTGCAGATCCAGGCGTCGGCGCCGCCCCATTCGGCCACCATGGCGTCGGCCACCGCCTCGTTGACGTCCTCGTCGGTCACATCGCCGCTCAGGACAAGGGACGGACCGGGAAGCCGCTCGGCCACCGCCTTCAGGTCGCGCTCAGTGCGGGCGACCAGGGCCACGCGGGCGCCGGCGTGCGAGAAGGCATGGGCCAGCAGGGAGCCGAGCCCCCGGCTGGCGCCGGTGATCACCACCCGCTTCCCCGAGACCGCGCCGGGGTTGGGGAAGGACTCGGGGATCTCGATTTCACCGATCATCGCGCTTCCCTTGTTGTACCGACCGACCGGTATACTACACAATCGGTGACCACCGACCCGTTCGCAGCGTCGTCGTTCTCGACGGTCGACCTCCTCGAGATGTACCGGCGGATGGTGCTCATCCGCGGGTTCGAGGAGCGGGTGGCCGTGCTCTACCGCGACGGGGAGGTCCCCGGCTTCGTCCACCTCTCGATCGGACAGGAGGCCACCGCGGTCGGGGCCTGCTGGCCGCTGCACCAGTCGGATGCCATCACCTCCACCCACCGCGGCCACGGCCACTGCCTGGCCAAGGGGCTCGACCCGCTGGGCATGTTCGCCGAGCTGATGGGCAAGGACCAGGGCACCAACCGCGGCCGCGGGGGCTCCATGCACATCGCCGACCCCAAGCTCGGGATCTTCGGCGCCAACGGGATCGTGGCCGCGGGCCTGCCCATCGCCGTGGGGGCGGCGACCGCCTCCCAGCTGCGGGCCGACGGCGGCGTCACGGTGGCCTTCTTCGGCGACGGCGCGTCGGCCCAGGGGGCGTTCCACGAGGCCATGAACCTCGCCGCGGTATGGGAGCTGCCGGTGATCTTCTTCTGCGAGAACAACGGCTACGCCGAGTTCTCCCCGGCGTCGACCCAGCACGCGGCGTCGCTCGAACAGCGGGCCGCCGGGTACGGCGTCGGCTACGTCGCCGTCGACGGCAACGATGTGGTGGCCACGGCATCGGTGATGGCCGACGCCGCCCTGGCTGCACGGGCCGGTGGCGGGCCCACCGTGGTGGAGGCCACGACCTACCGCTGGCACGGACACTACGAGGGTGATCCGCAGCGCTACCGGTCATCGGACGAGGTGAGCGCGTGGGAGGGACGGGACCCGCTGCCGGCCCACGCCGGCCGGCTCCGGGCCGCCGGCGTGGGGGACGACGAGATCAAGGCGGTCGAG
>JBEKOI010000053.1:0-16333 GCA_049521915.1 Acidimicrobiales bacterium | reverse complement strand
GGCGCCGCCGATGCGGAGGGCCTGCAGGAGCCGGTCCCGGTCGTCCCACTCCTCGAGCGGGATGCCGACACGGGGCGACACCGTGGCACGAGTGGTGGCGGGCCCGACCGTCCCGTCAGGATCCGCCGTCACCACCCGGGCAGTGTACCCGGGCGTGTTGTTGGGTATCCGGGTCAGGAGGGGGCACCGAGGAGGACGGCGATGACCCCGAGAGCCCCGGCTCCGACCAGGGCCGCCACCACGCCGCGGCGGAGGGCCAGGAGCCAGATGGCGGCCAGGGCCGTAACGCCGAGCTGCCACAGGTGGGACAGCTCCAACCCGAGTGGGATGGAGGATCCGGCGATGGCGCCGACGACCGCCGATCCAGCTCCGAGGAAGAACGCCTGGATCCGACGATCGGCGCGGAGCCGGTCGAAGTGGCCCGCTCCGGCGATGACGAACACGAACGAGGGGACGAACGCCACCGCGGCAGCCAGCACGCCTCCCCAGACCCCGCTGGCCGCGTAGCCCACGACGGCAACCGTCTGGACGACCGGCCCGGGGGTGACCTGGCCCAGGGCGACGGCGTTGAGGAACTGGGCCCCGCTCATCCAGTGGTAGGTGACCACGACGTCGTGTTGCATGAGCGGGATGATGACGAAGCCCCCGCCGTAGGAGAGGGCCCCGACCTTGAAGGCCACCCAGCAGAGGGCGGCCACTCCCCCGGTGACCACCGGGAGCACGGCCATCGGGAGCAGTGCCGGCGCCCCCGGTCGGCCCCGGTCTGTCCGCGGGGCCCGGATGACGACCTCGGTGACGCCGCAGGCGATGAGCACGAGGACGAGGAAGGGTCCGATGGTGGCGGCCGATACCCCACCGGCCAGGAAGTAGAAGATCCAGCGGACCCTGCCGGCTCGTTCCGTCCCGGCCCGCTGCCAGCTCGACGGGAGGAGGCCAGAGGCGGCGTTGATGGCCACCGCGGGGACGGCGGCACCGGCCCCGGCGGCCGCCCCGAGCACCCACAGGGGCGGGTGGGCGGACAGGAAGAGGGCCGAGAGGGCCAGGATGATGATCAGGCCGGGAAGGATGAACGAGACCCCGCCGACGACGGCCCCGAGGCGACCCCGCAGGCGCCAGGCGCAGTAGATGCCCAGCTGGGTGGAAGCGGGTCCGGGGAGGAGGTTGGTGGCGGCGATGCCGTCCTCGAATTCGTGGGCCGTGAGCCAGCCCCGGTCGTCGACGCAGAGCTGGCGGAACAGGGCGATGTGGGCCGGTGGGCCGCCGAACCCGGTCAGGCCGATCCGGCCCCACTCACGGATGAGCGTGGTGATGGGGACGCTTTCGTGGACGGGCTCTGGCATCTTCGGGCCGAATGGTACGGCAGACGAGGTGTGGGGTTCAACGGCCGGTCGTGGGCAGACGATCGGGTACGGTCCTGGTCAGCGGCCCTTTTTGGTCAGCCTGTAACGAATGGGGCACGTTGCTCGTTCTGTAGTCACGAGGGCCAAGGTGGGTCTCGGGTAGAACAACATCCCAAGGGGGAACATTTCGTATGCGACGTCATCTGCCAGCACGTCTGGCCGCCATATCCGCAATGGTGGTTGCAGGTTCACTTGGCTCTATTGGTTTTGTTGCCGGCGGGGTCGCGGGTGCGAGCGCACCGACCGTGACTTGCACCACCGGCAAGATCACCGTCAGCGGCAGTGGGACCCTCTCGGGTTGTGGTGACACCAAGAACACCGGTGGCTCGGGCAAGCTCGTGGCCAGCCTTGGAAAGAAGACCGGGGTCATCACCTGGAACAAGACCGGGACGACCACGTTCAAGTTCACCTATGTCATCGAGGCGAAGGACACTGTGTGCTCGCCCAAGACGGACAAGGAGATCAAGGAGACGGCTACCACCACCGGTGGCACCGGAGCTGCGGTGAAGTCGATCCCCAAGGGTCAAGTGGCGACCACCACCATTTGCGAGAAGGGCAGCACCGTCACACTGGCGCCGGGATCGCATTACCAGATCTAGGTAGACACAGCAGCTAGACGGGACAACACTGCGAAGTCGCAGCGTTCGACGCGACCCCTGGCGTTGGCCAGGGGTCGCGTCGCGCCCACGAGCTCATGCCTCACAGCTTCACGACCACCTTCCCGCGGTTGCCGCCCGTGAAGAGGAGGTTGAGAGCCGAAGGGGCGTTGTCGAGACCCTCGACGACGTGCTCCATGTGCTTGAGCTTGCCCTCGAGGAGCCACGTCAAGAGGTCGGCCTGCGCCTCCGGCCATCTGTCCACGTAGTCGAGGATGATGAAGCCCTCCATCCGCCCGCGCCGGATGATGAGGTTGATGTAGTTGGCGGGGCCCGGTGCCGGCGTGCTGTCGTTGTAGTGCGAGATGGCGCCACACAGCACCACCCGGCCCCGCATGGCGATGTTGGCCAGGCAGGCGTCGAGGATCTCTCCGCCGACATTGTCGAAGTAGAGGTCGATCCCGTCCGGCGCCTCCTGGCGCAGGCGGGCGGCGACCGGCTCGGACTTGTAGTCGATGGCCGAGTCGAAGCCGAGCTCGTCGACGACGAAGGCGCACTTGTCCTTCCCGCCGGCGATCCCGATCACCTTGCCGGCACCCTTCGCCTTGGCGATCTGACCGACCGACGAGCCGGTGGCGCCGGCCGCCCCCGACACCACGACGACGTCGCCCGCCTTCATCTGGCCCACATCGAGCAGGCCGAAGTAGGCGGTCATGCCCGTGGCCCCGAAGATGTTGATGGCCAGGAGCGGATCGACCCCGTCGGGCAGGGGCTGCAGCGGATTGTCCGGGCCGCCGACCGCGTAGTCCTGCCAGCCGGTCATCCCGAACACGAGCTGGCCGGGCTGGTAGTTCCCGTCGTTCGAGCTGACCACCTCGCCGATGCCGGCGCCGCGCACAACGTCACCGATGCCGATGGCCGGCAGGTAGCCCTCGGCGTCGTTCATCCAGGTCCGGATGGTCGGGTCGATCGAGAGGTAGCGCACCTGCACGAGGAACTCGCCCGCGCCGGGCTCCGGGGCCGGGGCCGAGTCGAGGGTCACGATCGAGTCGTCGACCATCCCCGACGGCCGCTGGGCCAGGATCAACTTGCGGTTGGTGGCGGTCACGACCGGCCTCCTCTTCTCAGCTCGTCCCTGCCGGCTCATCGAGAAGGCGGGCGAGACATTCGGGTGCCACGGCGCTGCCCTTGGACTATACCGATCCCCTCCCGCGCCGGCCCGTGTCGGCGAGTCGAACGGGAGCGCGGCGAATGTGGTTCCACCGGTGGTCACCGTTCGGCTCGGCTCTACAATGAGGCTCGGCTCTACAATGAGACGAGGGATTCGGAGTCGGTCGGTCACTGAGAGGCGCTCATGCGGGACCCCGAAGATGGTGCCGTCAGCGGCCCGGCCAGCCGCCCCGGCGTCGACGTGCACCTTCACGGGACATCACCGCCACCGCAGCGCGGCATGGGGTCGGGGGCCGGTGACGAACCCGTCGGCGAATCCGGACCCATCCCAGCTGGGGTCGATCCGTCGGATGCACCGGACCGGCTCAGAGCGCTGGCCCCCATCGCCATCTTCGACGTGGCCGGTCCGCTGGTCGTCTACTACGGGGCCCGGTGGGCGGGACTGTCGACCGTCCTCGCCCTTGTCCTGAGTGGAGTGCTGCCTTTCCTGCGGGTGGGGGTCACTGCCGTCCGGCACCGTCGGATCGATGCCATCGGGGTCCTCGTCCTCTCCGGTATCGCACTCGGCACTGTCGTCGGCCTGGCCAGTGGCAGCGCCCGTCTGTACCTACTGGACGGGATCGTGCCCACCGTGGCCATCGGCATCGTCTGCCTCGCCTCGCTGCTGTCGGAGAAGCCGATGATGTACCGGCTGGCCGTCGAGACCATGGGAGAGGACACGCAGAGGGGGCACACCTTCGCCGAGATGTGGAGCTATTCGGAATTCCGGCGGATCTTCAAGGTCATCACGGTGGTGTGGGGACTTGTGTTCCTGGGCGAGTCGGCCCTCCAGGCCATCCTTGTCGAGACGACCTCGATCAACACCGCCAAGCTGACATCCAATGTCCTGCCCGTGGTCGTCTTCGTCCTCACCTTCGCCTGGACCCGGGCCTACGGCAGGCACGTTCAGCACCGGAGCGGACCATCCTGAAGCACACGGCCGGTCGGCCGCGGCTGGCTGTGACCGCGCCGACTGGCATCAGCGATCGACTGAGCCGGGCGTGGCAACCGTCAACGGCATTCGTCCTGCCGGCAGCGGGAGTGCCGGAGGTGCCCCGATCATCGCCGAGCGAGGCGCCGTCCGCTTTCCGTGTCCATCGGCGTGTAGTTCATCTCGAAGTGGTGATAGAGCGTGGACTCGTCGGCCCCGGACAGCTCCTCGCCGTGCATGTCGATGTCGGGGGCGGTCCGCACCCGCTCCCTGGTCACCTGGACCCGAAGATCGTCAGGCCCGATCTGAACTCCGCCCAGAGGTACGAACGTGAGGTGCCGGCCGATGAATCCCTCTTTGACGGTGGCGAACTGGGGCTCATCGGTTTCGACATCGACGTAGACGTCCTGCAGCTTGCCGATCTTCTCACCGTCGCTGTCGATGAGCGTCTTGCCGTGCCACTCGGAGACGTTCCATCTGGCCTGTGCTGCATCGCTCTCGTCTTCACCCTGGTCGTACATCTTCTCTGTCATCCCACTCTCCCGGTCTGTTGTCGAGAACTGCCGGCGCCCCCCAGCGGACTGACCAGGGGGACCAGCAAGGCTCGAGTCCCACTCTCTACCAGGACCGACTTCATCGGTAGAGGCCTTTGACTCTTCCGGATTCCCCGGGGGCCAGGTGTTCAAACACGGCGGCCGATCGACCCATGTTCCGTTGCCGCTACTCTGGGGTCGCTGAGTCCGTGGAGCTCAGGCTCCGCCTCCTGCGCTCCGGACCCGGCACCCTGGCCCCCTTCGGGGGGCGAGGGGCCGGGGGCGCCACCCGATTGCAGCTCCACCACCCGGGCCGGCTACGACCCGGGTTCACGTGGCCAACAGACGGTGGCAGACGGCGGCGGCGGTGTCCCGGACGGTGGCCCGCAACCAGGCGGCGTAGTCCACCTGGGTGGACTCGGCGGAGGTGGCCCGACCTGTCACCAGGAGAGACTCGTGCAGCACCTTCTCCCCGCTGGCCAGATCGTTGTCCTCGATCAGGTGGTGGATTCGGGTGACCTCCAACTCCGCATCGATGGCCCTCCCCCGCCAGGTCTCGAGCTCCCGTTCCTCCCGGTACAGCTCGATGGTCGCCATCTCCAGGTTCACGGCCATCACCGCGATACGTCGCAGCAGGGCGTCGTCGGAGGCGTCGACCCCGACCAAGTGGGTGAGCCGCCGCACCTCGTCGAGGAGCACGATCACTTCCGCCGTGGTCGCCGCCTCCGGATACCGGCGCAACTGGGCGGTGTCGATCAGGTCGATGGCGGTCGCCGTCATGGCTTGCCCGACTCCCGTAGGAAGATCTCTCCTCGGGATCCGAAATGGAGGAACCAGACCCGGAAGTCCTCCTCGCAGAAGGCCGGACCCTCCGGGCCGTCGATCCAGCGACCTTCCCGGATCTCTAGGTACCGCTGGTGGAATCCGACCGGAACGGGTCGGCGTAGCAGTGACTTGGCCTGTTCAACGGCGAGGCCCGGAGTGCTGGAAGTTGCAACCGCGCTGCCGACAGTATCGGGTTGCTCCAGGTCGTCCAGGATCTCTACCACCATGTACTCCAAAGTGCCCACAATCGAGCGCGTCGGCATATCAAGACTCATCGATTGATTCCTTTCGGTCGGTCCGGCGACGGGCGATGATGCGTCGACACCGGGCAGAAAATTCGGGGGTACCCCTCTGGAATGCTCACAGGGGACAAGGGGGGACGAGATGGCCGGAATGGGCTCGCTGTCGAACGCTCCCGGGCCGCCTGGCTGTCGGCCGAACGGTGTGAGGTCCATAGATTTATCAGACGCGAAATGCACCGGCAACCCGTTTTGCCGGTCGGGCGGTGACGCCCGAAATTGCCAGGTGGCGAGGGTCTCCCGGCTCCGACTTTCCGCTGTCCGGCCGACTTTTGGCGGCCCGTAGGGCCTCGATCGACGATGGGGCCGTGGACCCGTCGCGGGTCGGGCCGGTGGCTGCCGGGCCGATGGCTCCGCGCAGGTCGCCTACCGCGCCGCCAGGCCGCGTTGTGCCCCGTGCTCGGGAGCCCGAGGCGTCCCGCCAGCGGCCAATACCCAGCGGATGCTTCTGACCACTCTCCGCTGTCGCGAGGGGGCCACCCGGCACCCGAGGGCCGACCGTGAAGTACGGTATCGGACAGGCGGCACGGCGGTGCGGCGGAGCGGAGCGGAAGATGAGCGCAACTGCGGGGCGGGGCGCGAGGCGTCGGCACGCGTGGGCGAGAACCCTGTTGGTCGGGCCGCTGTTGCTCGGCGGTGCCCTCACCGCCTCGGTGGCGGTAGGAGTCCTTCCCGCCCAGGCGACAACGTGGACGGTGAGCGATTGCAGTGGGTCACCCACCGACACCGGCTCCCTTCCTTACGCCGTGGCCAACGCAGCGTCCGGGGACACCGTTACGTTCGCCGGAGCCTTGTCCTGCCCACCGGCCTCACCCATCACTCTTTCGAGCTCCATGAGTATCGGGGTGTCGTCGCTCACCATCACCGGGCCGGGGGCCACGACGATAGCCATCAGCGGCGGCTACAACCCCGTGGGGCCGACGGGTGTCCAGGCCTTCCATGTACTCTCGGGCGCGACGGCAACGATCTCGGGGCTGACCATCGAGGACGGGTACGACTTCTCGACGACCGGCGGGATTTACAACGAAGGTACGTTGCACCTCTCGGATTCGGTCTTCAACGACGACTCCGCCGGCCCTTACGACTGCGCGGACATCGACAACTTCTCCTCCATGACCATCACCGATTCGACATTCGAGAACGACCAAGACCAGCCCAACAGTGATGTCTGTGACAATGATCCCCCCGTCTACACCGGATATGGGGGTTCGGTGGCCAGTGCGGCCATCACCGGGTCGACCTTCACCAACAACTTCCCCTATGGCCCGGTCGTGGCCAGCTATTACGACAGCGCAATGACCATCTCCGGGTCGACCTTCTCCGGGAACGGCTCCGATTTCGGTGCCGGCGGGGTGGGGGTCGGTGGCCAGACATACCCCAACACACTGGACGTCACCGGCTCGACCTTCTCGGGGAACACAGGTGGCGGCCAGGGCGGCGCCATCTACGTCAGCGGTGGCACGGCCACGGTCACCGGCTCGACCTTCTCGGACAACGTCGACGGCTACGGCGGTGGCGGGGCCATCGACAACGGGGACGGCGCCAGCGGCACCCTCAGCGTGAGCGGCTCGACCTTCTCCGGCAACTCGGCCACGAGCGATGGCGGGGCCATCGATACCGGGGATGATGGGGGCACTGGGACGACGACCGTCACCGACTCGACCTTCTCGGGCAACTCCGCGGCTGACAACGGCGGGGCGATCGACAACGGGGACAACACGGGCTCCGGGACGACCACGGTCACCAGCTCCACCTTTTCGGGCAACGCGGGTGCGTCGGGTGGGACCATCGCCAACGAGAGTGGAGCGGTCGACGTAGGGGCCAGCATTCTGGCCAACGCCTCCGGAGCGCTCGAGTGCGCCGGTACGGTCACCGACGAGGGGTACAACATCGACGACGACGGCTCCTGCGGTCTGTCGAATACCGGCAGCGTCAGCGGCTCGGCCACGATCGATGGCACACTCGGTGCACTGGCCGACAACGGAGGGTCGACCCAGACCATCCTGCCCGCCTCTGACAGTCCGGTGGTCGGGGCCGTCCCGAATCCCACCACACTGGACAGCGTCCAGGTCTGCCCGACGACCGACCAGCGCGGCGAGGCCAGCCCCACGGGTGCCAACTGCGACATCGGTGCGGTGGAGACCGGTCAGGTCAACCCCACCACACCGACCATCTCCAACCTCCCGGGCTCGGGCGCCTACGGGGGCGGCTTCACCGCCTCGGTGTCGACCGACGGCGACGGCACATCCACCTCGGTGACCTCGTCGACCCCCGGGGTGTGCAGGGCGTCGGGGCTCACCATCTCCTACGACGGAGTGGGCACCTGCACCCTGACCGCCCACGTGGCCGTCGGCACCGACTACGCGGCGGCCGATGGCTCGGGTCAGAGCTTCGCCGTGGACACGGACTCGACCAGCACCGGCCTGACCAGCAACGCCGCCGGCCAGTCCTACGGCCACGAGGGGGCCACCGCCTTCACCGTCACTGTCCAGACCGGCAACGGCGAGGTGCTGCCCACCACGGACTCGGCCACCGTCCATGTCGGCACGGCCAGTTGTGTGGCCACCCTGACCCCGGGCGGCAACGGCGGCGGCGGACACTGCTCGGTCGGGAACAACGCTCTCACCGCCGGCTCGTATACGGCGTCGGTCACCTACGGCGGTGATGCCGACCTCTCCGGCTCCGGGCCGGCCACCACCCCCTTCACCGTGACACCGGCCGTCGACGGGGTGACCTTCGGCGGCGACCCCGCCAATCCGACGGTCACCGTGTCCGGGTCCGGTTTCGGCGCCAACTCCTCGGCCATCGGGCCGCCCACCGGGGCCAGTTGCAGTGCCAGCGGGTCCGACTACGGCACCAAGTTCAACTTCGCCGACAACACCAACGTCTGGGGGGCGGGAACGGGACCGGGGGACTGCATCGGGGTGGTCATCTCGTCGTACTCGAACAACCAGATCGTCTTCACCTTCGGGAACGGCTACGACCTCTACGGAGGCCCGATCAACGACGGTGACACCTATTCGATGACCGTGCTCGGGACCACCTTCAACGGCAGCGCCTCCCTCGGCACCGGCTACACCTGTACCGTGTCCTCCCTGTCGGGGACGACCAGCTTCCCGGTGATGGTGTCCGAATCGCCGGCTCCCCCTTCGAGCATCGACGTCGGGGGGACGTTCTCGACCGCGCTGGCGGCCCAGGTCACCGTGCCCGCATCAGTCATCGACCACTTCATCGGGCTCGGGGCCACCTCGCTCACCGTCAGCTCCCAGACCACCTCAGAGGACGGCCTCACCGCCGTCGGGGGGTCGGCGAGCGGGGCGGTCAGCCCCAACACCGAGTCGGCCTCGGCCTTCAACCTGCCCCTGAGCGACACCACGTTGGTGGCCAACACCCCCTACACCTACGACACCACCTACAACCCGGTGACCTGGCAGACCGGACCGGGGACCGGCAACGTCTCCTTCGTCCCCGGGACCATCAGCGCCGAGGCCACCTTCGTGGTCAGCGGGACTCCGACCACCGAGTCCATCTCCTGTACTCCGCCTTCGGGGGTGGCGGCCCTCGGCTCGACCACCGTCGACCCTCCTCCGCCCTCCCCCGTCTTCCAGGTGCCCTCTCTCTCCCCACCGCTCCAGAACACGGTCAGCGGGGGCGCCAGCGGGGGGTCGGTGGCGACCATGGCCAAGGTCTCGAAGGCCTCGGTCAACGGGCTGGCGGGCAGTGCGGGCAACGACGGCGGATGGGCGGTCACCATCGCCAACACCTCGCTGGCCTCGGTCACCGGGCTCAGTGCCAGTGTGAGTGTGAGCGACGGCGGGGCTCCCCTCACCTACGATCTGGCCGCCATGGCCGCCTCGGGCACCAACTGTGCCAACGCCGGGTCGGGCCAACTGACCTGTTCGATCGGGACCCTGGCCGCCGGGGCCACGAGCACCCTCGACGTGCTGGTGGAGACCACCGACCTGGCCAACGGCACCGGCATCACCGGCTCCGTCTCGGTGAACTCGTCCAACGCCGGGAGCCAGCAGACCACCCTGGGCCCGATCGGGGTGGTGGTGATCGAGAGCGGGAACGGCACCGCCGCGGTGGCCGCCGCCGGGATTCCTCTGGCCAGTACCCACAGGTCTCTGAAGCTGGCCAGAGCCACGGTCTCCCTCACCCTGCCCAAGGCCAAGATCAAGGTCAAGAAGAAGGTGGGGGGGACAGGACCATCGGCGGGCACCATCACCATCAGCCCGCCGCCGGTGGCGGTGACCCTCGAGTCACTGGCCCCCTCGGCCGAGCCGGCCCTGTGCCCGCCCACCGGGTCGACCAAGTGCGAGGGCAGCATCATCCAGGTGGTGGGCAACTTCTCGCTCTACACCAGCAAGCTCAACCCCATCGTGACCGTGGTCAAGTTCTTCTACGGCGCCAAGGTTCCGGCCGGCACCGTGTACTTCCTCAAGCCCAACGGCAAGACCGTGGACAAGCTGTCCGTCTGCACGAAGACGGCCGCCGGCTACGACACCCCCTGCCTGTTCGGCGCGGAGCAGGACCTCGGGGCCACGGGCAACAAGTACGCCCAGGACACCGTCTACTTCACCGGCAATGACCCGGCCATGGGGCGTCGCTGAGGGAACCCCCTGCGCTCAGTGGTCGTGGCGGATCAGCATGACCGGACACGGTGCATGGTGGGCCACGTAATCGCTGACGGAACCACCGAAGAGTCGGCTCAACCAACCTTTGCTGGACGAGCCGACCACGAGCACGTCGGCCTTCATCTCGGTGGCGACCCGGACGATGACCGCGCCCGCCTTCTCGTCGTCGGGGACCAGACGAACCTCCACGTCGGTCCCGAGCGCCGAGGCGGTGCGATCGAGCGCGGCCTGCCCCTCGGTGGTCGCCTTCTTCCAATCCTTGTCCGCCTGCTTGTAGCTGATATCCGGGCCCTCGATGCCCCCGGCGTCGCTCATGGGGTCCTCGTATTGGGGGATGACGGCCACGAGCACGACGTGAGCCCCGGGGCGCAGCAGGTCCATGGATCGGCGAGCCGCGTCGATCGCCGGCTCGGACCCATCCGTGGCGACGAGGATGTTCATGTGCACCTCCAGTGATGGATACGTCTCTTTCCAGTACACGGCATCATTCCCCGGACCTGTGCTGCTCCTCAACAACCCCGCCGATCCGGTCTCCGGGCTCACACCCATCGACGGGTGGGAGACTGCCGGTGTGACGGATTGTGTGGCGTGCGAGCTCTCACGAGGCGAGCGTGATCTCCCCGGTGGTCTCATCCATCGCACCGACTTCTGGCTCGTCGAGCACTGCATCGGGCCCCTCGGCGTCGGGACGTTGATCGTAAAGCCGGAGCGCCACGTCACCTCGGTCGGGGAGCTCGGCGAGGACGAGGCGGCAGAACTCGGTCCCCTGCTCAGGCGGGCCTCCACCATTGCCGGTCAGCTTACGGCCGCCGATCAGGTCTACAACTGCCTCTGGTCGCATGCCGGAGGCCGTCCTGTGCACATTCACTTCGTCGTCCAACCGGTCACAACGGCCCAGATGTCGGCCTTCGGCGCTCACGGCCCGCAGTTGCAGGCGGCGATGTTCTCGGCCGGTCAGCTCCCCGGGCGGGGTGAGATCGAGGCGGCCGCCGACAAGGCAAGACTCCTGTTCGCCGCTTGACCCACGAACCTCTCCCGGTGGGCTGGTCACCGGGGTGGCCCCGCTCGAAGCGTCCGGTGGGCGGAGATCCCGGGCGCCGGCACCGGGGCTAGGTGGCCGAGCGCGGCTCCAGGTGCCTGATCACAGTGGCGGGCACACCCCCGACAAGGGTCGCCGGAGGGACGTCACGGGTCACCACTGCACCAGCTGCGACGACGGAATCAGCTCCGATGGTCACACCGGGCGGGACAGTGGCGGCAGATCCGATCCACACATTCATCTCGACCTTGATCGGTTCCACCGTGATGTACGACCGGCGTTTGTCCGGCTCGACGGGATGACCGGCGGTGACCAGGTTGACCTTGTTGGCCATCATGACCTCGTCCGCGATGTCGATGGGCCCGTGACCGGTGATCATGCACTCGTGACCGATGAAGACGGCCCGACCGATGGTGATCTTCAGCCCGTAGTCTGGCCATGACGGCTCTCACCCGGCACCGCGCAGACGTGCGTCCTATCATCAGTCCCGCGGGGCGGAACCGGAGGAATGATGCCGAAGTATCTGCTGGAAGTGAACTACACCCTCGATGGTCTTCGAGGCCTCAAATCCGAAGGCGGGTCGGCCCGGGTGGCGGCGGCCAAGGGTCTGATCGAGGGAATGGGCGGAAAGATGGAGTGCTTCTACTTCGCACTGGGAGCCACCGATGTCTACGCCATCGCCGACCTCCCCGACAACGCCTCGGCGGCGGCGGCGGCACTGACCGTATCCGCCGGCGGCGGCGCAACGGTGAGGACCGTGGCTCTCCTCACCGCAGCCGAAGTCGACGAGGCCGCGGCCAAGGACGCGGCCTACCGCCCCCCGGGGACGTAGCCCGCTCCGGCCGAGCTCCGGTCGGGCCCGGATCGGTTCCATCCTGTGGCCGGCCCGCGGTCCGGTCCTTGCCGAACATTCAGGACAGCGGTAGTGGGGGCAGGTGGCGCAGCGAGGGCCGGCCCATGACAGGTGCTCCTGCTACGACCTGAGAGGATGGTCCGAGCCCCGACCGAAGAGGAGGCGGAGATGCCGCTGCTTTCGAGCCACACGCTGGACGTCCCCGGCGCACGTCTGTACTACGAGGTCCAAGGCTCAGGCACTGCGCTCATGCTGGTCGGCCACCCCATGGGCGCTTCGGGGTTCGCCTCCATCGCACCACTGCTGGCCGAGGCCTACACCGTCGTGACCTACGACCCACGGGGTTTCGGCCGCAGCACGATCGACGACCCCGACCAGGACGCGGAGCCGGACCTGCTGGCCGACGACGTACGCAGGATTCTGGAGGCGGTGGGCATGGGGCCCGCGCATGTCTTCGGCAGCAGTGGAGGCGCGATCACGGGGCTCGCACTGGTTGCCCGCTTCCCGGGCCACAGTGCCACCCTCATCGCCCACGAGCCGCCACTGGCCGTGCTCCTGCCCGAAGCCGAGGAAGCGCGGGCGGGAATGCTCGATATCTACGAGACGTACCGTGCCGGCGGCATCAGCGCGGCCTGGAAGCGGTTCTTCACCTTTACCGGCGTGGACATCCGTGGCCAGGACGAGGACGCCGATCCGCAGCCGCCGTCGACCGAGGCGTTGGCCATGGGCAAGCGCTTCTTCGGTCATGGTCTGCTACCCATCGCCCTCTACCAACCGGACTTCCCCGCCCTGGAAAAGGCGGCGACCCGGGTCATCGTGGCGGCGGGAACGGCCTCCAAGGGCGAGTTCCCGCAGCGCACGGCCAGCGCCCTTGCGGAGCGCCTGGGTACGCCGCTGTTCGATTTCCCAGGGGGCCACGGCGGCTTCGTCGGCCAACCCGAGGAGTTCGCCGACGTCCTCGTCGGCACCTTGGCGTAGCCCACCCACGGTTTGCCCTGGCCGTGGAGGGCGCGTCCCCCCCCCAGCTCACACGTCCGGTAACGACGTTCACGCGTCCCTGGTCATCATCCGCCAGGCACCGATGGCCGTCCAGAACACGATCCGGCATCCGGCACTTTCGGCGGGGCCGGAAGAGGCCTACGCTTCGGACATGAGCGACGTCCAGGACAATTACCGGTTGGTCTCGAGCGGCTTCGATGCTGCCGTCAGGGCCGTGACCCCCGACCAGTGGGGGGCCCAATCCCCCTGCGAGCAGTGGACGGCCCGCGACCTGGTGACCCACGTGGTCGAGAATCATCGCGGCGTGATCGCCAGTGTCAGAGATGGGGAGTCGGAGCCCTTGGGCGCCGACGAGGATCCGAAGCAGGCCTGGGAGGACGCCTCCCGGGCGATCGGCGAGATCACCGGAGACCCGGAGGCGGTGGGCAAAGAGATCGACGGTCCGACGGGCAAGATGCCCGCGGGTCAGATCATCGGCCAGTTCGTGAGCATGGACGTGCTCGTCCACACGTGGGACCTGGCACGAACGATCGGTGCGGACGAGCACCTCGACGAGGAATCCGTCCGTCGGGCCTATGAGGCTCTCAAGCCGATGGACGCCATGATCCGCCAGCCATTGGTCTTCGGGCCCAAGCTGGAGGCACCCGCGGGTGCGGACGTCCAGACGGAGTTCCTCTACTTCCTCGGCCGGCGGGCGTAGCCGGGGCCACGGCCCACTGAACCTCTCTCCGGGTGCGGCCGCATCGGGAAGGGCTCCCGATCAGAGGAGCGGAAGGCACCCGGACGGCCCCGAGCTCCCTGGGCTCAGCCGGTGTAACGAATCGGGCACCTGCTTCGTTTTTTATGACGAGGACCAACGTGGGTCTCATCGGCACCGACATCCCAAGGGGGAACGAATAAGCATGCGACGCCATCTACCGACACGCGTTGTCGCCATTGCCGCAATGGTGGCAGCTGGATCACTTGGTTCTATTGCGCTGGTCTCAGGAACTGCGGGTGCAAGTGCACCGACGGTGAGTTGCACCACCGGCACTCTCAAGATCACCGGAAGTGGAACCATCTCCGGTTGTAACGACGCCGCCAACACCGGCGGCAAGGGCACGATCGCGGCCAACATCTCGAAGAAGACCGGGACGATCACCTGGAACAAGACCGGAACGACCACCTTCAAGTTCACCGAAAAGGCGGTCAAGAACACCAAGTGCGCCAAGGGAGACTCGGAGATCTCGGAGACCGCCACCACCACCGGCGGGACCAGCAAGGCCTTGAAGTCGATCCCCAAGGGTCAGGTGTCGACCACCCTCGTCTGCCTGAAGGGCAGCAGCCTCACGTTGGTGAAGGGTGAGAAGTACCAGATCTAGGTAGGAATACGGTCTGGACAGAACCACCTGCGAAGGATGCAGCGACGAAACCCCCGGCACTGGCCGGGGGTTTCGTCGTGTGCCCGGTTTGTCACCCTCCGGGCAAGATCAGGAGCAAGCGGCCCTTTGCAGCAGCAACTCCCTCTCGCGTTCGTTGCCGGCCATGGACGCTGCCCGCTGGAACTCCGCACGTGCCTCCTCCCTCCGCCCGAGGCGTTCGAGCAGATCGCCACGCACGCTCGGCAGCAAGTGGTAGTTCTCGAGGGCGGGTTCGCCGGCCAGGGCGTCGACCAACGTCAGACCGGCCGCCGGTCCCTCCGACATCGAGACGGCCACGGCCCGGTTCAGCTCGACCACCGGGGACGGCGTCAGGGCCATGAGCCTGCCATAGAGAAGGGCGATCGCCGTCCAGTCGGTGTCCTCGAAACGAACCGCCTGGGCGTGACACGCAGCGATGGCGGCCTGGAGTGAGTAGGGACCGTCGCCCGCTCGGCGCAGGGCGTCGCTGCCGCGCCGGATGAACATCCGGTTCCACCTGGATCGATCCTGGTCCGCGAGCAGCACCGGCTCACCGGTCGGACCCGTGCGAGTCGCAATCCGGGAAGCTTGGAATTCGAGGAGTGCCACGAGCCCGTGGACTTCCGGTTCCGCCGGCATCAGGCCGGCGAGGACCCGAGCCAGGCGAAGTGCGTCCTCGCACAGGCCCGGGCGCACCAGGTCCTCGCCGGCGGTAGCGGCATAGCCCTCGTTGAAGACGAGATAGATGACCTCGAGAACCGACGCCACACGCCCTTCCCGGTCGGCACCGTAGGGGACCTCAAAAGGGACCCCGGCCTCGGCCAGCGACCGCTTGGCGCGGACAATGCGCTGTGCGATCGTCGGCTCCGAGACCAGGAATGCCCGGGCAATCTCGTTCGTCGTGAGGCCGCCCATCAGGCGCAGTGTGAGCGCGATGCGGGCGTCGGGCGACAGCACCGGATGGCACGAGATGAAGATCAGTCGTAGCAGATCGTCATCGATATCATCGGTGTCCGTCGGCTCGATCGGTGGCACGTCTCCGAGCGTCCGACCGACTTCGGCCAGCTTGCGGGCGTAGGTCTCCTTGCGGCGCACGAGATCGATCGCACGGTACTTGGCCGTGGCCATGAGCCAGGCACCCGGATTACTCGGGGCACCTGACTCTGGCCATGCCTCCAGCGCAGCCACCAGTGCGTCCTGGGCGATCTCCTCTGCGATCCCCACGTCCCCCACGATGCGGGCGACGCCGGCGATGATTCGCCCGGATTCGATCCGGAACACCGCTTCGAGTGAATCGGTCGGGGCTGATGTCGTCACCACCACCCATCAGAGCAGCCGCATTGGGGTGGAGCAAGCAGCGCCGGTCAGCGCTCGGCAATCTCGCGGAGCTCGGCGGTGACGGTCCAGCTCTTCGGATGGATCTCCAAGAACCGCTTCGTCCACTCCAAGGCCTCCGCCTTGTCCTTGGCCTGGAGGATGGCGTAACCACCGACGACTTCCTTGCTCTCGGTGAAAGGCCCGTCCTTGTAGCTGAGAGTTCCGCCTGTCCAGGTGATCCGGGTGCCCTCAGACGTCGGAGTGAGCCCGGCCGTGTCCAGCATCACCCCGGCCTTGGTGATCTCCTCGAACAGAG
>JBEKOI010000052.1:0-31267 GCA_049521915.1 Acidimicrobiales bacterium | reverse complement strand
TCGACCCGACCGAGGCACACGAGATAGGGATCGCCGGCGCCGATCGGCAGCGGCGCCAGGCCGGCGTGGCCGGGCGCGCCTTGCGCGCCGGGCGCGTCGGGCACGTCTTGCGCGACTCCCGGATCGTCCACGCCCAGGCCGAGGAGGAGTTGACGATGGCTGGCCACCGGAAACCTTCCCTGCACGAGATCCCGTTCGGCCGCCGTCTGGAACACCAGCCCGTCGGCGGCGTCGAACACGCGCCCGAAGACCGGTAGGCGGAGCGCGGGTTCATCGTGGGCGGCCGGGTGCAGGATGGTCGGGACCCCGACCCGGTCGATGAGCCGAACCGTGGGGTAGTACAGGTAGGGATAGAAGATCAGGGCGTCGGCATCGGAGTGGAGGGCGGCATCGACCAACTCGGGCACCACCGGTCCCTGGAGGTCGATCCACCGCTCGGCATCGGCCAGTGAGGCACGGGCCGGGTCGGAGAGCAGCGAGGCGGAGAACGGATGGAACGAAGGGTCACGCCCGGCCTGCGAGGCGAAGCGCACCACCCGCACCCCGTCGATGACCTCCTCCCCCGGCGCGAACACCTCGGCCCAGGTGACGAAGTCCTCGGCACAGCCGGTGAGGACCTCGACCTCCCATCCCCTGCCTTCCACCAGGTGCTCGGCCAACGCACGTGCCGCCGTCTCGGCTCCGCCGATGATCGTCGGCCCGTACCGGGGTACGACGAACGAGACCCTCATCGGACCCGACGCCGCAACCCCTGCGCCCCCCTCACGCCGCGCAGGCTGCCTCGAGCGCGGACGCGAACTCGTCCCTGACCCGGGGCAGGGCGAAGGACGCCACGCGTACCGCGGCCGCCGCGGCCAGCATGGAGCGGAGTTCGGCGTCTCGGACCACCCGGTCGATGGCCGCCGCCACCCGGACCGGCTCCTTGTTGGGGAGGATCAACCCGGCCCCTTCCACCGTCTCTGGCACCGCGGTGTTGGTGTAGGCCACGATGGGGAGCCGGTGGTACATGGCCTCGAGCAGCGGGACACAGAACCCCTCGTGGTTGGAGAGACAGACGAAGGCGTCGGAGGCGGCGTAGTACGCGATGAGTTCCTCGTGAGACACCGAGCCGGCGATCTCGACGGCCTCGCCCAACTCCAGTTCCTCGGCGAATCGCACCACGGCGGCGCGGTACTCGTCGCTGATGGCTCCCCCCACCAGGTGTAGGCGGGCATCGGGGTCGTAGAGGCGCCGATAGGCGGCGAGGGCCTTGACCAGGTCGTGCTGGCCCTTGTGGGGCGACACCTTCCCCACGAACAGCAGATCCGCTCCGCCGCGCTCCTTCTGGGCCGCCAGCCGGCCGGCCAGGACAGGATCGGGGGAGCCGCCGAAGCCCTCCAGATCGATGAGGAGCGGCACCGTCTTGGTCGACCGGTAGCCCGCCGCCTGAAGTTCGCGCTCGTTGAAGGCCGAGTCGGCGATGGCGAATTCGGTCACCGGGGCCAGGTCCCGAAGCTGGGCGCGGCCCCACCGGACCTCTTCGCCCACTGCGGGGATCCACCCCTCGATGAGGTCCGCCGGGGTGATGTTGTGATAGTTGACGAACTTCCGCTCGGTCCGCTGGCGGAAGATGTCGGCCACCCCGCTGCCGATGGACAGCTGGTAGAGCAGCACCCGGCCGGCCGACGACCGGTCACCCAGACGGCTGACGGGGAACCCGAACTCCAGTCTGTCGGCGGTGGCGTTGCCGTAGTAGATGTCGGACTGATATCCGCGGGTCCGCAGCAGATCGCGCAATTGCACCACATGACCGCCGATGGCATCCCGACTGGCCAGGGAAGGGATGACCTGATCGATGCGGTCCACTGTCACGAAGCGTTTTCTTCCCAGCCGGCCAAGGGGCCGAAGTCGGTGCCCACCGCCGGTACCTCGCCGGTCAGGCCGGTGGAGCGCAGCCGGAAGCTGACATCCAGGGGAAGGCGGACCCGGCCGGTGGTGCGGCCGGGGTTGGCCACCTCGAACTGGGTCACCTGGTCCTTCCAGTCGAAGATGGCCGTGTCGGTGGCGCTCTTCACGCCCACGCTCACCGAGTAGGTGCCGTCCAGCAACGGCACGTCGGGGAAGGAGAACAGGACGATGCCACCTCCTTCGGGGACGTCGACGGCACAGGCCGGGTCGTCGGGATCGGAGGCGAACACGACCTCGTGCTTGTCGTCATGGATCACGATGCGGGCCACGGCGTCGGGTACCGGGGCCAGGCTGTCCACGTCGGCGGTGATGGTGAGCGACTCACCCGGGTACATGTGGGTACGCGAGCCGCTCCCGCCGTGCTCGGCCTGGACCGTCCCGATGGCCAGGACGTTGCCCACGATGCCCCCGGACTCCGAGTGCTTGAGCGTGCCCACCCCGAGGAGGTCGGCCAGGTAGACCCGGATGGCCTCGCCGGGCTCGTCGACGGTGATCACCTTGCCGTGGTTCATGACCATGGCCCGGGCGCAGTTCTGGCGGATGGTGTCCGGACCGTGGCTCACCACCACGATGGTCCGGCCTTCGCGCTGGAACTTCTTCACGTGGTCGAGGCACTTGCGCTGGAAGGCGGCGTCCCCGACGGCCAGGACCTCGTCGACCAGCAGCACGTCCGGTTCGACGTTGACGGCCACCGCGAATCCGAGCCGGACGTACATCCCCGACGAGTAGAACTTGACCTGGTTGTCGATGAACTCCTCCAGCTCGGCGAAGGCCACGATGTCGTCGAACCGCTTGGCGATGTCGGCGTGGGACAGCCCGAGCAGGGACCCGTTGAGGAAGATGTTGTCCCGTCCGGAGAGGTCGGGCTGGAAGCCGGCCCCCAGCTCCAGCATGGCGGCCAGGCTGCCCCGCACCCGGATCTCACCGGTGGTGGGCTTGAGGATGCCGGCCACACACTTGAGCAGGGTCGACTTGCCGCACCCGTTGCGGCCGAGGATGCCGAAGGTCTCCCCCTGGTTGATGTCCACGTTGACGTCCTGCAGGGCCCAAAAGGGCGTGAACGGCATCTTGCCGCCGTGGATGACCCGCTCCTTCAGCGAGGTGTGCTTCTCGTTGTAGAGGCGGAACTGCTTGGAGATGTTCTTGACCTCGATGGCGACGCCCACCGGTCAGAGCTCCTCGGCGAAGTTGCCCTCGAGCCGGCCGAAGACGATGAGGGCCAGCACGAAGAGCCCGACGCTCACCACCAGCACCGCGGCCATCATCCCCGCGTAGACGCCCACACCCCAGGTCGGGAGGACGTGGTAGATCTGCGGTTTCGTCGTACCTGGGTTCAGATATGAGTACTGGGTCCGCCCGTAGATGGCTCGCTGGAAGGTCATGACCACCGGGGTCATCGGGTTGAGCAGGTACACGTACTGGAGCCAGTTGAGCACCGGGTGCTGCTTGTTGTGGCCGGACAGGAAGATGGTGCCGTAGGTGTAGACGATGGACGTGAACCAGAACCAGGCCATCAACAGGACTTCGGTCAGGTGTTGGGTGTCCCGCAGATAGACGTTGACCGCGGACAAGAAGATGGACAGGGCCCCGGTGAACATCAGCATGGCCACCAGGGCCAGGGGAAGGATGGCCACGAAGGTGAAATCCGGCTTGATCCCGAAGAGGAGCAGGGCGAGGACGAGGACCACGGCCTGGATGAAGAAGAGCACCAGGTTGACCCCCACCACCGAGAGGGCCAGCAGCTCGCGGGGGAACGCCACCTTCTTCACGATCCCCGCCTTGCCCACCACCACCGACGTGGCCGCCATGGCCGAGCCGTTGAAGAGGTTCCAGGCGATCAGGCCGGCGAACAGCCAGATGGCGAAGTTGGGCTGGTGGTTACGGGCGATGATCTTGAAGACCACGTAGTAGATGGCCAGCACCAGGGCCGGGTTGAGCATCGACCACGCATAGCCGAGCACCGAGTCCTTGTACTTGACCTTGAGCTCGGTCCGGACCAGCAGCATGAGCAGGTCACGGTTGAGCCAGAGGTCCTTCAGCCTCCGACCGAGCTGGACCTTCCCGTTGACGACGGTGATCCGGTCGTGGCTCTGACCGGGGACGAAACGGGTGCTCCCCCCGATGGTCGAGACCTCCTCCGGCTCGCCAGGCGCGGGGCGCTCGAGGCTCAGGCTCACTGGCTGGAAGCCCCCGCGCCGGCCGTCGGTACGTCCATGGCGTCCTTTTGGATCACCTCGTCGATGAAGCCGTACTCGCGGGCCTCCTCCGCCGTGAACCAGCGGTCGCGGTCGGAGTCCGCCTCGATGCGCTCCACCGGCTGACCGGTGTGGAAGGCGATCCGCTCAGCCATCATCCGCTTGAGGTAGATGATCTGTTCGGCCTGGATGGCGATGTCCGAGGCCTGGCCCTGCATCTGGCCCGAGGGCTGGTGCATGAGGATGCGGCTGTGGGGAAGGGCGAACCGTTTGCCCGGTGTACCCGCGCACAGCAGGAACTGTCCCATCGAGGCGGCCAGGCCGACGCAGATGGTGCGCACGTCGCAGCGCACGTACTGCATGGTGTCGTAGATGGCCAGGCCGTCGGTCACCGAGCCGCCCGGCGAATTGATGTAGACGGCGATATCCCGCTCCTGGTTTTCGGCCTCCAGCAGAATGAGTTGCGAGCAGACCAGATTGGCGGTGTTCTGATCGATGGCCGAACCGATGAACACGATCCGCTCCTTCAACAGGCGCTGGAAGATGTCGGATCCGGGACCAACTTCGGTACCGGAATTCATCTCGGGTCCAGGGGCGTGCGGAAACAGATGACGAGGCTCTTCCATGGGGCCAGAGCCTAGTGGGTCGGGCCTTCCGGTGGACGCAGGCTGCCGGGCCCGCGGCCTCACCGGGTGGCCCCCACCGGGCCGGAAACAGCCCGGACGGCCTCGACCAACCGGTCCGCCGCCCGCTCGAGTCCCATGGCCCCGAACCTGGCCTTCCCGGCGGCCACCAGCCGATCCCGCTGGTCAGGGTGGCTCATCAACCTGGACACCGCCTCGGCCACCTGGCGCGGGTGCTTGTGCTCGAGCAGCACGCCGGTCCCGTCGAGCACCTCGCCGACCGCTCCCGCGTCGAAGGCCACGATGGGGAGGCCCTGGCCCATGGCCTCGACCAACGGAACACCGAACCCCTCATGATCGGAGAGCATGACCAGGACGTCTGCAGCCCGGTAGTACGCGGCCAGTGCGGTGTCGGTGATGCCGGTGACGAACTCGACCGAATCGGCCAGGCCCAGGGATGCGGCGTAACTCCGGAGGGCGGCGGCGTAGGTCGGCACCGAGGGAGCCCCGACCAGCGTGAGGTGGGCGCCGGGGTCGGTCGAGCTCCGGGCCACGAACAGGGCGGCGATGGTCTCATGATGGGCCTTGTTCGGAGCCAACCGACCCACCGACAGCCATCGGTGCCCGCCACCGGGGAGGCGGGCGGACAGCCGCTCGAGGAGGTCCGGGTCCGGTTCGACCGGCGGGACCGCGATGTTGGCCACAGGGATGACAGTGGTGTCGGTACACCCGGCCTCGCGAAGCTCACGCTCGTCGAACCGCGACACGGCTATGCCAAGCGCGGCCCGGGGCGCCAGATGCTCCAGTTCGAGTTGGGCACCGACCTGGAGCCGCGTGATCCCGTTGTTCCACGGTCCGAAGAACGTCGCCGGGGTGATGCTGTGGTAGTTGATCACCACCGGCTCGGGCCGCCCCGCCAGCCAGGGGGCCATCACCGACTCGGTGGCGAACTGGTAGACGAGCACGTCGCCTGGTTCACGCTCCGCCTCGTAGTCGAGGTAGTGGCGAGTCTCCTCGGCGGTGACCGGATCGGGTATCTCGGAGTAGATCCTCGATGTGAACCCGGCCGACACCAGCCGGTCCCGGAGGACGAGTGTGTGCTCCCCCACCGCGTCATGACGGTGGAGCATGGGAACGAAGAGGTGGACGCCGCTCACGGTGACAACCTGGCCACCACTGCATGGACCGTGCCCGCGGTGGGCCGGTGCCAATCGACCTCGGCCGCCCCCGAGCGGTGCAACAAGAACCTCCAGGTCTCGGGGTGGAGGGGGCGTCCCGGGGCCAGGTCCCTGGCCGGGGGCGAGAGGCTCGCGGACCAGGCCGACTGGTCGGCCACCAGCACGACGATGGTCCCGCCCGGGACGACGACCCGGACCGACTGCTCGAGCAACCCGAGCTGGCCACCCAGGTCGAGACGGTCGACGCAACCGACCAACACCACAGCTGCGGCACTGGCGTCGGGCATCGCCTTCAGACGCGGACCGACCTCGGACAGCACGATGTCTTCGGCCTTCCCACCCTCGCCGGACGACACCATCGACCGCCATGCGGCCGCCCCTTGGGGCTCCACGCCGACGACCTTGCGACCCGCATCCCTCAGCGCGCCGACCAGGGCACCGTCTCCGGACTCGCCCACGACGATGGGAACGTCGGGGTCGGCTGGACCCAACCACATGTCGACCACATCCGCCCACTCGCCCGGATCCGGTCCCGGACCCGGCCACTCGGCCGTCTCGAGCCCGAGCGGGTCGATCCTCGCCTCCAGCACCTCCACCCGCGCCGCCAGATAGCGCAGTGCATCCCACACGGCCACATTGACGGCCCCGGCGGCACTCTCGGCGACGGAGCGCGCGTCGGCGGCCAGGATGTCGGCCATGACCCCGGCCACGTCGCCCACGAAGCGCTGTCCGATACGGGCCGAACGGCCCCGCTCCCAGAGGTCGTCGGGCAGACCCGTCCACGGGCTGCCGCCGGCCGCCGAGTCGGCATCAGGGTGCTCGATCCGGCGCATGGCGTCGTCGAATCCCCACCGGAGCCCGCCCTGCGGGCTCAGACGGTCGAACGCAGCCAACAGCTGGCGTTCGGCGGCCGAGACGTCTTCGGCGACGGACTCCGCGCCTCCCCCTGCACCTGCACCTGTCGGCCCCGCGGGCGCGGCGCCACCTGCAGGCTCGGCGGGACCTGTCGGTTCGGCGGGCTCGGGCATCACGCCCTCATCTTTCCCGAACGTACTCGGCGCCGCCGACCTCGAGGGCCAGCCGACGGGACCTGACCGGCGCTCGACGACCGCGGGCCACCATGCCGTCGAGGAACCCGAGGTACCGGTCGATGATCGAGGGCCACCGGTAGTAGCGGGCCGTGTAACGGCCGCCCGCGGCCCCGAGTTCCGCTCGCAGGTCCCGGTCGGAGGTCAACCGATCGACGGTCACCTCGAAGGAACGGTAGGAGTCGAACCAGAGGCCACCACCCGAGCGTCGGCAGTGCTCCATGGTGGCCGCGCACGAGGCGTTGACCAAGACGGGGATCCCGACCGTCCATGCCTCGAGAAGCACCAGTGAGAACGACTCGTAGGCCGACGGCATCACCATCGCCTCGGCGCCGGCCAGGATGTCCCACTTGTCGGGTTCGGACACGGTGCCGGTCACGACGATGTCCGGGTGCTCGGGTGCCTTGTCCGAGACGGGACCGACCAAGGCGAGGACGAGATCGCCCGGGTGGCGTTCCTTGTACCGCTCGAAGTACTCCGCCAGCATCCCGCAGCCCTTGTGCTCATCCACTCTGCCGAGGTAGCAGAGGTAGGGACGGTCGCCGATGCCCAGCACGTCGCCTCCCCGCCGACCCGCCCCGGCCGGGTCGTTGACACCGAGGCCGAGAACAATCTGTGGTCGCGCCCCGATGCCGAAGACGTGCTCCATCAGGTCCCGTTCGGCCTGGGTGTGGTATACGAAACCGTCGATGTCACGGAAGCTCTGGCGGAACGCCGAGAGATAGATCGCCGGCTCGTCGTGGGCGGCCGGGTGGAGGACCGTCGGCACCCTGGACACGGCGATGGCGTCCACCGTGGTGGCGAACAGGTACGGATAGCAGGCCACGACGTCGGCGTCGGTGGCGGCGACGGCGTCGACCAGGTCCGGGCACATCGGGCCGTTGAGCGCCACCCATCGACGGGACTCGGCCAAAGATGCCGTCGTCGGCGACACCCTGAGCCTGCCGTCGAGCTTGAAGTAGTCGAGCAGCCGCCGGCTGGCCGTCGGGAAGCGGTGCACGGTGACCCCGTTGAGGACCGAGGTACCGGGGGGCTCGATGTTCTCCCACGTCAGATGGTCGAGCGCGCAGCTGGTCAACACCTCCACCTCGCAGCCGGGCCGCAGGCACAACCGCTCGGCCAGCATCCGGGCCGCGCTCTCGGCTCCGCCGATGACCTCGAGACCGTAGCGGGGCGTCACGAAGGTGAGCTTCATGCACCGACCGCTTGGTCCCGGGCCACCCCGGTGAGCACCTCGACGAACCGCCGCCGGGTCACGGATAGCGAGAAGGCGTCGAGGCGCCGGTGCCCATCCGATACCAGGCGATCGGCCAGGACGGGGTCACACCGCACACGGTCGACGGCCGCGGCCACCGCGCCGGGACGGTTGGAGTCGAGCAGGAGACCAGCCGGGCCGACGGTCTCGGGCACCGCGCCGGCGGCGAAGGCCACGATGGGGAGCCCGGACCGCATTGCTTCGAGGAGCGGGATGCAGAAGCCTTCGTGCTCGGAAAGACAGACGAAGACGTCGGCGTCGGCGTACCACGCGGCGAGCTGGGCGTCGGAGAGATGCTCGCCGTGCCGGACTGCGTGAGCCAGACCCAGCTCCTCGGCCAGCGAGAACACCGCCTGTGCGTATGACTCGGTCACTGCCGGTCCCACCAGGTGGAGCCGGGCATCGGGGTCGTACCATCGCCGGTAGAGCCAGAGGGCCTCGACCAGGTGGTGCTGGGTCTTGTTGGGGGAGATCCTCCCCACGAACAGGAGCACCGTCCCCGGCCCGTGCTCCGCAGCCAGCCGGGCCGACTCTGCCTCGTCGACACCGGACCGGTGTCCGTCCATCTCGACCAGGATGGGGACGACGGCGGTGGCCGGGCAGCCGAGCCGCCGGAGCCCGTTTGCGTTGAAGGTCGAGTCGGCGATCCCGAGCCTGGCCACGGGCGCCAGTTCCGCCGCCTGACGCAGAGCGAGGGCCACCTTCTCGCTGGTGTGGTCCTCCCAGCCTTCGTAGAACGACGGGGGCGTGATGTTGTGGTAATCGAGGACCAGGGTCTCCGGCCTGGTCAGCAGGAATTCCGCCACCGGGGACGCCGTGCTCAGCTGGTAGAGCAGGATGTCCCCCGGACGGGCCCGCCCCGGGTACCGCTCGAAGTAGGTGGCCTGGTCCTTGAGTTCGTCATGGGCCGCCTCCACGTAGATGTCCGACTCCCAGCCCTCGCGGCGCAGGGTGTCACGCAGTTCGAGTGTGTGGTCGCCGGTGGCATCCCTCGGGAGCAGCGCGGGGACGAACTGGTGGACGGCGGTCACCGCTCCCGTACGGCGACCAGAAGGTACTCGCCCGACCCCAGCAGAAGTGCATTGACCGCGTCGATGGCGGCGTTGATCGCCCCGGCGTCCGGGTTCGACGAACCCACCCGGTCCAGCTGCCTCTCGCCGCCGCCCCAGCTGACGGTGGCGGGTCCGAACCCCGCCTGGGCCAACAGGTGGCCCCATGTCTCCGCGTGCAGCGGCCGCCCGGGAGCCAGGTCGCTGACCAGGTGGGATCTTCCCGCCATCCACGACTCGGGGGTGGCCGATTGGATCACCAACACGCCGTCGACGGCCAGGCGCGACGTGGCCAGGTTCACCAGCCGGTCCCGCTGGTTGGGATGGAGCCACTGGACCGAGCCGCTCAGCACCATCCCCGAGAGAGCCTCGTCGGCGACCACCTCGAGATGACCCAGCACGGATTCGGCTCGCACGTCCAGGCCCCGCTCGACGGCCGGCTCGATGAGCGACTCGGTGGGGTCAACGCCATAGGCATCGACCCCGGCGGCACGCAACGCCCCGACCAGGCTCCCGTTGCCGCACTCGGCGTGCAGCACCCGTCCGGTCACCCCGGTCAGGGCGGCTACGGCCGTCCCCGACCACCAACTCGACCCCGGATCGACCTGGGGCCAGGCACTGGCCGGCAGCTCGGGGGTCCGTTGCGCCTCCACCGAGGCTTCGAGGTCCTCCACGTGGTCGACGACCACGTGGAACATGCGGGACACAGCCCACGCGAACTTGACGATCTGGTGGACGATGAACCCGATGTACCAGCCCATCGCCTTGCGGATCAGACGTTTGACGAAACTCCCCACGACCTTTCGGGACTCGGTCGGAACGGCCACGTCCACGTAGGCCGAGCCGTCCACCAGGGCCAGCGTCTCCCTGAGCCGTGCCCGGCCGTGCAACCCGACCGGCGAGAACTCGAGGAACAGTTCGTCCAGCTCGCGTTCGAGCCCGGCCGGAAGGTCACCCGATGCCCGCCTGCGCCTGACCTCGGCATCGATCTCGGCCATGACCTCGGTCATGTACTGGGCCCGGGACGTGGCGTCCGCTCCGTCGGTGGTGCCTGCCGCGGTGGCCGCGGGCAGGACGACGTCGCCGGCTGACGGATTCGGCTCGATGGGAGCCACCGAAGGTGTGGACGACTGCGCTGGCGGCACACGGTGACTATAGCCAGGGCCTTCGGCCTCCCCGTGACCATGCGCCACCCCGGGCCCACGCCCGTCGCTGGGTAGGGTGGCACCACGCGGGCGTGGCGGAACTGGCAGACGCGCCGGGTTTAGGTCCCGGTCCCTTCGGGGATGGAGGTTCGAGTCCTCTCGCCCGCACTCGCCGGCACTCGAGCCCGCAGGCCTCGCCCGGCCGTCGACCGACCCTGGGGCCGAGCTCAGCGGGCTGGCATCGGCCGCGCCAGCCGTGTTAGCTGTGGAACATGCCCATCGAAGGCGAGTACGAACCCAGCGCGGCCGACTGGGTCCGCGAACAGGTCGAGGAGTACGAAGGATCTGGTGGCACCAAAGGCACCACCCTCCGCGGCATGCCGGTCATCATCCTGACCAGCCGCGGTGCGAAGTCCGGAAAGGTGCGCAAGACGCCGCTGATGAGGGTCGAACACGACGGCCACTACGCGGTCGTCGCCTCCAAGGGTGGTGCTCCCACCCACCCAGTCTGGTACTTCAACCTGGTCGCCGATCCCCACGTCGAGCTCCAGGACGGTCCGGCGAAGGCCGACATGGTGGCCCGCGAGGTCACCGGGGACGAGAAGGCGATCTGGTGGGAGCGCGCCGTGGCCGCCTACCCGGATTACTCCGACTACCAGAAGAAGACCGACCGCTCCATTCCCGTCTTCGTGCTCGAACCTGCCGGCTGACCGGTTCGGGCCCGCAGCTCAGCCTGGCTTCTGGATGACCAGGGCCAGGAGGTAGCACTCCTCGGCCTGGTAGAAGATGCCGTAATTGCCGGCCAGGGCCGACGGGTCGAACACACCTCGCGACACGGCGGGACCGCCCCAGTTCAGGCCGCGCTCGGTGAGGACGTCGAATCCGGCCCGGGTGACTTTGTTGCGCAGCTCCTCGAGCGTGTACTCCACCTTGTGGTCGGGATCGATGAACGATTGCTGCTGCAACCTGCACACGCGGCCGTTCGGGGTGTCAATGGCCATGTGCCCACCCGGCCGGAGGATCCGAAATGCCTCGTCGAGCACGATCTCACCGTCGGCTTCGGTGACATGCTCGATCGACTGCCCGCTGTAGACCAGGTCGACGGACGCATCGTCCGCGAACGAGAGATCGGCCATCGAGCGGTACTCGTAGCGGACCTTCCCGCGACCGGTATCGCCGGCCCCGAAGCGTTCCGAATGGTAGAGCGGGTGCCGGTCGTCGGGCGGTAGGTCGACAACGACCAGCTCGTCGAAGTCGTACGGATACCCGAGGACGACCAGCGCGCCGCGGGAGTCCGAGGTGTGCCCCCCGCCCAGGTCAACGATGTTTCTGGCCGGCGGGAGCCCCACGATGAACTCGCACCGGCTGGCGTGCAGGGAGCTGTGCAGATTGGCCGGTCGGACGGCCACCGCGGTGCGGAACTCGTTCGAGCAGCGGAGGCGGTCCACGACGTCGTCGTGGGTCAACGCCCCCTGGGTCATCGCCACGGTCTGCTCGGTCCACGCCGGCTCGTCTGGCTCCCGGCGGAGCAGGACGTTGTAGGCCATCCGGACCGCCTGGCGCGGCGGCAGCTGCTGGAACGAGAGGCCGGCCAGCCGGGTGACCTCGCGACGGACCTTTCGCTCCACCCGCTGGAGGTGCGGCGTCACCTTGGCCACGGCGCCGCCGGTCGGCCGGTCCCCACCGTCCGCTGCGTGACCCGCACCGCTCACACCCTCTCCATTCCCGTCGCTCGAAGGGCCCGAACATAGCATCGCGCCCCGTGGCCTCCGCCTGGGCCTCCGTGCGCCTCCGTGCGCCGGCCGGGTGCCGGCCGGCGCTGTCTTGCCCGGAAGGGCAGGTTTCGGCCATGCTTCCCCGGTTCCGTCGCAACGTCGGGGCGTAGCCGGGCCGGTCCCGGTGTGGGCCACGGCGACCAGTGCCTTACGGGTGCGGGTTGTGCGGCACCGACCACAGACTCTGGCATCAGCTGCAGGGACGAGATACAGGAGGACGACATGGGAATGCTCGACGGCAAGGTGGCCATCGTGACCGGCGCAGGACGCGGGATCGGACGCGAGGAGGCCCTGTTGCTGGCGTCCGAGGGCGCCAAGGTCATCGTGAACGATGTGGGTGCCTCCCTCCAAGGCGAAGGCGGCGACAAGCATCCCGCCGAAGAGGTGGTCGAGCTGATCAAGAAGGGGGGCAGCGACGGGGCGGTCAATGCATCCGACGTCAGTTCGTGGCAGGGAGCCAAGGACCTCGTCGACCAGGCCGTCGACACCTTCGGGCAGCTCGACATCCTCGTCAACAACGCCGGCATCCTGCGGGACAAGATGAGCTTCAATATGGACGAGTCGGACTGGGACGACGTGATCCGGGTCCATCTCAAGGGCCACTTCGCCCCCTCCCACCATGCGGCCGTCTACTGGAGGGGACGGGCCAAGGCCGGCGAGACGGTCAGCGGCCACATCATCAACACCTCGTCCGAAGCCGGTCTCTACGGGAACGCCGGTCAGGCCAACTACTCGTCGGCCAAGGCGGGCATCGCCGCCCTCACCGTGGTCCTCGCCCGTGAGCTGGAGCGCTACGGGGTGACCGTCAATTCGATCTCCCCCCGGGCCCGCACCCGCATGACCGAGAACCTGTTCGGCGAGATGGCCAAGAAGGGCGAGGGGTTCGACGAGTGGGACCCCCGGAACATCGCCCAGCTGGTGGCGTTCCTGGCCACCGACGAGGCGTCCGATGTCACCGGCCAGAACTTCGTGGTCTTCGGCGGCAGCGTCTGGGCCATGGGCGGGTACCACCCGGTGGGCGAGATCCATCGCGACTCGATGTGGACTCCCGAGGAGCTGGCCGCGGCCAAGGGTGAGCTGTTCAAGGACGTCTCGTCGGGCATCCCCAAGTTCAGCTTCTTCTAGACACCCCACCCGATCGGCCGGGCCGGCGGGGTCGACCCGCCTCGGGCTCCTGTCCACAGTGGCATGTCGCGGTTTTCCAAATCGACGTAATTATCGTCTGGAGCCGATAATTTGCCTTCCGGGCAGATCGCAATTATCGCCCACAGCCGATAATTAGCCCGAATTAGAAAATCGAAGTAGGTCACTCGCTGCCGGTGTCAGGAGTGCTCGACAAGCCGGACCGCCCGAATCGTCGTGGCACCAGGGGCCGGCTCTGGCCGGCGGCTGCCACCAGGGAGGGCTGCTCAGGAGCGGCCGGGAACCACCGCCGTCGCCTCGCCGACCACTTTCTCCTCGCCGTCCCCGTTGAGCAGCCGGACATCGAGGTCGACCAGGTGCTCGCCATCGTCGGTGCGCTTGCCGGTGACCACGATCTTCGTGGACAGCTTCTCGTCGGGCCAGGTCTGCTTGGCGAACCGGACCTGGTACCGGCGGACGTTGCCGACACCGACGAAGTCGCTGATGGCGGAGCCGAGGAAGCCCATCGAGAACATTCCGTGGCCGAAGACACTGGGCTGCCCGGCGGCCGTGGCCTTGACCTCGTCGTGGTGCATGGGGTTGAAGTCACCCGAGGCGCCGGCATACCTCACGAGGTCGGTCCGGTCGAGGACCAAGGAACGCACCGGCGCCTCGTCCCCCTCGTTCACGTCCTCGAAGTACAGCACGTCAGCCATCGGTCCGACCTCCATCCGCTTGCTCGACGACCAGGGTCCCCCGGCCGGGGTCACCGACTTCACGATTCGGCCCTCCACACTGCCACATCCGGCGGCCCCACTCCCGGGCCACGCTCAACGGCCCGGCTCGGGATCGCGCGGCAGGCCCAACAGACGCTCACCGATGACGTTGCGCTGCACCTCGCTCGTGCCGCCGGCGATGGTGAGGCACCTGCTGTGGAGCACGCCGTGGGCGGATGCGGCCGCCTCCCCCTCGGTGAAAGCCCCATCGGGGCCGCACAGGTCGAGGCCGAACTCGTGAACCCGCTGCTCGAACTCCGCCCCCAAGAGCTTGCGCAGGCTCGACTCGGACCCGGGTTGCAGCCCGCCCAGGGAGCGGAGGGTGGCCCGCACACCCAACTGGGCCAGCGACTGCGCTTCGGCCAACAGGTGACCGAGCTGGTCGATGGTGACCGGATCCTGCCACTCCGCACGGTGGGCCACCCGGGTCAGCACGCCTTCGAGGGCGCCCCCGAACGCCGAGTCCGAGGAGAGTGAGACCCGCTCGTTGGCCAGGGTGGTGCGGGCCAACTGCCAGCCGCCGTCGACCTCACCGACCACGCAGTCGTCGGGGACGAAACATCCTCCCGCAGGGGCCGGACCTCGATACCGGACGACTTCATGTCGACCAGGAAGTAGGTGATGCCCCGGTGCTTGGGAACATCGGGATTGGTGCGGGCGAGGCAGATGCCCATGTCGGCCCGGGCAGCCACCGAGGTCCAGACCTTCTGGCCGTCGAGCCGCCAGCCGCCCTCGACACGGGTGGCCCGGGTGCTCAGCGCGGCCAGGTCGGAACCGGCTCCCGGTTCGCTGAACAGCTGGCACCAGAGAAGCTCGCCTCTGAGGGTAGGGGCCACCCACCGCTCGGTCTGCTCCGGGGTGCCGTGGGCCAGGATGGTGGGCAGGGCCCAGCCCGCCACGGCGAGGTTGGGACGGCGGAGACCGGCCTCGGCGCAGACCTGGTCGATGACCAGCTGCTCCGCCGGGCCGGCGTCACGGCCCCAGGGCGAGGGCCAGTGCGGAACAAGAAGGCCCGCGCCGGCCAGAGCCCGCCGCTGCTCGAGTGGATCCTCGATGGCGGCGATGTCGGCGACCGCTCCGGTGAGCTCGGCCCGGAGCAGCTCGGCCTCGGGCGGCAGTTCGACGGTGAGGAGACGACGGTGACCGGCCAATGCCAGCCCGGCCGCCTCCGCCCTGAGGGGTGCGGTGCCGCCCATGAGTTGACGGAGGGTGGTCGCCCGACGCAGGTGGATGTGGACGTCGTGCTCCCAGGTGAAGCCCATCCCCCCGAGGATCTGGATGGCGCCCTTGGCCGCTTCGACGTAGCCGTCGAGGGCGAGGCTGCCGGCCAGCTGGATGGCCAGCCGGCTCTGGCTCCGGGCCTGACCGGTGACCACATTGTCGTCGGAACCGACGGGACCGGGGCTCTCGCCATCGAGGAGCACGGCCGCATCCCAGGTGGCCGCCACGCCCTGCTCGACGGAGACCAGCATGTCTGCCAGGCGGTGCTTGACGCCCTGGAACTGCCCGATCGGACGGCCGAACTGGTGCCGGGTGCGTGCGTGCTCGGCGGCGGTGTCGAGGCACCAGCGTGCCCCACCCACGGATTCAGCCGCGGCCACCAGCAACGCCAGGTCACGTATGCGCTCCGAGGTGGCACCTGGGAGCACCCGCTCCGGCGGTACGACCGTTCCCTCGAGTACCCACACGGCCGAGCGCCGCGACGGGTCGAAGCTGGGGCGGGGATCCACAGCGACCGACCCGCCTCGCTCGATCAGGGCCCATTGCACGGCGCCCGCCACCTCCACCGGGGCCAGCACCGTGGCCACCACGCCGCCATTGGGGACCGGACCGATGGAGCCGTGGACGGTGAGCGAGCCGTCGCCACCCGGCCGCCCGATCAGGCCCGGCCGAGACAGAGGTGATCCGTCCGGTGCACCCGTGGGTACGACGAGTGAGGCGGGTAGCGTCCCGTCGACGAGCCCGGGGAGGACCTCCTTGGCCTGTGTCGGACTCCCGTATTCGGCCACGACGGCGCCCACCACGGCGGTGCCGGCCCAAGGACCGGGGGCTGCGGCCCGCCCGAACTCCTCGGCCACCACGGCCAGCTCCACCATCCCGGCACCCTGGCCGCCGTACTCCTCGGGTAGGTGGATCCCGAGGGTCCCCTGGGCACCGAGGTCGGCCCAGAAGGCAGGAAGGCTGTCGGTGGCCGCATCGAGCGCGGCCCTGGTCACCTCGGGCGGACAACGCGACTCGACCCACCGTTGGAGGGAGAGACGGAGCTCGTCATGTTCGTCGCGGATCCCGATCGGCACGTCAGACCCCCTCGATGGGCCGACGCCGTTCGAGCTCCCAGCTGTCCGAGCCGCAGTCGGAGGCGCCGGCGGAGGCGGCGGCGGAGGCGGAGGTGCACGCGACGGTTGTCGGCCACGGTGAGATCACGGCACAGTTTCTACCATCCTGAGCCTGGGTAACGAGAACCGGTTCTACTCTTTCGGGAGTCCCTACCCCGGGTTCCGGTGCTCCTACCAGCCCTTGAACGCCGGCGAACGGCGTTCGGCGAATGCGCTCAGGCCCTCGCGGCAGTCCTCGGTCCCGGTGATCAGTTCCTGGGCCACGGACTCGTCCCACAGCGCCGCCGCCCGGTCGGACTCGAGGGATCTGTTTGTGAGGTACTTGGCCACTCCGATCGCCTTGGTGGGGCCCGCAGCCAGCCGGGCCGCCCACACCCCGACCTCGGCCGTCAACCGGTCCCGCGGGACCACCCGGTTGACCAGTCCCATGCGCTCCGCCTCGGTGGCCGGCACGTCGTCCCCGAAGAAGAAGAGCTCCTTGGCCTTCTGCGGTCCGATCAGACGGGGCAAGAGATAAGCCCCACCGGCATCAGGGGCGATGCCGCGCCGGACGAAGACGGCGATGAACTTCGCCTCCTCGGCCGCAATGACCAGGTCGCAGGCCAGCGCCAGGTGCATACCGCCACCGGCTGCGGTGGCGTTGACCGCGGCGATCACCGGCTTCTCACAGTCGAGCACGGCACTGATCAGGCGCTGCCACCCATTTCGGATGAGGCGGGCGGCATCACCCACGGCGAGCCGGGGGGCGCCGGCCGGCCGGGCCGGGTTGGCCTCCTGAGTTCGGAGGTCCGCCCCGGTGCAGAATCCCTTCTCACCGGTCCCGGTGAGAACCACGACCCGGACGGCGAGGTCGGCAGACGCCTCCTCGAGCCACACGACCACCTGGTCGCGCATGGCGGCCGTGATGGCGTTGCCGGCCTCGGGCCGGTTGAGGGTGATGGTGGCCACCCCCCCGTCCAGCCGGTACAGGACCGCATCCGCCGAGGCAACCACCTGGTCGGCCATCAGATGCGGTGGATGATGTTCATCCGGGAGGTGCAGACGGGCTCGCCGGTGCTCTGTTCCCGCCACGCCGTCTCCACCACCACGAAGGTCATGGTCTTGCCCTTGGACTCCTTCCGGTAGGCGTCGGCCACCCTTCCCTCACCCACCAGCACATCACCGGCCAGCACGGGCCGGTGGTAGGTGAACTCCTGCTCGCCGTGGAGGATCAGACCGCCGTTGGCCATGAGCGGCCCGAGCACCTCGGCCATCGGGTTGCCGGTCGGACCGTCCGTCGGCTGCAACTCGGGGTAGGCACCGAAGTGCTCCATGACGAAGGGGTAGGTGGGCGGGGCGGGAATCCCGGCCAGACCCGCCTCGGTCGCGGCCCTCGCGTCACGATAGACAGGGCTCAGCTCCTTGACCGCGTCGGCGAACAGCGCCAGCTGACCTCGCTCCACCGTGACCACGGTGGTACCGGTCGGCTTGCCGATGATCGCGCTCAGATTGTCCTCAGCCACGTGGGGCTCCTCCCCTGTCGTCGAACCACCGGAAGTGGCGGGTGACCATCACCACCGGCTGGGCGATAGGGTGCCCGCTCGGCACCGTCGCGCGCAAGCCTCCGCTCCGGCGCCGGGTCATCCCCTCCCCCTTCATCCCCTACAGTGCCGGGCGTGATCCAACCGGGACAGACCAGCCGGGACCGGCCTGAAGTGTCCGTGCTCCCCGATGTCCGCACCATGGCCCGGGCGGCGGCTGACCGGGCGGCCGCCGTTCTACGCTCCGCCGTGGACCGGAAGGGCATCGCCCACGCCATGTTCGCCACCGGCAATTCCCAGATCGAGTTCATCGGCGAGCTCGTGGGCCGTACCCCGGATGTGCCGTGGGGCGACGTCGTCGTGTTCCACATGGACGAGTACGTGGGCATCGGGCCCGAGCATCCGGCCAGCTTCCAACGGTGGATCCGCGAGCGGATCGTGGAGCCCACCGATCCCCGCTCCGCCCACTACATCGACGGGCTGGCCCCGCCCGAGCGGGAGTGCGAACGCTACGCCCGTCTGCTGGGCGAGCACCCGCTGGATCTCTGTTGCCTCGGCATCGGCGAGAACGGGCACCTGGCCTTCAACGATCCCCCGGTGGCCGATTTCGATGACGACGTGGACGTGAAGGTGGTGGCCCTCGACGCCGGCTGCCGGCGGCAACAGGTCAACGAGGGCCACTTCACCACCGATGCCGAGGTACCGGAGCTGGCCGTCACGGTGACCATCCCCGCGCTGCTCCGGGCGGGAACCGTCCTGGCCGTGGTGCCCGAGGCCCGCAAGGCGGAACCGGTCCGCGCCGCCCTCGAGGGGCCGGTGACCACGGGGTGCCCGGCCTCGATCCTCCAGCGCACGCCGCAGGCCACCATCCTGCTCGACGCCGACTCCGGCCGGCTGCTGGCGCCCGGCCCCTGAGCAGGCCGGGCGACCGGTCATTCCGGGGCTTCGGAGCCCGGGTCCGAGCCCGGTCCAGCCCCCAGCCAACGATCGAGGAACGGATAGGCCCGGTCACCGTGCCACTGGTGCTCGCCGTCGAAGACGTCGAGGCCCAGACGGTCGCCGGCGCCGGCGTGGTCGTAGACCCGCTGGACCCGGGCCGCCGACTCTTCGGCGGCGGCCACCGGGAACAGCAGGTCATCGCGCCCGGTCACGATGAGGAGCGGGCGCGGGACCACCAGCGCGCCCAGGTCGGCGTGCTCCATCCGGCCGAGCATGCCGAACAGCACCTGGGAACCGCACATGTTCCACGGCACCTTGTGCGACTCGGCCCACGAGGAGAAGTAGCAGCACACCACGGCCGCGGCCACCCGGGGGTCCAGTGCGGCCAGGAACAGCGTGACCGTGGCTCCGTAGGAGAAGCCGGCCATGCCCATCCGGTCCGGGTCGACCAGCGGGTGGGCCTCGAGCACGTCGAGCGCCCGGGCCAGATCCCACAGGTTCTGGGTCAGCGGGTTCCACCCCCCCATCACCTGGTGGACCAAGTTGGTGTCACAGCCGTAGTGGTCGGGTGGGTTCCAGTCGGCCCGCTCCCCGAAGCAGCGCAGGTCGGGGGCCAGGACCACATGGCCCCGACGGGCCAGCTCGGCGGCGTAGTCCCCGCCGGGAGGATCGTCGGGTTCGACGCCGGACACCCGTGACTTGCCGGGGCCATGGCCGTGCACCGCCAGCACCGCCGAACCCGGTCCCTCCCGGTCGTCAGGGACCAGCAGGTGGGCGGGGACCGACATGGTGTCCTCGGTATCGAACACGACCCGCTGTCGCACGTAGCCGTCGCAGGCCACCTCCTCGGTGACTTCGGCATTCGCCGGCACCGGCTCGGGCCACGGGGCCAGCAGGTCCTGGAGGCGGACCTGGAACCGGTCCTTCCAGGGACCGAACCCATCCGGGTCGACGGGCAGCGGGTCCTCCTCCTCGGTCGCCATCAGCCGACTCACCGCCTGGAACCACGGCGAGAAGTTGCGCGGCCTGGTGGGCAGCCCCGTCGTCGGACTGGTCGTCGTGGAGGGTGGCTCTGTCATGCTCGTTGATCCCCGGTCCCTGATGGGTGGCACACCGACCGGCTCGGTGTCCTCATCAGCCCACCATCAAATCACTCCCCCGGACCGCCGGACCGGGAAGTCGGGGCACGGGTTGAGCCGACCCCACCGGTGGGGCACACTGGACCGATGTCGAGGATCCCATGACGGTTGCCACCGAGCTCGATGTCCGGCCGCTGTCCCCCATCATCGGAGCTGAGATTCACGGCATCGACCTGTCGAAACCGCTCAGCGAGCGGGTGGTGGCCGAGGTCAGGCGGGCCCTCAACACACATCATGTGATCTTCTTCCGCGACCAGCAGCTGTCCCCGACCCAGCAGGCGGAGTTCGCCGGGCAGTTCGGGACAGTCACCGAAGGCCATCCGGTCATCACGCCCCTCGCCGAGCATCCGGACGTGCTGGCCATCGACGGCAGCGTCGACCGGGCCAGCTGGTGGCACACCGACATCACCTTTCTTCAACAGCCAGCCTTCGGCTCGATCCTCTACATGCTCGAATGCCCCGACTTCGGGGGCGACACGACGTGGGCCAGCCTGCAGGACGCGTACGACCGGCTGGCCGAGCCGGTCCGTTCCATGTGCGACACGCTGATCGCCATCCACTTCGATCCCTGGTTCGCAGCCGACGTCGACGCCCGTGGGGGTTACGACTGGCAGGGCGTGCACTTCGACAAGCTGCTCCCCGCACTGCACCCGGTGGTGCGTACCCACCCCGAGAACGGCCGCAACGGGCTCTTCGTGAACCCGCAGTTCACCCAGACGATCCTCGGGATGTCGAAGAACGAGAGCACCGCCATTCTGGACATGCTGTACCGGCATTGCCAGCAGCCCGAGCTGACTTGCCGCTTCCGGTGGCGCCCCGGTTCGGTGGCGTTCTGGGACAACCGGGCGACCCTTCACTACGCGCTCGACGACTACGGCGACGCCACCCGCATCGCCCACCGCGTGACCCTACGGGGCGATACCCCCTACGGGCCCGCCATGCCCCAGCGCTGACCGAGGCTCATCCGGGCCGACGCCGAGGCCGACGCCGAGGCCGACACCGATCCGGGCCTAGGTCGATCCGGGCTCGGGCTCAGTCCCGGGGGGTGCCTCTTCCCGCACAGGGGTCCGGGGCGGCGCGGCTCCGGATACCGCCAGCGCTTCCTCGCTGGCTCCGAGGTAGGCGGCCAGTGCCCTCGGATCCCGCCCGACCTCGTCCGGTGTGCCCGACGACACGACCGCGCCCGTCTCCATCATCACCACCTTGGAGCACAGTGCGAAGACGAGGGGAACGTCGTGCTCGACCAGCACGATGGTGGTGTCAGCCAGCTCGTGCAACCGGCGCAGCAAGGGAACGAACGCCTCCGCCTCGCGTTGGGCGATGCCGGCCGTG
Organism: Acidimicrobiales bacterium; assembly: GCA_049521915.1. Taxonomy (GTDB): domain Bacteria; phylum Actinomycetota; class Acidimicrobiia; order Acidimicrobiales; family RAAP-2; genus Bog-756. The sequence continues at coordinate 9,848 of JBEKOI010000052.1, read as the reverse complement.
GGCTCGTCGAGCAGGAGGAGCCGGGGTTTGGCCAACACGATGGAGGCCAGGTCCACCACCCTCCTCGTCCCGGTGGAGAGCTGGGCGATCGGGTGACGGCGGAACCGTTCGATCCCGAACGATTGGATGACCTGGTCGGCGGCTTCACATTTGGACCGTTCGGACCGCCGCGCCCACGGCATCTGCAGCGTGGAGGACAGGACGCCCACCGGCCGGCGGGCATCCTGGGTGAGCCACAGCACCTCCTCGACGCTGAGCTCGGGGAAGAGCCGGCAGTCCTGGAAGGAACGCACCACGCCGAGGGACGAGCGCTCCTCGGGCAGATACTCGACCAGGCTCTCGCCGTCCAGCCGGACCGAGCCGGATTGGGGTGTCACCAGCCCCGAGATGACGTCGAGCATGGTCGTCTTGCCCGAGCCGTTGGGCCCGATCAGCCCGACGATGGCTCCCGGCTCAGCCGACAGGTCGGCGCCGTCGACGGCCTGGACGCCCCCGAAGGCCACGCTGACCCCCTTCACGTCGAGCCGTGCCGGTCCGGAGGTACCGACACCATCGCCGCGACGGCTCAACTCGCCACCTCGGTGGCCACCGCGACCGGGGGCTGGCCCTCGTGTCCCGGTGCCGGCGGCACCCCGCCCCGCCGGACCAACTGCTCGATGCCCAACGTGACCACGTCGCCGAAACGGTGCAGCAGCTCGGACAGCCCGCCGGGCAGGTAGAGGATGAAGGCCAGCAGCCCGAGGCCGCTGGTGAGGAATTGGATCGTCGGGTTGGACCCGAAGATGGCGGGGATGCCGACCAGGTAGATGGCCCCCAGTACGGCTCCGTCGATCGATCCCAGCCCCCCGATCACCACCATGGAGACGACCAGGATGGAAAAGGTCGGGTCGAAGGTGTCCGTTGAGAACCGCTCGGTGGCAAAGGCCAGACACACCCCGGCGTAGCCGGCGATGAACCCCGACAGGGCGAAGGCGAGCAGCTTGGTCCGGGCCAGTGGAATGCCCAACGCCCCGGCCCCGGTCTCGTTGTCCCGCACGGCCATGAGGCGGCGAGCCACCCCCCGGTCGCGCCAGAGCCGGACGATCAGGACCGACACCACCAGGACCCCCAAGGAGAACCAGGCGAAGGCCCGTTCCGAGGCCAGCCCGATCCCGAACAGGTTGGGCGAGGCGATGAGCGTGGACTGGGGGTCGGGCAGCCCCGTGCACAACTGTCGGTTCAAACCGGGCACGGTCCAGCACGGGGTGTCGAGCACCGCCCCCATGAACCAGAGGCCGAAGGCCAGGGTACTCACGGCCAGATAGAGGCCTCGCACCCGGAGGGCGGGCAGCCCGACCAGGACGGCGACGACCGCGGTCACCGCGCCGGCAAAGGGCATCAAGAGCACGAGAGGCACGCTCGAACCGAGATGGGCGGCCATGAGGGCGCCCACGGCGACCAGCCCGAACTGCCCGAGCGACACCTGCCCGGCCCAGCCGGTCAGCACGGTCAGGGACAGGGCGATCACCGCGTAGATGCAGATCTGGGCGATGAGGAACGAGTTGCCCACACTGACCACCAGGGGGAGCAGGGCGGCGCCGATGACGGAGGCCACCACCCCGGCCATGCCGACCCGCCGGCGGAGGGGGCTGTCGTTGCGCAGCTGGCCGCGCGTGTTCTCGAGCCAGGTGGAACGGGCCTCGCGGCGGGACCCGGTCTGGAGGGCGGCGATGCGAACCAGAAGGACGGCCATGACCAGAAGGAACAGGATCAGGTCAACCTGGTTGGTGCTGCTCAGGTTCCAGACGAGGATCTCCTGGATGACCCCGAGGGCGATGGCGGCCACGAAGGCCGCGGTCAAGCTCACCATGGCCCCGACCATGGCCGCGGTGAGGCCCAGCAAGAGGAGCTCGGGGCTGAGCACCTGGGTGAGCTGGGTGGTCTGGCCCGGGGCGGCCAGGATGGCCGTGAAGGCGGACAGGACTCCGGCCAGGGTCCACGCCACCGTCGAGGTGCGACGCACCCACACCCCCGACAGGCGGGCCGAGTCGGCGTTCTCGGCCATGGCCCGCATGGCCAGGCCCCACGGCGACCACTTGATGAAGCCGGCCAGCCCGATGGCCACCAGCGGCGCGGCGATCAGCGTGAGCACCTGTCCGGGGGTGAAGAGGTAGCTGCCCACACTGAAGGAGATGTCGAAGGGAACCGGAAACGCCTTGAAGAGGTTCTTCGGGCGGATGAAGGGAAGGGCGGTGAACACGAACAGGACCTGGCTCAGCCCGATGGTGGCCACCATGACGAGAACGCGTGGCCGGTCGAACAGCCGCCGGAGGAGCAGTTCGCTGAGCGCCCCGACGGCGGCAGCCAGGCCGAGGGACAGCAGCAGCGCGAACCAGTAGTTGAAGCCGAAGTCGTAGAAGCACTTGACCATGAAGACAGCGGCCACCACGCCGAGCTGGCCCTGGGCGAAGTTGAGCACCCGGTTGGTCTTGTAGATGAGCACCAGGCCCATGGCCAGCAGCCCGTAGCTGAGGCCGGTGATGACTCCCTGGACCAGGACGAAACTCGGGACCGACACCGTCGCCCCGCTAGTCGAGGCCGGCCGCGGCAGCGCCGAGGAAGACCGGGCGCAACAGGTCGGTGCGCTCGTACAGATCGGTGGTGAGGCCGTCGAAGCGGACTTCGCCCCGCTCGATGAAGATGGCCCGCTCGGCCAGGCTCATGGCCCGGTTGACACTCTGCTCGACCAGGACCACCGTCGTCCCCTGGCGGTTCACCTCGCGGACGATGTCCATCAGGCGGTCCACCGCCTTCGGGGCGAGCCCGAGGGCCAGTTCGTCGATGAGCAGGAGCTTCGGCGCCGTCATCATCACCCGGGCCAGGGCCAGCATCTGTTGCTCACCCCCGGACAGGGTCCCGGCCGGTTGGTCGAGCCGGCTGGCCAGCTCGGGGAAGCGGTCGATGGCCTCGGCCAGGGCCGACCTGGCCCGGGAGCCATCGCGGCGCATGGAGTAGCCCCCGATGCGCAGGTTCTCGCGCACGGTGAGGCCGGAGAAGGTCATCTTGCCGCCGACCAGCAGGGCCACGTCCTGGTCGATGATCTGCTCGGGCTCGAGGTAGGTGCAGTTGGCTCCGAAGATGCGGATGACCCCCCGGTGCGGGTGCTCCAGCCCCGACACGGCCCGGAGCAGTGTCGACTTACCGGCACCGTTGGTCCCGAGCAGGGCCAGGATCTCCCCCTGGTTGATCTCGACGTTCACGTTGAAGAGCACCTGGTTGGCGCCGTAGAAGAAGTCGAGGTTGTGGACCTGCAGGGCCGGCACGTCCCCCCCGGCCTGACGGCGCTGGCCTTCGGCATACCGCTCGAGGACGTCCTCGATGACAAGGGTGATGTCGCGCTTCACGTAACGGGATCCGATCACGAGCATCACGCCTCCGATGAGGCAGACCGGTCCGATCAGGGTCAGGGCCACCGTGGGTCCGTGGCTGTACCCGACCGCGTCGCTGATGGCACCCAGGATCACCGCGCCGGTGAATCCCCCGAAGACCAGCGAGTAGACGCCGAACATGGCGAAGCAGATGGTGCGCATCTCCGGGGGGGCGGTGGCCGCCAAGGTGAGGAAGATGCAGATGGCCAGCGGGGACACCGACGCGTTGGCCAGGAACTGGAGCGTCACCACCATCCACAGGTGGGGCATGTAGAGGGACGTCACATAGAACGCCCCGTAGGCCGTGATGCAAGCGGCGGCGATGGCCAGCGGGCGTTGCGGGGCCCGTCGGAAGAAGCGGTCACCGAGGACGTAGGCCACCGGGAGTCCGAGGAAGGCGGCCAGGCCGATGATGGAGTACACGTCGGCGCGCTGCGCGGTGTCGAGGCCCCACCGGCGGACGAAATAGAGGTTCCCGAACAGCGGGGCCGCCGTCCCCGCGAAGCCGAGGATGGCCACGGCCACCAGCTCGAAGTAGATGGACTTGATGCGGAGCAGCCGGGTCACCGCCGGCCCCAGCAGGACCCGGGGCGCATCGCTCTGCTGGGAGTGGATGTCCATGCCCGAGGCCTTGAGGATGTGGCTCGACTCGTTGGCCCCCTTGTCCGGTTCGTTGAGGGTGAACAGGGCCAGCCCGATGGGGATGCCGGCCAGGGCGATGAGCGTCCCCCAACGCCAGCTGTGGCCGACGGTCACCAGCAAGGCGAAGGCGAGGTAGCCGACGGTCTGGGACAGCGGGTCCGACAGGTTGTGCCAGCTGAAGACCCGGCCCCGGCCCTCGGTGGGATAGGCATCGGACAGGTACGAATTGTGGACGGTGTTGTTGACCCCGAACCCGATCGAGGCGATCAGGTAGAGGAAGGTGAAGGCCCATACGTTGGGAGCGAGGGCCATCAGAGGGGCGAAGACCGAGAAGATCAGCAGGGCCACCGCGGCCACCACCTTCCGGCTGCCCCGGTCGGCCAACAGGGCCAGGGGCACCGCCCACAGCAGCTGGGCCACCGCGGCCACGAAGGTCACCGCCCCGAGGGCGGCGTCGTGGATGTGGAAGGTGTGCTCGAGGTTGGTCCCGATGAGGGAGATGCCGTTGCCGAAGCTGCCCGGGACGAGGGCCGCCGCCGTCAGCAGGATCAGGGGGGCGAAGCCGCTGGCCCTCAGGATTCCCAGCAAGGGTGGGGCCTTCCCCTCGCCGGTGCCGGGCATGACGTCGAGAGCGGCGACCACTTCGGGGTCCTTGCTCTTGGCTACGACCTCCTGCAGCAACTCGTCTGGAACCGCGAAGTCGAACAGCACCGGGTCGGCCATGGAAGTCACACACTATCCATGACATGGTCGTCAGACACGCTCGACGAATTGGCCGGCGGGCCCGGCCCAGCCGTGGCCTAGCCGGCCGGTGTCGAGCCCGACGACGTGGCCACGGTCAGCGGGCCGTGGGGCAGCACGCACAGCCTGGCCCCCGGCCCCTTCCGGTCGAGCGCCCGGGCCACGGCGGCGGACGGATCGTGCACCGGCGACAGCATGGCCGAGCGCACCGCGTCATCGCTCAGCCCCTCGGAGAACAACCACACCTCGGCCCGCCCGAGCACCCGACCGAGCACCTGGGCCTGCCAGGCGTCGAGCTGCCCGGGTCCGCGGGGGCGGACCAGCTCTGCCGGGCCCGAGGCATCCCGAAGGATGCGGGCGAACGCCCCGTCGTCGGGCAGGCCGTCGTCGCAGGCGGCCGCCATCACGATGATGCCGCCCGGAGCCACCACCCGCTCGGCCGCGGCCATGCCCTTGACCGCCTGGTAGAGGTTGCGGTCGAGCGGGTAGCCCCCGTTGGTGGTGAGCACCACATCGAAGTGTCCGGCGACCGGCTGGGTCACGGTGTCGGCCGCGAACCCGCAGGCGGCACGATGGCTGTCCGGGAGGGCCCCGGCGAAGACCCCGGTCAGGCGTCGGCGGCCGTCGATGGTGACGTCCACCGACAGGTCGGGCGGGCAGAGCGCGGCGGCGGCGTCCACGAATTCGTGAACGGGGTTTCCCGACGTGATCATCCAGGTGGCCCGGGCGTCGGCCAGACGGGCCGGGCTGTGGGCCTCGAGGATGGTGGCCGTGTCGGCCAGCCCCGGGCAGACGCCCTTCGGACCCCCGCTCCAGCCGGCGAAGAAATGCGGTTCCACAAATCCGGTGACGATGCGGACCGCGGCCTCCACGTAGTGGCGATCGAGCAGAACCGGGGTGCCGTCCACCTCTCCGACCCGGACGTGGAGACCGTCGTCGGAAGCATGGTCGTGGATCCGGTAGCGACCGGCGATCTGCGGCCCGACCAGCTCCTCCATCTCCGCCGGGGTGGCCTGCCGGTGGGTTCCGGTGGCGCACAGCAGGATCACCCGGTCCGGTCCGGCTCCGGCCAGCTCGAGCTCGGCCAGCAGCGGGGGCAGCACCGTGGTGTTGGGCATCGGGCGGGTCAGGTCGGGGAAGACGACGGCGACCGTGCCGTCCCGATCGACCACTTCACCGAGCGCCGGGCCCGAGACTGGGTGGCGGAGCGACTGGCGCACGGCACCCGCTTCGTCGGCCAGCGCGGCCGGCTCCTTGGGTTCGACCACGACTGCGTCATCGGGCACGTCGACGGCCAGCCCGGCCGTGCCGTAGGCCACGTTCAGTCGCACGACGATCCCCGGGGATCGCTCGGCGGGGTGCGACCGGCCGGATCGCTCGGCGGGGTCAGCTCGATCATGGCCGAGGCCACTCGCTCCGCATGCGGCCGCAGGCCGACGTAGTGGGACACGGCCGCCGGGTCCGGTTCGATCCGATCGTCAACGGGGTCCATCTCCTCGAGGGTGAAGTCGGCACCCACGGCCGTTGCGGCCAGCAGAGCGGCACCGGCGGAGGCCGCCTGCCCCGAGCGGCGCCTGGTTCCCGGCAGGCCGGTGATGCCGGTGAGTGACTCGACCCAGACCGTCACGGCGGCACCAGCCCCGGCCAGCGCCAGTGCGTCGGCCGACGGGCCGGCGGGCCGGCGGGCATCCATGGCGTCGAGGCACCGCTTGACCTCCCACCCCACCGACTCGAACAGGGCACGGGCCAGATCGGCCACTCCGTGCTCGGAGGAGAGTCCGAGGAAGGCGGCCCCGGCATGGGGCCGCCACCATGGCGCTCTGGCCCCGTCCAACCACGGGGCGGCCGTGACCCCCCGGGCGCCGGGGGGACTCCGCCGGGCCAGCTCGGACAGCTCGGTGGGCGGGTGACCGGTGAGCCGTCCCAGCCACTCCACGAAGGATCCGGCCGAGGAGAGGCCGCCCTCGACCAGCCAGCCCCCGCCGGCGGCTCTGGACAGCACCATGCCCCGGGGCCGGACGGGAGGACCGTCACCCAGAGGCAGCGACACGTTGGCCGTTGTCCCCCAGCTGACCATGGGGCGCGCTTCGCCGGCCCCGGCCCCGAGCACCTCGCACGCCCGGTCGCCGGCACCGATGACCACCGGGGTGCCCACCTCCAGCCCGAGTACGGACGCGGCCTCCGGCACCAGCCGGCCGCAGACCTGGTCCGAGGGAACGATCGGAGCCAGGTTGGTGGCTGCCGTGCCGGCCAGCTCACCGACCACCTGCCCGTCGATGTCGTACAGGCCGGTGCGCGAGGCCATGGTGGCATCGGTGACCACTTCCCCGGTGAGATGCCAGGCGACGAGATCGCGTGGCGTCAGGAGCCAGGCGCTGGCCGCCAACCGCCGGCGGTCGTGGTCGGCCAACCAGGCGATCTTCGCCGCTACCGAACCGGCGTCGAGCGGGACACCGGTGCGGTCGAAGACGCGATCGGCGCCCCCCATGGCGTCGGCCAGGGTCGTCGCTTCGAGCGCAGCCCGACGGTCGGACCACACGATGGCCGGCCCCATCGACCGTCCACGGGCGTCGACCGGCACGAACGTCTGGCGCGCCCCTGTGCACCCCACCGCCTCGACCGGTCCGAACCGACCGCCGGCGTGGGCCCTGAGCTGAGCGCAGGCAGCCACGGTCGACGACCACCACTCCGAGGGAGCCTGCTCGGCCCATCCCGGCGCCGGATGGACCGTTCGCACGGGGATCCCCGCCTGGGCCACCGGCCCCTCGTGATCCCACAGGACGACCTTGGTGAGGGTGGTGCCCAGGTCTACCGTCAGGATCACCGGCCGTGCACGACCTCGGCCAGCTCCTTCGCCATCCCCGCGGGTGACGACTCCTGGAAGATGGCCCGACCCATGGCCAGACCGGCTCCCCCCCCGTCCATCACGTCACGCGTCTCATCGACGACACGATCGCGTCCACCACGATCGTGAGGCCCACCGAGGAAGAGCACGGGGACGCCGACACTGGCCACGACCCGGGCCACGGCCTCGATCCGGGCCTGGCCCGCGGGCACGTCGGGGACGGGCACCTTGAGGAGGGGGGCGCCAAGGTCATGGGCGATGACGGCGGCCAGCACGATGTCGTCGGTCGCCCTCGACATCCGCCCGCCCCTCCACATCACCGGCTCGATCAGCGCCTCGAGCGAGGAGGACCGCGCATCCTCGAGCACCCGACCGAGCAGCTCCAGCGCGGCAGCTCCTCCCCTGTCGTCCGGATCGATACGGGTCATGAGCTTGATGCCCGTCCAACCATCGTCGGCGGCCCGACCCACGCTGGCCACCAGGCGGTCGTCGAGTTCGAACGCCGTCGCGGCCAGGCCGGTGCGGTTGACGGAGAGGTAGGTGCGCTGGTCGGGCCGGATGGCACCGCTGCGGGCCAGTTCAGTCAACGGCTGCACCGTGGCCAGGATGCCGTCGCAGTACGGCAGGGCTTGGCGCAGCGCCTCGAGGTAGTCGGCGTTGCGCTCGATGGTCATCACCCCGCGGGCGCGGTGGTCGGCCGCCAGCACCAGGGCCGGAAATCCTGACCGCTCGCCGCTCGGAGCCACCTGCCCCGTCACGCCAGACCGGACAGCGCCAAGATGACCTTGGCCAGGGACGAGAAGTCTTCGCGGCCGTACCCGGCCACCGTCGCCGCGGTCAGGGCCTGCCGGGCGATGGCGGTGGTGGCCAGCGGAACCCCGGCGCGGGCGCCGTAATTGAGGGCGAGATCGAGGTCCTTGGCCATCAGATCAGTCATGAATCCTGGCCGCCACCCGTTGGATGCCGGGCTGTCCGGCACGACCCCGGCCACCGGCAGCCGGGTGCGCACGGCCACGCAGTCCCCGGTGGAGTGGACCAATACCTCGTGCAGCTTGTCGAGGTCGACCCCCGACTTGACGGCCAGCGCGGTGGCTTCGGCCGTGGCCAGCATCTGGGCCGCGTAGATCAGGTTGTTGCACAGCTTGACCACCTGTCCCATTCCCGGGCCGCCCACGTGGACGACCAGCCCGGCGAAGGGCTCGAGCGCGGGACGCGCCGTGTCCAAGGTCGCTTCGTCACCGCCGACCATCAAGGTGAGCGTCCCCTTCTCCGCGCCGGCCGTGCCGCCCGAGAGAGGTGCGTCGAGGAAGCCGGCGCCGGTGGCCGTGACCCGTTGGTGCTGGGCCCGGGCCACGTCCGGATCGATGGTCGAGCAGTCCACCACCACCTTGCCCGTCCCCAGTGCGGGAAGCATGAGGTCGACGACCTCGACCACCTGCGGTGAGCTGGGCACGCAGAGGATCACGATCTCGCCGGCCTCGGCCACCGCGGCGACCGATCCCCCGTTGCTGGCCCCCAGCGAAACGGCTCGCTCGACAGGACCCGGGCTCCGCGACGCCACCGTGACGCGATGGCCGGCCTCGAGGAGGTGCCGGGTCATGGGCAGTCCCATGGCCCCGAGGCCGACGAAACCGAGCTCCATGGTGATCCTCCTCGTCAGTGGCCGAATTGCGGGAGCCAGGCCGAGGTACCCGAGAGCAGCTCGGCCACCATCGCCTCGGTCTGGTGGAGATCCCCGCGTCCGGCCAGGGGATCGAGGAAGAAGGCGGCCTCGGCCAGTTCCATGTCGCCCCGGAGGGACGCGGCCACCGTGTACTCGGTCACGGCCACGTGCCGCCGGACCAGCTCGGCGTAGGGAGCGGGCAGCGGAGCCACGTCACGCCCGCGGATTCCCCCGGCGTCGACCACGCAGATGGATTCGACGACGGCCTCGGCGGGTACGTCCGGAACCTGGCCGGTGTTGGGGATGTTGGCCGGGATCTCGCGGGGTTCACCGGTCACCAGCGAGTCGATGACCGGCGCCGGGAGTTCACCCGACGGCCACGTCTGCAGCTTCTTGCTTCCGGCCAACCAGGCGTCGACGTCGGCGATGTAGCCCTCCTGGTGCTCCTGGCGCCGTTCGATGGGCGTCAGCTCGATGTTGAAATCGGCCCCCCACCCCGACTCCTCGGTCAGCACCCAGGGTACGAATTCCGCGATGTGGCGGTCGCCGG
>JBEKOI010000051.1:0-16602 GCA_049521915.1 Acidimicrobiales bacterium | reverse complement strand
CAGCGCACGCCCCTCGGGGCGTTCGAGGACCGCCGGCCAGGCGTCGTGGAGGACGGCCGCACTCCCCGTGCGTTCCTCGACCCTCCACTCATCTGACACCCGACCATGTTCCCATCAGCCGGCGGAGCTCCATCACCCGCCAACGCTCAGGCCGTCATCGGCACCCGACGATCAACACCCGCGCCCAGGTAGGTGTCCCAGTCCTCGCTCCCGCCCCCGCAGAGGGCCAGCAGCTGCACGCGATGGCGGGGCGCCGCCGGAACCGACCGCAGGATCATCCCCACCTCGTGCGGCAACCGATCCTCTTTGCGGGTGTTGCACCGACGGCAGGCGGCGACCACGTTCTCCCAGGTGTGAGGTCCGCCCTTGCTGCGCGGGATGACATGGTCGAGGTTCTCGGCCGCCGACCCGCAGTACTGACACCGCGAACCGTCGCGGGCGAAGACCGTGCGCCGGTTCACCGCCACCCGGTAGTGGCGGGGTACCTGCACGTAGCGCACCAACCTGACCACGGAGGGTTCGGGAACCGTCAACCGCTCGGCACGGAACACCCGCTCGGTGGTGTGGACGAGCTCGGCCTTGGTGTCGAGCACCAGCAGCACCGCCCGCCGGGAGGACACGATGCCGAGTGGCTCGAACGTGGCGTTGAGCACCAGCGCCCGGCGGGACGGGGACATCGGCGATCGCACGGGTTCGGATACGTCCGAAGCCGCCCCCTTGGAGGTCGCCGTCTTGGCCGCGAGCTTCGTCCGTCGATCCATCGATCCGAAAATTAGCCTGAGTGGGTCGCATCCAGGCGACCAGGCGGCGAACCGACCGACCTCTGCATGGCACGAGTCCGGCCGCTTCGGTCCGTGGAGCGACACCACTCGAGGTAGGAGGTCACATCGGACGGCTCCGGCGAGGCGTCCGGGCTCCCGTAGGCGGTGATCATCCGGAAGGCCCACAGTCGCCGGTCGGGAAGCGGCAGGTGCGGTGGGGATCTCCACCAACCGGGCGCAGCCAGGCGTCGGAGGGCTCCGAGCGCGGCCCACCAGAGGTCCGGACGCCGGAGCACCGTCTTGGCCATCGCCACCGTGCCCTCCGGCGACAGACCACCGGGACTCTGCGCCGTCACGACAGGCTCCTGTGGGCGACCGCGGACAGTGCCCGGCGTCCCACGGCCGCCGCCCCTACCAACGGCCCGTCGGCGCCCAACCCGGCGGGGATGATACGGGTCGCCCTCGAGAAATCGAGCCGGGCCCGCCGCCCGATCTCCTCTTGGGCCGCGTCGAAGAACGACCGCCCGAACCCGAGAGCCACGGAGCCCGCGACCACCGCCAACTCGAGGTCCAACAGATTTGCGACCGAGGCCACGGCCCGGCCGGTGAGAGTTCCGGTGCGCCGACGCACCGGGTCCGGGGCCTCCGACGCGGGATGACCGGTCATCGACTCGATGGACAGCCCGGACGCCTCCGCCTCCAGACAACCCCGTCCCCCGCACACGCAGGCCCGGCCATCGGGTTCGACCACCACATGCCCGATGTGCCCCGCATTCCCCCGGGCTCCGTCGAGCAGCCGACCATCGAGCACGATACCGGCGCCGATGCCGGTCGACACCACCATGGCGAGATAGTTGTCGACCCCCCGGGCCGCGCCCAGCCAACCCTCACCGAGGGCCAAGGCCTTGGCGTCGTTGTCGACGGCGACTACGAGCCCCGTCTGGGCGGCCAATCGTTCGCGCAGCGGGAAGTCGACCCATGCCCCGATATTGAGCGGTGACACCAACTCGCCGCCCGGCAGCATCGGCCCGCCACATCCGACACCGCAGACCTCTGGGGCCAACGACGTCTTCGATCTGATCGTGTCCACCAGTGCGGCCAGCGCGCCGAAGACCACCTCCGCCTCATGGGTCTCGGGCGTGGCCACGTGGTCTGCGACCACGATGGATCCGGCGCCGTCCACGAGGGCTGCGGCCAGCTTGGTCCCGCCGATGTCCACGGCCAAGACGGAGGCGCCATCTCCACCCCACGGGTCCCTGCCATCCCACGCCCCGGACCGACCCTCGGGAACGACGGTCAAGGAGGGTTCAGTCGTCGCGGTGGAAGCGGCCACGGATCCAGTCGCGTGGATCGTGGACGGTGTTGCTCAGGTTGCGGCTGTGCAGCGATCGCGAGATGTCATCGATGCCGGCCTTGCCCATACGCCGCGCATTGTTGGCGAAGACCACGCCCGACAGGAACATCACCACGACGCCTGCGAATCCCAGGACCACCGAACGCGAGAAGGTGAAGAACATGAACACCAGGGCGGCCACGAACACCAGTGCCGACCAGATGCAGTACCTCCCGGCATGCCGGTACACCGTCTCCGAGCGCACGCGCTCGGCGAAGTCCGGATCCTCCTGATAGAGGGACTGCTCCAGCTCATGCAGGATGCGTTGTTCGTGTTCAGAGAGCGGCAACTACTCGTCTCCTCGCCCGGTCGTCAATGCCGGCGGCAATCGACCATCTCATCCTCGCGCAACCCCCACTCGAAAACACTGCGCACCCACGAACCCCTGGCCACGACCCGCTGCAACTTTTACCACACCCGACCGTTGACCAAGCACCGCCACCATATTACAAGGTGGCGGGTCATTCATCATCCCCGACCTGAGGTGCGGCCGTGGACGGGCCCCATTGGGCCTCCCCCCGACGCCGGATCCGGAGCCCGTCCTCCCCCACCAGGGATGCAGGTCCGACTGACGAGCCGCCGTAGCGGGCCCGGATGGCGTCGACGGCAGCCGTCACCGGGCCCCAGGAGCGCTGGATCCGCTCAGCGTCGTCGTCGGCGCTGAGCACGGGCTGGTCGGGGCGGCCGGACCGGAGTCGCGGGCCACCGGCGTTCTCCGGCACCGGCCCTGGCCCCCGGCCCGAATCGGCGCCGACGGTCCGGTGGTCAGCGCCCGGGTCGAAGGAACCGAGATCGAGGCTCAGCTGCGTCCCCATCTCCTCCCGACCGAAGCCGGACAGGCTGACCCCCAGCAGGCGAACCCCCATGGTGAGCTCGACCGAGTCCAGGAGAGCGGCGGCCACTGCTCCGATGGCCGGTGAGGCGTCGATCGGAGAGCCCATGGTGTGGGACCGCGTGATGAGGGTGAAGTCTCCGAATCTGATCTTGACACTGACCGTGCGGGCGGAAAGCTCGGCACGACGGAGAGCGGTTGCCGACGCATCCACCATGCGCACCAGCTGTCGCTGCAGCTCATCACGGTCCCAGAGGTCGGACTCGAAGGTCTCCTCGTGTCCGATCGACTTGGCCTCCTGGTCAGGCACCACCGGACGGGGGTCGTGGCCACGGGACAGGGCGGCCAGATGCGCGCCCTGGGCCACGCCCAGATACCGCTCCAGCGCGCCCGGAGCCAGGGCGGCGATGTCTCCCACCGTGTTGATCCCGAGGGCCGCGAGCCGGCGGCCGGTGACGGGTCCGACTCCCCACAGAGCACGCACCGGCAACGGGTGGAGGAACTCCAGCTCACCGTCGGGCGGAACCACGACCACGCCCGGGCCGGGGGTGATCCCTCCCCGATCGGCGACCGGTTTGGCGGCCTTCGACGCCAGCTTGGCCATCAGCTTCGAGCGACCCACGCCCACCGAGCAGGTGAGCTCGAGCTCCTCGGCCACCCTCCGGCGAATCGACTCCGCGATGACCACGCCGTCTCCGAGGAGCTGCCTCGAGCCGGTCACGTCGAGAAACGCCTCGTCGAGTGAGATCCCCTCGACCAGTGGGGTCACCGATTCGAAGATGTCGTGCAGCTTCGCGCTCTCCTCCATATACCGGTGGAACCGCCCATCCACGAACACCGCCGCGGGACAGAGGCGGCGAGCCATCGATGACGGCATCGCCGAATGAACGCCGAACATCCGGGCCTCGTAGGTGCAGGCGGCGACCACACCGCGACTCCCGGAGCCACCGACGATCACCGGAAGCCCGCGGAGCGACGGATCGTCGAGCACTTCCACCGAGGCGAAGAAGGCATCCATGTCGACATGGAGGATCACCCGATCCCAGGTGGAAGAGCCGCCGGCCACGCTCGGCGCGGATCCGGTCGGTCCCGCCCGCCACTCAGCCACCGAGACGCAACCTCCGGAACCCCTCCGCATGGGCCACTCCGGCCTGGCGGCCGGCGTCCTCTGCACCCAGCCTGACCGACGTCGAGGCCCACTCCACCCCATCGGGGAACTGGCTCCGGTGGCAGCCGACCGCTTCCCCCTTGATGGCGACAGTGGTCGAGATGTCCACCCACACGTCTGGTTCGAGCGTCCCCGACAACAACACGGTGTCCACCTGATGGGCCGGGCCGGCGTCGGGAAAGTAGTGAGGGAGGGATGCGGCCGGTGCCACCGCGTCGAGCACCGCCCAGCCGGTCACGCGGTGGTCGCGGTGATTGAAGTACTCCTGTCCGAAGAAGACCGCCGTCGGGTCGGGGCAGAGGACGACTTCCGGTCGCAGCCGTCGCACCGTGGCCACCAGTGCCTCACGGAACGCCGCATCGTCGACCAGTTCCCCGTCGGGATAATTGAGCCACTCCTGACCGCCCACACCCAGCAGGGTGCCGGCTGCCGCGGCCTCCGTCACCCGTCGCGCACTCAGCTCACGAGGGTCGAGCGAGGGGTCGTGGGAGCCCTTGCCCCCGTCGGTGCACAACAGCACCGTCACTTGGCAACCGGCCTTGGCCCACACCGCCAGGGTGCCCCCGCACGAGACGTCCGGGTCGTCGGGATGGGCGTAGATGGCCAGCGCCCTCGCCGGCGTGTCGACCAGGAGCTCGGCCACGATCTAGCCACCCTGTCCTTTCGGCGCCGTCGTCTTGGTCAACAGGCCGACCTCACGCCGGAAATCGTCGACGCCCTCGAATCCCTTGTACACGCTGGCGAACCGGAGATAGGCCACCTCGTCGACGACCCGGAGACGCTCGAGCACGGCCAGGCCGACCTGCTCGGACGTCGGTTCCGATCCGTCCTCACGCAATTCGTCCTCGACTTCGCGGGCGACCACTTCGAGTTGCGCCTCGGAGACGGGACGGTTCTTCGTCGCCGCCCGCAGGCCATCGATCACCTTGCCGCGGTCGAACGCCTGGCGTGCGCCCGAGCGCTTGATGACCATCAACGGGATCTCATCGATCCGCTCGAATGTCGTGTAGCGGTGCCCGCACCCGGCGCACTCACGCCTCCGCCTGATGGCTGCACCGTCCTCGGCCATTCGGGAATCGACCACCCGGTCCTCGTCAGCCAGACACCAAGGACAACGCACGTCACGAGGCTAGTGCCCAGCCATTGGCCCCACCCCGTCAGCCGGCGGCGAGTCGTCGTCCCCGGTCAGGGCAGGACGATCCGCTCCCCGGGCCTCACCGACTCCGAACCCGTCTGCGATGCCAGCCTGGCCACCAGCGGTCGCGGATCCGCCGTCGGGTCCAGCCGCTCTGCGATCGACCACAGCGAGTCGCCCGGCTGGACGGTATAGACGACCGGGCCCCGGTTCTCCGCCAGAGCGGAACCGGCGGGGTGGGAGTAGCCACCGGTTCCGCTCAGCGGAAGAGCGAGTGCGATCAGGAGCAGTCCCATGACGGCCAGCAACGTCCGCCGGCGACGGACCCCCGGCGAGCTGCGCCGCCTCCCCGCTGCTCCATGCCGGCGGGCCGGGACCAGGGTGAGCGGTGGGTTCCGGGGCTCGAACCCGAAGTCGCCGTCATCGCCGGCCTCGCCGTCATCGCCGGGCAGCGCGCCTCCCGCCGACTCGACGAGGCGGAGGCCACGACGGGCCGCAGCCTGCCATGAGGCATCGTCGGCCCGGGTCGGGTCCAGCCACGTCACCGTCACGACCCCGACCTCCGGATCGGCTGCGGGGAACTCCTGTGCATCGAACCTGTGTTCGCCATGGGGTCATCTGACCACGAACGTCTGTTCGTTGTCAAGCACTTCTTCGAACGGGTGTTTGCTTTCGGAGGCACCCGGGGCTAGGTTCTTGCAAACAGATGTTCGCCGTTCGCGGCGACTGACGACGGCGAGGTGACCGGATGGCCCAGGTACTCAGCACCAAGCGCAAGCAGATTCTGGACTGCATCTCCGATGCGGTCAGGGATCGCGGCTATCCGCCGTCGGTGCGCGAGATCGGCGAGTCGGTGGGCCTCACCTCGTCCTCCACGGTCCACGCCCACCTGGCCGTGCTGCAACGCGAGGGGTACCTGAGGAGGGACCCGACCAAGCCCCGGGCCATGGAGGTGTGCTACGACCCGTCCTCCAAGGTCATCGCCGATGCCCGGCCGATCAGGCACGTCCCCCTCGTCGGTGAGGTGGCGGCCGGTACCGGCGTGCTGGCCCAGGAGAACGTGGAGGAGCTCTATCCGCTGCCCGAGGACTTCACCGGGACCGGCACGCTGTTCATGGTCAAAGTCAGGGGCGACTCGATGATCGAGGCCGGAATCATGGACGGCGACTGCGTCGTCGTCCGTCAGCAGGCCGATGCCGTGCGGGGCGACGTGGTGGTGGCGGGCATCCCCGACGGCGAGGCCACCGTCAAGTACTTCTCCACCCGGGACGGTCTGGTGATCCTCACCCCGGCCAACCAACTGCTCGAACCCATGGAATTCGATCCGGACGAGATCACCATCTACGGCAAGGTGGTCACCGTCCTGCGGAGGCTCTGATCTGCCGCTGAAACGGCACCGGAGGGAAGGCCGGGCGGAAAGGCGGGACGGGGAGAAGCCGGAATCTACCGGCTGGTGTGCAACACGGTGTCGAGCACCGCCGCCACGCGCTCGAGCTCGGCAGCGCTCACATGCTCACCGGGGGTATGGGCCAGCAACGGATCCCCGGGACCGAAGTTGGCCGCCGGGATCCCGTGGGCCCAGAAAGAAGCCACATCGGTCCACCCCTGTTTCGCCTTCGGCGCGGACCCGGTGGCCGCCACCAGTGACGCGAGCACGGGATGATCGAGGGCGGGAGGCGCGGCCGGGGCGAACTCGACCAGCTCCCAACGATCACCGGCCTCCAGATGAGGTCCGAGCAGCTCCCTGACCGACGACTCGGCCTCCTCGACGGTACGGTCGGGAGCGAACCGGTGGTTGATGAGTAGCGATGCCTCGTCGGGCACGACGTTGGCGGCCACCCCACCGGCGACCTCGACGACCTGGAGCTGCTCGACGAACTCGCACCCGTCGAGCACCGGAGCTCGGCTCTCGTAGCCGGCCGCGGCCGTCAGCACCGGAGCAAGTCGGTGAATGGCGTTGCGTCCACTGGTGGGTCTGGCGGTGTGGGCCCGGCGGCCGCCGAGTGACAGGCGGACCCGCAGCGTGCCCTGACATCCGGCCTCGACGATCCCGCCGGTCGGCTCTCCGAGGATGGCGGCATCCGCCCGCAGAAGGTCAGGCCGATGCTGCCAGAGGTGCGACAGGCCGTTGAATTCCTGTTCGACCTCCTCGCACACATAGAAGCACCATGTCACGTCCACCGCCGGTTCGGGAACGGCTCCGGCCAGGTGGAGGAAGACGGCCAACCCACCCTTCATGTCGGTGGCACCCACGCCGGACAGCACGCCGTCCTCGATGCGCGGCTCCTCGTTGCCGCCCACCGGTGGGACCGTGTCCAGGTGACCGGCCAGGAGCACCCGGGCGTTCCTGCCCAAATCGGTGCGGGCCACCACGTTGTGGCCGACCCGCTCGACGGTCAGCCACGGGCACAGGTTGAGCGCGGCTTCGACGGCGTCGGCCATGAGCTCCTCGTGATGGCTGACCGACGGGATGGCGACCAGCGCCGTGGCCAGGCCGAACAGGCCGTCCGGCATCTCGGTGGTCATGTCGAGACGCCGTGCTGGCGGAGGATGTCCGTCAGCCGGGCCTTGTCGTGGCGCTCCCCTTCGGTGAGCCGTTTGATGACCAGCAGGCACGGGAGGAAGAACTCGCCACCGGGGTACGCCCGGCGGCGGGATGCGGGAACAGCCACCGACCATGGGGGGACATGGCCCCGGCCGAGCTCTGCCCCGGTCTCCGCGTCGATGACCGGTATCGAGGGGTTGAGGATGCTGCCTTCCCCGAGGACCGATCCGCGGCCCACCCGCGCCCCCTGGGTGATCATCGACCGGCTCCCGACCATCACCTGGTCCTCGATGACCACGGGCGCCGCCTGAGCCGGCTCGAGCACGCCGCCGATACCGACGCCCCCCGAGAGGTGGACCTGCTCGCCGATCTGTGCGCACGATCCCACCGTGGCCCAGGTATCGACCATGGTGCCGGCCCCCACCCGGGCCCCGATGTTGACGTAGCTGGGCATGCAGATCACACCATTGCCGAGGAACGAACCCCACCGGGCCGACGCACCCGGCACCACCCTCACCCCGGACCCGGCGTAGTCCCGCTTCAGGGGGAGCTTGTCGGCGAACTCGAACGGCCCCACCTCGATGGTCTCCATCGAACGCAGTCGGAACAGCAAGAGGATGGCCTGCTTCAGCCACTGGTGGACCACGACCTCGTCGGTGGCCGCATCGACTTCGGCCACCCGCGCCGTGCCCCGGTCGAGCAGCTCGATGGCCTCCGTCACCACCGCCAGCGCATCACTGTCGGACGGGCCCAGTTCCGCGGCGCGTTCCCACAACTCTTCGATTCGGGATTGGAGCGTAGCCATTGGCCAGACGTTAGCCCTGGCGACCCGGCGACCCGGCCGGACGCTCCACCTCCTGCGGTGTCCTTTACGAACCGGCAACCACCGGGTGGCGGGCCAGCCGTTCGGCGGCCAACTCGAGGCGCTCCATGGGCTGGACGACGGCCACCCGCACGAAGCCGGCTCCGTCCGGGCCGTAGAGATCTCCCGGGCTCACCAGCAGACCACCGTCGAGGGCCAGGGTTTCGGCCAACTCCCACCCCGACCCGGACATCGCATCCGGCACCGGGACCCACAGGTAGAACCCGCCCGCGGGCATGGGGGTCGGCAGCCCCACGCCGTCGAACCGCCGGCGCAGGAAGTTCAGGCGTTCCTCGTACCGGGCCCGCTGCCCGTCGACGTGGACGTCATCACCGAAGGCGGCCACCGCCCCGGCCTGCACCGGGCCGGGAACCATGAGGCCGGCGTGGCGCCTCACGTCGGCCAGGAAGCCCACCAGCTCGGGGTCGCCGGCGAAGAATCCCGCCCGCACGCCGGCCAGATTGGAGCGCTTCGACAAGGAGTGCACAGCCACCACTCCGCGCAGCCCGGCGGCCAGCACGGTCGACGGCCGGCCGCGCCAGGTGAATTCGGTATAGCACTCGTCGGAGAAGACGGGGACCTCGTGCTCCCTCCCCCATCGGGCCAGGTCGTCGAGGTCGGTCAGGAAACCGGTCGGGTTGGACGGCGAGTTGGCCCACAGCATCAGGGCGCGGTGGGTGTCAGCCGCCTTGATGGAGGCCAGATCGAGGCCACCGTCGGGCCGCTCCCGTACCGGAACCGCACGGCAACCACCGAGGAGCGCGCCCATTGCGTATGTCGGGTAGGACACGGCCGGGTACAGCACCGTGTCGCGATCGGGGTTGCGCAGGTGGAGGTACTGGGCCGATGAGGCCACGAATTCCTTCGTCCCGACGCACGCCGCCAGTTCGGTGTCGGGATCGACGGACACCCCGAAGCGCCGCTCCAACCAACCGGCGGCGGCAGCCCGGTAGGCCGTCGACCCGGCCGAGGCCGGATAGCCGCGCTCGGCGTCGGAACGGGCCATGGCCTCGAGAACGAACGCCGGGGGTGGGTCGCACGGCGTGCCGATCGAACAGTCGACCAGACCACCGCCGGTCCGGAAGCGATCCTCGGCCCTGGTCTTGAGCGTCGCCAGCCGGTCGTAGGGGTAGGGCGGAGGGGAGAACCCCGCCGGACGACCGGTCGGCCGGGAGTCGGGCGTCACGAGGCCAGGAACTCTGCGAAACGGGACTTTCCGACCTCGTCGAGAACCACATGGATGCGGGTCGATTGCTCGCCGGCCACCTCGCCGACGATCTCCCCTTCGCGATGCACCGCGGCCAGCACGTCACCCCGGGCCCAGGGGATGTCCAACTCGACGACCAGGTCACCGACCCGCAGACGGTCACCGACGGCCGTCAGTAGCTGGTCGATCCCCGCACCGGTCCGGGCGGACACCATGACCGAGCCCGGATGGGCGGCAAGCAGATGACGGGCCTCCTCGCCGGCCTCACATCCCAACGCGGCCACGGCATCGGCCTTGTTCACGACCAGCAGTTCGGGGAGGCCGTCGGCACCGATCTCGGCCAGCACCTTCCGGACGGCGTCGACCTGGCCCTCGAAGTCGGGGGCCGAGCCGTCGACCACATGGACGATGAGGTCGGAGTCGCACACCACCTCGAGCGTGGAACGGAACGCCTCGACCACCTGGTGGGGAAGCTTGCGCACGAAGCCGACCGTGTCGGTGAGCAGTACCCGCTCACCGCCGGGGAGGTCGAGATGCCGGGTGCGGGGATCGAGGGTGGAGAAGAGGCGGTTCTCCACCAGCACGTCGGCCCGGCACAACCGGTTGAGCAACGTCGACTTGCCGGCGTTCGTGTAGCCCACCAGGGAGACCGTCCGCTGCCGCGACCGGGCCCGTCCCCGTCGTTGCGTGCGCCGGGTGCGGTCGAGCTGGCGGAGATCGGACTCGAGCCGTGTCATCCGGCGCACCAGGCGCCGCCGGTCGACCTCGAGCTTGGTCTCGCCCGGACCTCTGGTGCCGATGCCACCGGCCTGCTGGCTGAACGACCTGCCCCGGCCCCGCAGCCTGGGCAGCCGGTACCGCAACAGGGCCAGCTCCACCTGGGCGCGGCCCTCAGGGGTGCGTGCGTTCTGGGCGAAGATGTCGAGGATCACCGCGGTGCGGTCGATGGCGGTGCGACCGAGAATCCTCTCCAGGTTCCGCTGCTGGGCCGGCGAGAGGTCATCGTCGAAGACCACGGTGTCCGCATCGACGGCCAGGCACACCGACAGCAGTTCCTCGGCCTTGCCCTTGCCCAGGTAGGTGGCCGGGTCGGGGGTGACCCTGCGCTGTACGACCCGATCCATCACGTCGGCACCGGCCGTGGCCACGAGCAGCGCCAACTCGTCGAGCCCGGCCTCGGTGTCGGCGAGGGTCTCGTAGGACAGGGTGACCCCCACGAGCACGATTCGCTCCCGGACGGTCCGGGAGATCAGGGTGTCGGTGAAAGCCGAGTCGTTGGGCGTCATGTTCGGGCCGCGCCCAGGATCTCCTGGCGGTCGACGTCGATCTCCGCCACCTTCCTCACCGGTCCCTTCAACCGCACCGTGCCGCCCGCCAACGACACCTGGAGGGTCCCACCCGGATTGTGCACATCGATTGTCTCTCCCACCAGTCCCCAACTGCGTGCCGCCACCGCGGCGGCGGCGCTCCCGGTGCCGCAGGCCCGGGTCTCACCCACGCCGCGCTCCCACACCCGCAGGGTGATGGCGTCCGGACCCGGGCCGACGGAGATGAACTCGACATTGATCCCGCCGGGATGCACCTCTTGGAGCCGGCTTCCCAGATCGGCGATGTCCACGCCGGCCGGGTCGGGTCCGAGGAGGACCAGATGGGGATTGCCCATGTCGACCCGGCGGGCCCGACGGTCGTCGAACTGCTGGGGCTGGTCGGGGCCGAGGACGGCTTCACCCATGTCGACCGATGCCACCGCGGAACCGGGTGCCTCGCCCGGCAGGAAGTCGACGGTCCGCACGCCGGCCAGCGTCCGCACCGTGAATGTCGGTGGCTTCACCAGACCGATCTCCACCGCGGCCTGGGCCAGGCACCGGATGCCGTTCCCGCTCATCTCGGCGACGCTGCCGTCGGCGTTGCGGAGGTCCATGGCCACATCCGCCCCGTCCTCGTCGCCATGGATCCGGATGACCCCGTCGGCGCCGAGCCCGAACCTCCGATGGCACAGACCCCGGACCACCTCAGGCTCCAGAGGCGAGGTGTCGTCGACATCCACCAGGACCAGGAAGTCGTTGCCGGCCCCATGATGCTTGGTCAAGTGCAGTGATCGGGTGTTGGGTGTCGGCTGACTCATGGTGCTGTCGCACAGTCTCCCATCCCGGCACCTTCTCGGGGAATCTCCCCGAAGAGGGCGGCAATGGATGCCACCGGGTCGGTGTCTGGCTCCAACCACACGATACGGGGATCGCGGCGAAACCATGCCATCTGCCGTCGGGCGAACGCACGTGTCCGGCGGATGGCCTGGTCGACGGCTTCGACGACGGGCACGCCCTCTTCCACGTGGGTGAGCAGCTCGCGGTAGCCGAGAGCCTGACGGGCCGTCCTCGACAGGCCCCCGGGCCGTGCCGCCAGCGAGCGGACCTCCTCCAGGAAGCCGAGCTCCATGAGATGGTCGAACCGCTCGGCGATGCGCCGGTCGAGCTCAACCGCGGGGAGACGGACGCCGACCAACGAGACCGCGGTCGGCGGGTAGCGCTCGAGCCCCGGGCCGAAGGTCGAGAACGGGCGCTCCGCCCCCATGGTCACCTCCAGGGCCCGGACCAGCCGTCGGCGATTGGACGGGGCCATGCGGCCGGCGGCCACCGGGTCGAGCCGGACGAGGCGGTCGTGGAGCACCAACAGGGCCTGGTCCTGTCCGGTGCTCCCCTCGGGACCGGCGGCGTCCAGCTCCTGCTCGAGCGACCACGCGATCTCGGGGTAGCGGCCGGGAAACGTAAGGCTGTCGACCAACGAACGGAGGTAGAGCCCGGTCCCTCCGACCAGCAGGGCTCCGTGGTTGCGGCCGGCGATGCCGGACAGGGCCGCCCGTCCGGCCGTCTGGAACTGCAGGACGGTGAACTCCTCCGCCGCATCGACCAGGTCGATCAAGTGGTACCTGTGGGCCGCCTGTTCCTCCCGCGTGGGCTTGGCCGTACCGATGTCCATGCCCCGGTACACGGCCATCGAGTCGACCGAGACGATCTCGACCGGGAGCGGCGACGCAGCCCCGGGCCGGTTCGACCCGGCCACCGATGTGGCCACATCGCGCGCCACCGCCGACTTCCCCGATGCCGTGGCGCCGACCAGGGCCACCACCGGCGGGCCGGAAGCCACGGCGGGCGAACTGACGGACACGGTCAGCGCTGCACCCGGCTCACCCGGAGGTGACCGGGATGAGCACCCGATGCGACGGCCGCGCCGTCACGTCGAGCAGCCGGCCCGAGAGGTGGTGGCGGCCGGCGCCGCTCACCGCCACGTTGGCGAACGAACCGCTGGTCACCGCGCACCCTTCGACGGGGTCGAAGTGGACGAGCTTGTTCTGGTCGGTGCGCCCTGTGAGCAGTGTGGGATCCCGTCTCGAAGGTCCCTCCACGACCACCTCCTCGACCCTTCCGATCCGGTCGCGGTGGCGGGCCAGCGCCGATCGCTCGACCACCACGCGGAGGCGCCCGAAACGCTCCGCCACCACCTCGGGTGGCACGAACAGGTCCACCATGGACGCCGCCCTCGTTCCGGGTCGGGGGGAGAAGATGAAAGTGTAGGCGCTGTCGTAGGCCGCCTCGGCCGCCACTTCGAGTGTGCGCTCGAAGTCGTCCTCGGACTCGCCGGGGAACCCGACGATGAGGTCGGTGGTCACGGCCAGGTCCGGGATGGCCGCACGGGCTTCGGCCAGTCGGGCCAGGTACCGTGCCGCGGTATAGCCGCGGCGCATGGCGGCGAGGACCGCGTCGGAGCCCGACTGCAACGGGAGATGCAGGTGGTTGCACACCTCGGCCGTCTCGGCCATGGCCGCGATCGTCTCGGGCCGGAGGTCCTTCGGATGGGGGCTGGTGAACCGCACCCGGCGGATGCCCTCCACCGCCCCGACCGACCGCAGCAGTTCGGCAAACAATGGGCGGCGGCGGGTCAGGTCCCGCCCGTAGGAGTTCACGTTCTGGCCGAGCAGTGTCACTTCGGTCACACCCCGTCCGGCCAGGGCACGCACCTCGGCCAGCAGGTCGTCCTTCTGACGCGAGACCTCGCCACCGCGGACCGACGGGACGATGCAGAACGCGCAGGAATTGTCGCAGCCGGTCTGGATGGTCACCCACGCCGCATAGGGAAGGTCCCTCACCGCGGCCAGGGCGGCCACCTGTTGATCGTCGGCCGTCGGATCGGCTGCCGGCAGCGGCTCGTCGAGTATCTCCACCACCGGGCCCGACGACGCGGCCTGCCGGAGCAGAGCCGGCGCCCGGGTGAGGTTGTGGGTCCCGAACACGACGTCGACATGGGCGGCCCGCTCCCGGATCCGCTCCTTGTCCATCTGGGCCAGGCACCCCCCCACCGCGATCTGCATGTCGGGCCGGCTCTCCCGCAACGTCTTCAGATTGCCCAGGTGGCCGTAGAACTTGTTGTCGGCGTTCTCGCGGATGCAACAGGTGTTGAACACCACCACGTCGGCCGACTCGAGGTCCGGGGTCGCCACCAGGCCGTCTGCGATGAGAGCCCCGGCCAGCCGCTCCGAGTCGTGGTCGTTCATCTGACACCCGAAGGTGCGGATGTGGAACGTCCGGGGCTTCGGCGACGGCCGAGCGGTCCGCGGGTCGGGGTCGACGCCGGGGGTGGGGGGTGCCTCGTTCACCGGGCCCAGGATACGACCCCGTCGGCACCGGGTCGGCAACGCCGGGACGAGCTGGTGATCGGCCTTCCCGCGGGGACCCCGAGGGCCCCGTGGCCCCCGGCTACGGGTGCGATGCCTCCACCACGGTATGGATCCCTCCCCGCACCAGCCAGTCCGTCGTCACCGTCATCCGGCGGGGTGCGATGGCCGCCACCAGGTCGTCGAGGATGCGGTTGGTCATGTCCTCGTGGAAGCCGCCCTCGTTGCGGTAGCTCCACAGGTACAGCTTGAGCGACTTGAGCTCCACCAGCGACCGGTCGGGCACGTAGGACACGATGACGGTGGCGAAGTCGGGTTGGCCGGTCAGGGGACAGAGACAGGTGAACTCGGGACATTCGCAACGGACTTCGTAGTCGCGCCCGGGGTGCGAGTTGGCTACGGAGAGAAGCTCTCTGGTCGGTTCGCTGGGCATGGGCGGGCCGTGAAGGTGTGCGCCGTCAGCCGGCGTTGAAGTCGTAGACGTCGGCCGGGCCGCCACCACGGTCGATGACCAGACCGTGCATGTCGGGATGCAGCACCAGGACCTGCCCGGGGATGCCCGCAGCGGCCAGCGCTCCCTGTGCCGCGGCCTGCACGTTGTGAGCCTCCGACTGCTTGCAGATGCCGAGGAGGGAGGGGCCGGCGCCCGACCAGCAGACGGCGAGCGCACCACCCTCGGCCATCCCGGCCAACAGCTTCGGAGCGGCGGGAAACAGCGGGCTGCGGTAGTCCTGATGCAGGCGGTCCTCGGTGGCCTCGCTGATCAGGACGCGGCTGTCGGCCAGGCCCGCGATCAACAGGGCCATCCGCGAGAGATTGAAGGCGGCACTCTCGCGCGAGACCTCGGTGGGCAACGCCTGGCGAGCCCGCGAGGTGGACAGGCTCACATCGGGCACGATGACCACGAAAGCCAGACTCACGTCCAGGGGCAGCCGGACCGCTTGGACCCCGCCCTTGACCCGTGCCGCCGCCACCAGGCCCCCGACCATCGACGCCGCGGCGTTGTCGGGATGACCGTCCATGCGGGCGGCCACGCCCAGCGGATCTTCGGCTCCGGCGGCGGCGGCGGCGGCAATGGCCAGCGCCGCAGAGGAACCGAGACCCCTGGCCACCGGTATCTGGGACCGCACGGTGATGGAGAGGCGTTCGGTCCCGGCCACCTCGATGGCCACCCGGGCGGCGAGGTGGGACGGATCGTCGGACAGGCCTGCACCCTCGCCCTCGGAGCGGACGTTGAGCCGGGGGGCCGGTTCCACCTCGACCTCCACATAGAGATCGAGCGCGATGGCCAGGGTGTCGAAGCCGGGACCGAGGTTGGCAGCCGACGCTGGAGCTCGTGCGCGCACACCGACACGGTACTCGTCGTGGGTTGCCACCGGCGGAACCGGGGTGGCCAGCCGCCTGCCCGCCGGCCGGGCCCGGAGAACCGCTCAGTCGTGGACCAGGCGCCACCACCACGACGGCTCGGGCAGGGTACGGGTGATGGTCAGCGGCACGGACTCGATCTGCTGGCCCAGGGCGTAGAGCGCATCACCGGCCCGGTGGCCGGCCTCCACTCCGGGCGGAACGACGCCGAACTTCACGACCGAGGCGACTTTCTGACCCGGCCAGCCGAGCAGCCACGCACTCTGTGAGGCGATCGCCCCCACCCGGTGGGACGTGCCGTTCCAGTCAGCGGTGGCCGACATCAGCCGTTGGCCGCGGGCGACCACCGGCACCTGGACCACGGCCGCCTTGGAGGCATCGAGGAGCGTCTCGACGATGGGCCCGGCATAACGGAGCGGGTACATGATCTCGAGATCGTTCGTCGGAACGGTGGTCGTGGTGGTCGAGGCAGGTGACGACGCCGGGTGGGCCGAGCGTGCCCCGGCCGCCGCCGGCGGGCTCGGCTTGGGCGCCACCGGGGCGGGGACGTGTTGGCCCAGCGCCGACGCCAGCGCCAGGACCGACCGCCCTCCGATGACCCGGTAGGCGGCGAGCACCATGCATCCACCGGCCTGGGAGGTGTAGCCGGACTTCACCCCGACCAC
>JBEKOI010000050.1:0-16648 GCA_049521915.1 Acidimicrobiales bacterium | reverse complement strand
AGCCGGAGCCGGAGTGACCGGATGCACGGCGGTGCCGGCCGGCACCGCCGTCGGTGGGGCACCGGTATCGGGGGCAGCGGTATCGGGGGCAGGGGGTCGGGGTCAGGGGGTCGGGCGCTGGACGGAGAGCCAGTCGCGGGCCTCGAGGTAGGGCGCAAAGGCGGTGGCGATGGCATCGATGTCGGAGGTGCTCTTCGGGCGTTGCAGCTCGTACAGGTTGGGGAATTCGAGCCAGCCCGTGACAAGCTCCCACAACCGCACGGCATCCTTCCCGGTGGGCGGGTTGACCAGGACGGGGCCGAACAGGGCCTGCCCGTCGTCGAACACGAGCGTGGGGACACCGAAACCGCCTTTGGACACCACCGTCCCGTGCTCGGCTCGCACCTCGTCACCCGTGGTCGGGTCGTCGATGGCGGCACGCACGATCCCCGGGTCGAGACCGAGCTCGGCCAGCAGTTCCTCGGCCACCTCGGGCCGGTGGGGCTTGCGCCCGTCGACATGGAGGGCCTTGCCCGCAACCCGGTACCAGTCGTCGAGCAGTTCCATACCCTGACGGCGCAGGAGGGCGCCGACCCGCATCATCGACCACCCGTACGACCACTGGCGTTCCCACGGATGCTTCTTTCCTTCGGCACGGTTGATCTCCTCGAGGCTGAAGAAGCGCCATCGCACGTCGATTCCGGCCTGATCGCGCACCTCACGGATCCACAGTGACGTCTGGTAGGCGTAGGGGCACATGATGTCGAAGTGAAAGTCGACCCCGTCCGGCTGGTCCATCCCCCATCCTCCCCGCCGGGTGCGGCGGCCCCGGCTCCAGCACCGTACACGGGCGGCGGATGGCGGACCGCGATTCGGCCGTCATCACCCCGGGCCGCCCCGACCGTGATGGCCGGGCTCAGAAATGGCCGAGAACCGGGTGGGGGACATAGAGCTCCTCCAGCCGGGCCACCTCCTCTTCGGTGAGCCGCAGCTGCTCGGCGGCCAGGGCATCGGACAGGTGGGCCGGCTTGGTGGCACCGACGATGGGGGCGGTGATCCCGCTCCGCTGGAGAACCCAGGCCAGTGCGACCTGGGCGGATGGCACCTGTCGTTCGCCCGCCACCTCGGCGACACGTTCCACGACGTCGAAATCGGTGGGTTGGCTGTAGAGGTAGTCGGTGAAGGCGTCGGTGTCCGAGCGGGTGGTCCTGTGCTCCCCGGCCCGCGTCCGGTTGCCGGCCAGCACCCCCCGGGCCAGGGGGCTCCAGGGGATGATGCCCACGCCCTGGTCCTGGCAGAAGGGGATCATCTCCCTCTCCTCTTCCCGGTAGATGAGGTTGTAGTGGGGCTGCATGGACACGAACCGGGTCCAGTGGTTGAGGTCGGCGACGTGCTGAGCCTTGGCGAACTGCCACGAGAACATGCTGCTGGCCCCGATGTAGCGAGCCTTGCCCGAACGCACCACATCGTGCAGCGCCTCCATGGTCTCCTCGATCGGCGTTCGCGGATCCCACCGGTGGATCTGGTAGAGGTCCACGTACTCCATGTCCAGCCTGGCCAGCGAGGCATCGATGGCCGAGAGGATGTGCTTGCGGGACAGGCCACCACCGTTCTCCCCCGGGGTCATGGGCATGAAGACCTTGGTGGCCACCACCATCTCGTCGCGGCTGAGGTAGTTGGGCAGCAATCGACCGGTGGCCGTCTCGCTGGCCCCACCCGAGTAGGTGTCGGCGGTGTCGAAGAACGTGACCCCTCCCTCCACCGCAGCCTTGACGATGGGTTCTGCCTGCTCCTCGCCGAGCACCCACGGGCGCTCGCTGTCGTTGCCGAAGCTCATCATCCCGAGGCAGACCCGCGACACCCGCAGGCCGGTTGCTCCCAGATTCGTGTATTCCATGGACCGCTCCACCTTTCGTCGACTCCACCCGACGCCGGGAAGGGTGGTCTCCCACCCGACACTATGGAGAACGGGCAGGCGGCGATTCAGCGCCGCTTCGACGTCGATGGCGACGCGTCCCCGGGACGACACCGGCATGGGTAGGCCCGGGACGATCGGCGACGGGTGTGTATCGTTCGACGGGTGATCGACGAAGCACTGGTGGCCGAAGCCGTCCACGACACCGGCGTGCGAAGGTTGCAGCACGCCTATGCGGACGTGGTCAACCGGCGGGCGTGGGAGGAACTGCCCGGCCTGTTCCTCCCTGATGCCCCCGTGGTCATCGACCGCCGCGAGGGTGAGCCGCTGCGCCTGACCGGGGCGGTGGCACTGGGGGAGTTCATCGGAGCCTCCATCGAGCGGTTCGAGTTCTTCGAATTCGTCGTGCTCAATTCCCACATCGTGTTCCCCGATGGGCCGATGGCGGGAACCGCGGTGAGCCGTCTGTTCATGTGCGAGCTCCGCCAGGACGGAACCACCGGCCGGCAGACCAACGCCTACGGGATCTACCACGACCGCTACCGATTCGGGTCAAACCGGTGGTTCTTCGCCGAGCGGAGATATCACTCGCTGGCCCGGCACGGACGGGAGCTCGACGCCTTCCCCTTCCCCGAGCAACCCGGCATCGGGGTTCCGGGCATCGAACCCTGACCGGGCCGGGCATGGCAGCATCGTGGCCATGGCCCTGCTCGTGGTCCGCCACGCCAATGCCGGGAGACGGAGCGCCTACAAGGGTGACGACCGCCTGCGCCCGTTGTCCACGAGGGGGCGCGCCCGAGCCGTGGACCTGATCCCTCAACTGGCCCGGTACCGTCCCCAGCGGATCCTGAGCAGTCCTTACGTCCGGTGCTGCGAGACGGTGCAGCCGCTGGCCGAGTCCCTGGTCATCCCCGTCGAGTCGGTCGACGAGCTGGCCGAGGGGAACGGGGATGTGGCGGTCGCGCTGATGCGGAGGATGGCGGGGGAGCCTGCCGTGCTCTGTACCCACGGAGACGTGGCCACCGAGATGCTCGAGTCCCTCGTCCCCGATGCCACCCTCGCCGGCCGCACCGCCCTCAAGCTCCAGAAGGGAGAGGTCTGGGTGATCAACTCGGCCGATTCCACTCTCGCCATCGTCGAACACATCCGGCGGGCGGGTCGGGGCTCGGGCCCGACATAGCCGGCCCCGCAGCGTCGACCGGTACGCTGTCTTCGAAATGAAGTCCCCGAAGCGGTTCGACCCGGCATCCGTCGGCATCTTCCGGGTGACGGATCGGTCGTTCGACGAAGAGTCGAGGACGGTCTCCCTCCACTACTCGCTCGGCGACGACCACCCGTTCGTCGAGACCATCACGTTCGAGACTCCCGTCAGCACCGAGGCCGGAGCCACTCCCGAGGCCGGAGCCCGGGGACCGGGCTGGGAACGGGCCCTGCTGCATCTGCACATCGCCGCCGGGACCAGCTATTACAAGGCGGCCGCACCCCCGGTGGTCGCGGTCGAGCACGAGCGCCTGGACCCCTCCGAGCTCGAGTTCCACCTCCATCTCTACGACCACGGGCTGCGGGAGTTCGCCGTGACCAATGGCCTCCCCGTGCCCCGCCCGGTGGTCATCCGCCCCGGTTCCACCGACGGACTCCCCGTTCCACCCGGCCCACTGGCGAGGCCCGGTGGGATCCTCGTGCCCATCGGGGGCGGAAAGGATTCGATGGTCCTCATCGAGGCGTTGAAGCACCTCCGGCCCCGGCTGCTCGCCGTCAACCCCCATCCGCTGGTGATCGAGCTGGCCGCCCAGACCGGCCTCGAGCTTCTGGTGGTGCGACGGCAGCTCTCACCGCATCTGGGCGAGCTCAACCGCACCGGGGCGCTGAACGGCCATGTGCCGATCACCGCCATCATCTCGCTGATCGCCGTGGCCGGCAGTTTCCTCTACGGCTATGACACGATCGCCATGGCCGTCGAACGGTCGGCGAGCGAGGAGACGGTGATGGTGGACGGGGTGGCCGTCAACCACCAGTACTCCAAGAGCCTGGAGTTCGAGCTGCTGGCGCGTGACCTGATCAGGCGCTCCATCGACCCCGGTCTCGAGTACGGCTCCGCCCTGCGCCCCTACTCGGAGCTGGCCATCGCCAGAGCTTTCGCCCGGCTGACCGCCTACCACCCCACGTTTTGCAGCTGCAACACGGCGTTCCGTCAGGACGCAGGTGCCGGCGACACCTGGTGCGGCCACTGTCCGAAGTGCCGGTTCGTCGGGCTCATGCTGGCCCCGTTCCTCGAGCCTGACGCGTTGACCGCCATCATCGGTCGCGACATGTTCGCCGACCCCGATCAGGTGGCCGGGTTCGACGCGCTCATGAGCCGCGACGGCAAGCCGTTCGAATGTGTGGGGGAGCGTCGGGAGTCGGCGGCCGCGGTCAGGATCCTCTCCCAACTGCCGCTGTGGCGGGACAAGCCGGTGGTCAAGGCCCTGGCCGCCACGGCGCGGTCCATGGTCTCCGACGCCGGGGTCCGGTCACTGCTGGACGACCAGCCCGGCCTGGCCTTCCCCGATCCCGACCTGGCCGCCGAGGTGGATCGAACCATGAAGTTCGGACCATGAGGACGCGTTGGTGACCCTCGAGGAGCTGTGCACCTCGAGGGTGGCGTTGTGGGGGATCGGGACCGAAGGACTGGCCATGGCCGACCTGCTCGCCCGGCGGGGTGTGGTCCCGGTGCTGATCGACGACCGGGCCGAGGATGCCGGGGTGCGTCTCGGCTCCGTCACCGGCACCCGCCGTCCCGTCCTGCGACCCGACCAGGTGGTGTGGGGGGACCTCGACGTCGTCGTGCGCGCCCCCGGCGTGAGTCGGTACCGCCCCGAGCTGCTGGCCGCGGAGGAGTCCGGGGTGGCCGTCACCACGGCGATGGCCGTCTGGCTCGAGGACTACGCCGACGCCCGCGTGGTGGCCATCACCGGAACCAAGGGCAAGAGCACGACGGCGGCGCTGACGGCGTCCATACTGCGGGAGGGGGGCCTCGATGTCGCCCTCATCGGGAACATCGGGGTGCCGGTCACCGAGATGTACACCCGGCCGTCGGTCGATGCGTACGTGGTCGAGGTCTCCTCCTACCAGGCGGTGGACGTCACGGTCACCCCGGGCGTGTGCGTGCTGACCAGCCTGGCCCCCGACCACCTCGACTGGCACCGGGGAGAGGAGTCCTACTACCGCGACAAGCTCCGGCTGATCGAGGCGGGACCTCCCGGCGCCCTGGCCGTCAGCGCGGCCAGTGAGGAAGCCGTGCGACGCACCACCGGCCATCCCAACAGGGTCCTGTTCGGTCCCTCGGGCCGGGTGCGGGTGACGGCATCGGGCGCCATCGCGGTCGACGATGAACACATCGGGCCGGCACCGGTGATGCGGGTGCCGGGTCGGCACAACCTGTGGAATCTGTGCGGTGCCATCGCGGGAGCCCTGCTCCTCGAAGGACAGAGCCCGTCGATGGATTCGATCCGGGCCGCGGTGGACGGCTTCGACGGCCTGCCTTCGCGCTGTCGGACGGTCGGCCAGCGCGACGGTCTCACCTTCGTCGACGATGCACTGGCGTCCAATCCCTTCGCCACCATGAGCTCGCTCGAGGCGTTTCCCGGCCGTGAGCTGACCGTCATCCTCGGCGGTGCCGACCGCGGCGTGGACCCGACCGGTCTGGCGGAGGCGCTGGCCACACGCCGACCGCTTCCGAGAGTCGTCGTGCTCCCTCCGGAATCGGATCGGCTGAGAGACTCGCTGGCCTCCCGGACGGTAGCGGGAGGTCCGGTTCCGGTGGACGTCGCCCTTGATCTCGAGGACGCGGTGCGGGCGGCGGTGGACGCCACCCCCTCCGGCGGCATCATCCTCTTCTCGCCCGCGGCTCCGACCCCCGAGGGCGAAGGTGGTTTCGCCGAACGCAGTCGGCGCTTCGTTGCCGCGTCGGGGTTGACAGTGGAAGCTTCGGCGACAACGGTGGAAGATCCCAGAGGAGAATTGACATGACCCACATCACCATCGTCGACGATGTCGTCCGGCGCGTCGACGCCACACCGGACCCGGGGCGGGAGACGTTCCTGGTCGACGCCGACCGGCTCCCCGAGGCCCTCGGATGGGAGCTCAAGCCGTCCGGTCTGTGCCGGGAAGGGACCTGTGTGCCTGTCGCCGATGTCGACGCGCTCAAGGTGGGCGGGCAGCTCGACCTCACCGCGGTGGCCGGCGCGTTGGGCCGCGCCATGGTCGTCGATGTGGACGCCGGCCTGGCCGCCATCTCCCTCCCCGCCGAGCTGCGCCGCCGGGCGCTCGTCGACCTGCGGGCGCCGGCGTTCGAACTTCCCGACGTGGAGGAGACCCTGCACCGGCTGGACGACTGGCTGGGGTTGAAGAAACTCCTGGTCGCATTCTCGAGCTGGTGCGGATGCCGGTACGATCTCCCCGGGTGGCAGGCGCTCCACGACGAGCTGGGCCCGGATGGCTTCACCGTGATCGCCGTGGCCATCGACCACTCGGCCGCCGATGTGCGGCCGTGGATCGACGGCATCACCATGCCGGTCCTCTATGACCCCCAGCACCTCATCACCGAGCTCTACGCCATCTCCAACGTGCCCACCGTGGTGTGGATCGACGAGGAGAACCGAATCGCGCGTCCCAACGGGAGCGCCTTCGGCACCGATGTGTTCGCCGAGTTCACCGGGGTCGAGTCCGGACCGCACCTGGACGACGTCCGCCGGTGGGTGCACGACGGGACCGTGCCGGTGACCGAGGACGAGGCCCGCCAGGCGGTGGGTGACCTCTCCCCCGACGAGGTGTTGGCCCGGCTGCACTTTCGGGTGGCTGCCGAAGCCCACCGTCAGGGCGACCAGCGCGCCACCCGGCTTCACGTGACCCGGGCCTCCGAGCTGGCCCCTGACGATCTGACCGTGTGGCGGGCGGGCATGCCCCTGGTCGGTGAGGACCCGTTCGGTGACGACTTCCTGACCCGGTTCGAGGAGTGGAGGGGGCGCGGGATGCCCTACCACGGCCTCCCCGCCGTGAAGCGGGCCGAGCCGGCGGGCCGGTGACGTCGATCCGATGATCCGCTACGAGGTCGGAGAAGACAGTGTGGCCCGGCTGGTCCTCGACCGCCCCGAGGCCAAGAACGCCCTGACCGGGGAGATGCGCGACGACATCGTGGCCCGGGTCCGCCAGGCCCGGGCCGACCCCGAGGTGCGGGCCCTGTTGATCACCGGTGTGGGCGATGCGTTCTGTGCCGGGATGGACCTGCGTCAGTCGACGGTGGCCGGGTCCGGAGGCGCCGACTTCAACCCCCGCGACACCAGCGAGGCCCTGCGCAGCGGTGTGCAGTCCTTCATCCGCGAGCTCTGGGAGCTGGACAAGCCCACCGTGGCCGCCGTCAACGGTGCCGCCGTGGGGCCGGGTGCGCACCTGGCCCTGGCGTGCGACTTCGTGGTGGTGTGCGACCAGACCCGGTTCGTGTGGTCCTTCGCCCGGTGGGGACTGGTGGTCGATGCCGGAGGTGCCTACCTGCTGCCTCGCCTGGTGGGTCTGCCCAGGGCCAAGGCCATGGTGCTGCTGGGCGAGGGGGCCAAGGGCGACGAGGCCGTGTCGCTCGGGCTGGCCTACCGGTGCGTTCCCTCGGTGGACGACCTCGAGCGGGAGGCCACGGACCTGGCCGCGCGGCTGGCGGCCGGTCCGGTCCGGTCGATGGGGCTGTCCAAGCAGCTCCTCAACGCCACGTTCGAGAGCGGCCTTTCCCTGTCGCTCGACCGGGAGGCACAGGCGCAGGCCATGGCGGCGGTGTCGGCCGAGATGGCCGAGGGCATGGCCGCCTTCGCCGAGAAGAGAACCCCGGACTTCCGCGCTGCCCGCTGATCGGTCGGGCGCGGGGCCATCAGGCGCGTCACCCCGGGGGCACGCGTTAACCTTCTGCTGAAAAGCCGATTCTCACGATGGTCCGACCGGGGGCCGGTGAGAGGTGAGACCCGAGTGGGAGGGGCGTCGATGGAAACCGAGAGCCTGGCCGATGGCTTCATGGACGAAGGCATCGCGGCCAATCCCCAGCCCTTCTACCGGGAGGCGCGGGCGGCCGGGGCCGTGGTGGCGGGTTCGTTCGGACCCCAGGTGGTCCAACGCGGCGCCGTCGAGTACGCCCTGACCCACCCCGAGGAGTTCTCGTCGGGCATGGACGCGGTCGACCTGGGCCAGTCCGTTCCCCTCATCCCGTTGCAGGTGGATCCGC
This sequence comes from Acidimicrobiales bacterium, assembly GCA_049521915.1. Taxonomy (GTDB): domain Bacteria; phylum Actinomycetota; class Acidimicrobiia; order Acidimicrobiales; family RAAP-2; genus Bog-756. The sequence goes on along the minus strand of JBEKOI010000050.1, from coordinate 8,513 downwards.
CGGACCACCGAAAGTACCGACGGCTCCTCGATCCGATCTTCGCTCCCCGCCGGATGAACCTGCTCGAACCCGAGATCACCCGGTTGGTCAACGAGCTCATCGACGGCTTCGTCGACAAGGGCGGGTGCGAGTTCGCCACCGACTTCGCCGTCCCGCTGCCCAGCTCGGTGTTCCTGGCCCTGGTCGGCCTACCCCTCTCCCATCTCGAGTCGTTTCTGGAGATGAAGGACGGCATCCTGCGGCCGTCGGGCAACGACATGGATGAAATCAAGGACGGCCAGAAGGCTGCCGCCCGGCGCATCGAGGACTACTTCGCCGATGCCGTAAAGGACCGCAGGGCGAACCCCCGGGACGACATCCTCAGCCTCTTCATCGAGGCCGAGGTCGACGGGGAGCGGCTGACCGAGGACGAGATCCTCGGCATCTGCTTCCTCTTCATCCTGGCCGGGCTGGACACGGTCACCGACTCGCTGGAGTGCTTCATCGCCCGGCTGGCCCAACACCCCGAGGAACGACGCCAGATCGTGGACGATCCGGCCATCATCCCCTCGGCCGTCGAGGAGCTCCTGCGGTGGGAGACACCCGTCACCACGGTGGCCCGGGTGGCCACGAAGGATGTCGATCTCGGCGGATGTCCCATCCACGCCGGCGACAACGTCGGCATCGTCATCGGCTCCGCCAACACCGACGACGAGGCTGTGCCCGGGATGGACCAGGTGGATCTGGCCCGCAGCGAGAACAGGCACCTGGCCTTCGGCGGTGGCGTCCACCGATGCCTCGGGTCCAACCTGGCCCGGCTCGAGCTCCGCATCGCCCTGCGTGAGTGGCACCGACGCATCCCGGAGTACTCCATCGTTCCCGGAACCGAGCTCAACTACATGATGGGACTCCGTCAGATCGACTCGCTGCCGCTGGTCCTCGGAGACCGACGGTGAGCGACGGCGCCGGGCAGGCGACGGCGTCCGGTTCCGACCACGGCACGGAGCGCTGAACGTGCAGTTCGGTCTGACCGACGACCAGGAGCTGTTCCGGGAGACGACAGCCAAGTTCCTGGAGGACACCTGTCCGCTGGACGTCGTCCGTGGCGTGGCCGAGGACGAGCCGGGAGGGTTCGACCGTGAGTGGTGGCGGCGCGGGGCCGAGCTCGGCTGGATCTCGATGCTCGTGTCGGAGGACCACGGGGGCGGTTGCATTTCGGGCAATCCGCTCGCCGACCTGCAGTTGGTGGCCGAAGAGATGGGCCGGCTCGTCTCCCCGGGACCGCTGATCCCCACCAATGTGGTCGCCGCCGCCCTGTCCAGAGTGGGGACTCCTGCCCACCAGAAGCAGTTGGCCGGCCTGGTCAGCGGTGAGACCATCGCCACCTGGTGCCCGGACGGGACCTACCTGGGCACCGGCGGCACCGGCGGCACCGGGACCGCCGACGGTGGCATCCGGGCCGTCGCCCACGGCGACGGATTCGTGCTCGAAGGCACCTCCCGACCGGTGGAGGCCGGAGCCGAGGCGGACCTGATCCTGGTGACGGCCCCGTCTGATCGGGGGCGGGCGCAGTTCCTGGTTCCCGCCGGTACACCCGGGCTGACCACCGTCCCCGCGGAGAGCCTCGATCTCGTCCGTCGATTTGCCCGGCTGCAGTGCCACCAGGTCGAAGTGGCCGCCGACGCCGTGGTCGGGGAGCCGGGGTCCGTCGAAGACGACGTGGAGCGTCAGCTCGAGGATGCGGTCGCCCTCCAGTGCGCGGAGATGGTCGGTGCCGTCGACCGCGTCCTCCACTTCACCATCGAGTACGCCCAGGACCGGTTCTCCTTCGGTCGGCCGCTGGCCTCGTACCAGGCGCTCAAGCACCGATTCGCCGACATGAAGATGTGGCTCGAGGCATCCCATGCCAGTGCCGAGGCCGCCGCCCGTGCCGTCGACTCGGGATCGGACCACGCGGCCGAACTGGTCAGCGTGGCCAAGTCGTACATCGGTGACCACGCTCCGTTCATCCTGTCCGAGTGCGTGCAGCTCCACGGCGGTATCGGGGTCACCTGGGACCACGATCTCCACCTCTACACCCGGCGGGTGGTCCAGGACCAGACGCAGTTCGGGACTCCGCGCCACCACAGGGAGCGCGTGGCCGTGGCCATGGGGATCTGAGGAGGACCAATGGACGAATCGACCACCGCCGAGGACGTCGAAGCCTTCCGTCTCCGGGCCCGCGCATGGTTGGCCGGCGCCATGCCGCGCCTCCCGGAGGGCGTCACCAACAGGCAGCTGGTCCTCCAGGACGAGATGGGGGAGAACACCCGGCGACTCCAGCGCCTGCTCTTCGACGGCGGGTTCGCCGGCATCTGCTTTCCGGTCGAGTACGGCGGGCTCGGGCTGACCCGCGACCACCAACGAGCCTTCACCCAGGAGTCGCTCCCGTACCAGATGCCCACCCTGTTCAACGTCCCGACGCTTTCGATCCTGGCCCCGACCCTCCTCGACTTCGGGACCGAAGAGCAGAAGAAGCGGCACCTGCCGGCCATCCTGTCTGGGGACGAGCTGTGGGTGCAGTTCCTCTCCGAGCCCAGCGGGGGCTCCGACCTGGCCGGCCTGGTGACCCAAGCCACCAGGGACGGGGATGTGTTCGTCCTGAACGGATCGAAGATCTGGAGCTCGGGCGCCTTCCGTTCCGACTATGCCATGTGCCTGGCCCGCACCGACCCGCACGTGCCCAAGCACCAGGGACTGACCATGTTCATCGTCAAGATCCACCAGCCCGGCATCGAGGTGCAGCGGATCACCATGGTGAATGCGGTGGCCGAGTTCTGCCAGGAGTTCTTCGACGACGTGGCCATCCCGGCCGAGAACGTCATCGGGCAGGTCAACGACGGATGGACGGTGGCCTCCCGCCTCCTCTTCCACGAGCGGGATGCGGTGGGCGGCGGATCACCGTACGTCAGCGGGTTGGCCGCCGGGGACGCCGAGAGCGGGGGACTTCGGTCGGATCTGGCCGACCTGGCCCGGGCCACGGGCCAGGCCGACGATCCCATCGTGCGCCAGTTGGTGGCCGAGGCCCGGGTCGACGACCGGGTCCAGCAGCAGCTCACCGAACGGGTCACGGTCGGGATCCGGACCGGGGCCCTGCCCGCACCGGCCGGCGCCATCCCCCGCCTGTTCGCGGCCACCAGTAGCGAGCGCCACTTCGACATCGGCCTCGAGATCGCGGGGACGGACGCAGGGGCGTGGGCGGCCGATGATCTGGCCGGTGTCTGGGGGACGCTCTATCTCACCCGCCAGTCCAACAGCCTCGGCGGCGGGAGCAACGAGATGCAGCGGAACATCATCAGCGAACGGGTGCTCGGGATGCCGCGCGAGTACGCTGCCGACCGCGACCGTCCCTTCGACGAGGTCCGCCACAACCGCTCACCCCAGAAGGGGGCCTGACGGCGGCCGGGCCATCCACGCCTCAGGCGACCTCGAGCCCCATGAGCTGGGTGAGGTTGCCACCCATGATCTTGACCACGTCATCGTGGGGAAGGCCGTCCAGCTCGTCGACGAAGCTGATGGGGTCGGACATCCCTTCGGGGTGGGGGTAGTCGGATCCGAACAGCACCCGGTCGGCACCCAGGATGTCGACCAGGCCGATCGGGTCCTCCTCGTGGAAGGGGTGGACGTAGATGTTCCGCTTGAAGACCTTCACCGGGTCCTCGTCGAACACGTGCGGGGCCGCCGTGTAGGCGTGCTCCATGTCGCGCAACAGCGGTCGGACCCAGTTGCTGCCGTTCTCGACCGGGGCGAACCGCAGTTCGGGGAAGCGGGAGCACAGTCCGTGGCCGATGAGCGAGGCCACCGTGTCGGTGATGGCCCGACCCCCGTGCCCGATGATGGCCACGAATCCGGAACCGCCCTTGAACGGGGTCATTTCGGCGCCTACGCCTTCCCACTCGTTGAGGTAACGCTGGTACCCGCTGTCCGAGGCGTGCATGCCCACCGGGATGCCGGCCTCGACCACCAGCTTCCAGAACGGGTCGAACTCGGGGAGTGCCGGCGATCGGGGTCCCATGAACCCCGAGACCGGTGCGGGCCGGATGAGGATGATCCGGGCGCCCCGGTCGAGTACCCACTCGAGCTCCTCGATGGCCTGCTCCACCACGCCCAGATGGATCACCGGGGTGGGGAAGATGCGGTTCTCGTAATTGAACGACCAGTGCTCGTGCATCCACTGGTTGAGGGCGTGCACCACGGCGTGGGTGGCCGGGGGGTCGCCGCGCAGCCGCTCCTCGAGCAGGCTGGCCAAGGTGGGCCACATGAGGGCTCGGTCGAGGCCGAGCTCATCCATCAGCTTGAGCCTCGGCCCGGGCTCGCTGAAGGCGGGGAGCGCCCGGATGGGCTTGCCCATGATCTCGCGCCGTGACTTGCCCTCGGGGTTCCCGCTCTTGAAGTACTCCTCCTGGGCGCCGGGCGCAGCCACCACCTCGAAGGTGGGATTGGGGATGTAGTCGCTGATCTGGCCCTTGACCGCGATCTTCGTGCGTCCGTTGACCTGGACGTACTGGATGAGCCCGGCATACTTCGGGTCCAGGAACTTCGTGAAGGCGTCCGTGGTCTCGTACAGGTGGTTGTCGGCGTCGAAGACCGGAAAGTCCACCGTTCGCTTGGGCATGGTTCCTCCTTGTAGCTCTTCGCTGCTCGAACTGCTTCCCCCGAGCGGCCCGGAAGGCTCCGGCCCGGCGTGGGTCCGGTCCGTGCACCGGCAACGCTAACAGCCGCCGTTGCCGAGCGGAAATGGCGTTTGCGCTACCATCCCACAGGTGCGGGTGATCGTGGATCGAGAGCGGTGCGAGTCCAATGCGCTGTGCATGGCTGCGGCCCCGGACGTGTTCCGGGTGGACGACGACGATGTGCTCCAGGTACTCGACGAGACGCCCGACGAGAAGCTCCGGTCCCAGGTGGTGTCGGCGGTCCGCTCCTGCCCGATGGCGGCACTGTCCCTGGTCGACTGATGCCGGAGGAGGGCCGGGTGCCTGCGGCCGGCGTTCACGCGTGATGGGATGAGAGCATGAACACAGCACCGGAGGAAGATGCCGTCCCGTACGGGACGCGCCTCGGCCAGGTGGCCGCAGAGGGCGGTGAGGGCACGGCCGTGGTCTTCGTGGACGAGGACGGGGGTGAGCGGTCCATCACCTGGAACGAACTCGAATCCCGCTCCACCCAACTGGCCCATCTCTTCGACGAGCAGGGGCTCGGGGTGGGGGACCGCCTGGCCGTCTGCCTGCGCAACTCGCCCGAGCATCTCCTGTCGTGCTTCGCCGGATGGAAGGTGGGGGCGACGGTGGTCCCGGTGCGGTGGGACCTCCCCGACTGGGAGCTGACCCGACTGCTGGCCGTGCTCCGACCGGACCTGGTGGTCGATGCCGACCACGTCGGCATGGTGGAGGACAGCCGTTCCTACCCGACCACCCCCATGCCCGAGGTGACCGCGCCCATCGGATGGGGGGTGTGCAGCTCGGGTTCGACGGGCACCCCCAAGGTGATCGTGCAGAAGGGTCCCGCCGTCTTCCTGCACTCGACCAATGTCACCTCGTCGGTGGTGGCCTCCTACGGTCCGATGTCGAAGCCCCAGTTGGTCCTATGCCCGGCGCCGCTCTACCACACCAACGGCTTCACCGCCTTCCGCACCCTGCTGGGCGGCGACCCGATCGTGTTGATGGAGCGCTTCAATGCCCCGCTGGCGCTGGACCTCATCGAACGGCACGCCATCACCGGGTTCATCGCCGCTACACCCATGCTCCAGCGCCTGGCCCAGGTCTCCGGGATCGAGGCCCGAGATCTCTCCAGCCTGGACTGGGTCCAGCAGGGCGCCGCACCCCTTCCGGTGTGGTTGGGTCAATTCTGGATCGACCTGGTCGGGCCCGAGAATTTCTACATGTCCTACGGCGCCTCCGAGATGATCGGGATCGTGGTCTGTCGCGGGGACGAATGGCTGGCCCACCCCGGCACGCTGGGTCGGGGAATGGGGGAGACCGAAGTGCGCGTGCTCGGTCCAGCCGGCGAGCAGCTGCCGGCCTGCGAGATCGGAGGGATCTACCTGCGCACCCCGACCGGCCCGCTGGCCGCGTACGTCGGGAAGGATGTGAAGCCCATGGACACCACCGATGACGGGTTCGCTTCGGTGGGCGACGTGGGCTGGCTCGACGAGGAAGGATTCCTCTTCATGGCGGACCGCCGCGTGGACATGATCGTCACCGGGGGCGTCAACGTCTTTCCCGCGGAGGTGGAAGCGGCCCTCAGCGAGCACCCCGGCATCGGTGACGTCGTCATCGTCGGACTGAGCGACGAGGCATGGGGCCGACGAGTCCATGCCATCGTCGCCCCCATCGACCCCTCGCTCGACGCCGAGGACGTGATCACGTTCGCCAAGGAGCGGCTGGCTCCCTACAAGGTGCCCAAGACGGTGGAGTTCGTCACGGCCATCCCGCGCACCGAGGCCATGAAGTTCAACCGGGCCGCTCTCGTGGCCGAGCGCGATGGGCGTGTCGCGGGGACCGAGGTATAGCGTGGCCGGGCCACCGGGGCACCCGTGGGATCGCTTCTTACGGGAAGGAAGGCTCCCGGCGGACGATGAGCGGGCAGAGCGAGCAGATGAGGAGTGTCGAGGACATGTCTGAGGCCATTCAAGGCGGCAAGTACATCACGTACGAGGAATTGGAGGGGGGCTCGGTGGTGCGCATCATGCTCAACCGTCCCGAGACCCGCAATGCGCAGAACCGTGGACTCCTCGTCGAGCTGGACGAGGCGTTCCACCGCGCCGAAGAGGACGATGCCGTCCGGGTCGTCATCCTCGGTGGCGTCGGTCCGCTGTTCTCTTCGGGACATGACATGGGCTCGAAGGAAGCGCAGGCCGAATGGACGCCCGGACCCGACCAGCACCGCTCGACGACCATCAACGGAGGGACCCGGAAAGGGGCCGAGGCCCGGATGCTCCAGGAGTGGAACTACTACTTCCAGAACACACTGCGCTGGCGCAATCTCCGGAAGATCACCGTCGCCCAGGTGCAGGGCACCGTCTATGCGGCCGGGCTCATGCTCATGTGGGCCTGTGATCTCATCGTGGCGGCCGACAACGTGTACTTCGCCGATGTGGTCGGGACCCGCCTCGGGATGTGCGGCGTCGAGTACTTCGGGCACCCGTGGGAGTTCGGACCCCGCAGGACCAAGGAGCTCATGCTGACCGGGGATGCCATCGATGTCCACGAGGCCCACCGCCTCGGGATGGTCAGCAAGGTCTTCCCGGTGGCCGAACTGGAGGACCGGACGCTGGCCTACGCGCGGCGCATTGCCGAGCTGCCGACCATGACGGCCCTGCTGATCAAGGAGTCGGTCAACCAGACGGTGGACAACATGGGCTTCTACAACTCCTTGCAGGCGTGCTTCACCCTCCACCAACTCAACCACTCGCACTGGGCCGAGATCCACGAGTCCAAGTACCCGGTGGCCGAGGAGCAGGACGGCGTCCCGAGCTGGCGCGTGGCGCCGCCGGTGCTGCTCTCCGTGAAGGACCAGGTGGAGGGCCCCGTCGCCGGGGGCTGACCCCGAGCCGCACCGTGGGGCACCCGCCCCGCCGTGCCACGTTCCACCCGTACCCGCGTCCGCCCCCGGGTGTGGCTAGAGTGACTCGCACCCAAGAGGGAGAAGGGGAGTGGCGGCTCAGGGGAACGTGGTTGGGGGATCCGGAGAAGGAGCGCAGCACCGCCGTGCCTGCGCATCCGCTCCCGTCGTCCGGCACCGTCCCGTGCGCCGATCGCACCGATACCGCATCGACGTGTCAGGCGTGTTCCGTAGTCACCAGGGAGGAAGAATGACCAGAAGCCGGACCAAGACCGGGGTCCTCGCGGCCACCGCACTGACGGTGGCGCTGCTGGCCGCCGGCTGCTCGAGCAGCAGCTCGTCCAGCTCGACCACGGGATCGGGGACGACGGGATCGACCTCCCCTCCGACGACGACCGGGTCGGGGACCCATGCCCCGACCGGATCGCCCATCACCATCGCCTACATCTCCTCCCTGACCGGAGAGGGCGCCTCCCAGGACGGCTCGTCCCCGGCCGGCTTCACCGCCCGCATCGACGCGCAGAACGCCGAGGGCGGGATCGACGGCCACAAGCTGGTGGGCGAGATCATCGACGACCAGACCAACCCGGCCGAGATCGCCACCGGCGTCCAGACGGCGGTGTCCAACGCCTTCGGCATCGTGTCCCAGTCGCCGCTGTTCTTCCTGGCCGCAAAGTACCCCCAACAGGCCGGCGTGCCGGTGACCGGCTCCTACGACGACGGCCCCGAGTGGGGCACCCAGCCGTACACCAACATGTTCGCCTCCGACAACGGCAGCGTGAACCCGAGCTACCCGGTCAACACCCAGATCGGCGACTTCCTGAAGGCCCACGGCGGCACCGTCCTCGGCTCCTACGGCTACTCCATCTCGCCGTCGTCCTCCCGGGCGGCCATCGGCACGGCGCAGTCCTTCCAGCACGCCGGGGGCAGCGTCG
>JBEKOI010000049.1:0-16677 GCA_049521915.1 Acidimicrobiales bacterium | reverse complement strand
CCTCGGACGGCTGCCCGCAGTGGCCAGTGCGTCGGTCAACCTGGCCACCACCCGGGCCTTCGTCACCTACGATCCGGAGCGACTCGACCGGGACGAGCTCTGCCAGGCCGTCGTCGATGTGGGCTACTCGGCCTCTCCGGTGGACGTCACGACCACCCCGGCCGACCGCGACTCCGACCACTGGGGGCTCCGGGCCGCGCTCTCGTGGCCGCTGGCCATCGCCGCGCTCGTCGTGTCACTGGCGGCGCCGGAAACGGCGCTGGCCGGCTGGACGGTGCTGATCCTCGGCATCGCCGTCGAGATCGCCGGGGGATGGCCCTTCCTCCGGGACAGCGCGCGGCTGCTCAGGCACGGTGCCACCAGCATGGACACGTTGATCGCGCTCGGGACCCTGGCCGCGCTGGCCGTCAGCGCGGTGGAGGCCATCGCCCTCGACGGGCGGCATCTCCATCTGGGCGGCAGCGGCGCATTCGCCGCCCGCCTCCACGGTGTGATGGCTCCCCTCATCGTGTCCATCCTGGTCACCGGAAGGGCGATCGAGGCACGGGCCCGGGACCGGGCAGCCCGGGCCATGCACTCGCTGCTGTCCCTCCGCCCCCCGACGGCACGGGTGGTGACCCGGGTGGACGACGACGGAGGGGAGTTGGTCGCACCGGAGAGCGTTCCCGTCGGCGCGCTGGTCCGGGTGAGGCCGGGTGAGGCCCTTCCCCTCGACGGGACGGTGGTGTCGGGTTCGTCACCGGTGGACGAGTCGATGCTGACCGGCGAGCCGCTGCCGGTCGACCGGGAGCCGGGGGACCCCGTCACCGGCGGAACCCGCAACGGCAGCGGTGTGCTCGTGATCCGGGTGAGCGCGGTGGCCGCCGAATCGGTCCTGGCCCGCCTGCAGCGGCTCGTGGAAGATGCCCAGCGGGACAAGGCGCCACTCCAGCGGGTCGCCGACCGGATCAGCAGTGTCTTCGTCCCGGCCGTGCTCATGGCGTCGGCGGCGACGTTCCTGATCTGGTGGCTGGCCATCGGCAACCTGGGCAAGGCCGTCCTGAGCGCGCTTGCCGTGCTGCTGGTGGCTTGTCCGTGCGCCATGGGCCTGGCCGCTCCGGTGGCCATGATGGTGGGGTGCGGCCGCGCCGCGGCGATGGGCATCTTCGTCCGCAGCGGCGACGTCCTCGAGCGCCTGGCCAAAATCGACGGGGTCGTCTTCGACAAGACCGGCACGCTGACCGAGCGCCACGCCGAGGTGACCCTCGTGGCCGCGACGAGCGGCACATCGGAGGAGGAGGTGCTGTCGCTGGCCGCGGCGGTCGAAGCGGAGAGTGAACACCCCATCGCCGCAGCCATCACCGGCGCGGCCCGCCCGGTGGCTGTGGCCACCGGGTTCCGGTCGGTACCGGGATCGGGTGTGGCCGGCATCGTGGACGGCCATCGGATCGAGGTCAGCCGGGCCGCCGCCGGTCTGCCGGGTCCGCTCGAGCCGGTGGTGGCCGGGTGCGGCGAGCGGGGTGAGACGGTCGTGATGGTCGACCGTGACGGTGAGACGATCGGCGTCATCGCCGTGACCACGCCGCTGCGGCCCGAGGCCAAGCCCGCGGTCGCCCATCTCCTCTCGATGGGCCTCCCTTCTGCCATCCTCAGCGGCGACAGCGAGCCGGCGGTACGCACCGTGGCCACCGAGCTCTGCATCACCGACGCCCGCAGCGGGCTCAGCCCGGCCGGCAAGGTCGAGGCCCTCACGGCCATGCGCAGCTCGTCGCGGCAGGTCGTGATGGTCGGGGACGGGGTGAACGATGCTCCGGCGTTGGCAGCTGCAGACGTCGGCTGTGCCATCGGAAGCGGATCCGAGGCCGCCCTGGCCAACAGCGACCTCGCCCTCCTCGGCAATGACCTGCAAGGGGTTCCCGCCGCGATCGGGGTGGCCGGATCGACCTACTCGGTCATCGTGCAGAACTTCGGGTGGGCGATGGGCTACAACATCTCCGCACTTCCCCTGGCCGCGGTCGGGCTCCTCGATCCGTTGGTCGCCGCCGTGGCCATGGGACTGTCGAGCCTGATCGTCGTGCTCAACAGCCTGCGGTTGGCCCGCCTGGGCCGGACCGGCCTGGCCCAGGTCGGGACGGCACGGTCCGTGCACAACCACAAGGGGCTGGTGCTGTCGGTCGTGCTCCCCATCGTCTTGTTCGCCGGCCTCGTCGGGGTCAGCCAGGCGGTGTCGCCGGCCCGCGGTCAGTCCCTGCTCCCGACGCTCCCCTCCATCACCACGGTGGGCCTGCCCGAGGGCGGTTCGCTGGAGGCCTACCTCGAGCCCGGTGGCATCGGTGTCAATCGGCTCCATCTCATCTTCAGCGGGTCCCCGACCCAACTGGCGGGCATCAGACCCGAGGTGACCGCCAGCCTGGACGGGGGGCCGGCTCGGGTCCTCCGCCAGCTGAAGGTCAGCACCGGCCATTTCACCGATTTCGTGGTCCTCTCCCCCGGCGTCTGGCGCTTCCACGGGGTCGGCGCCTTCGGTCGCTCGCCGATCACGTTCACGTTGAGCCGTTCGGTGCCCTGAGGCCCCGACCGGCTCCGGGTCACCGGTGACGGCGTCAGTCCGCGGAGCCATCCGGCGGGCCGCGTCAGTCTCCCTCCCAACACCCGAGGATGACATCCCCCACCGTGACGGCCACATCGCCGGAGCTGGTCGGCGGCACCCCGAACTGCGCCGGGAGGCCGGAGGTGTCCACCAGGAGCACCTTCCAGTCCTTGCGCACGACCACGGAACCGTCGGTGGTCTGGAACGCGCCCTGACCGAGCCCCTGCAGGACACGGGCCTTGCCCAGCCGCGCCCCGAGCCCATTGAAATAAGCGGTCGTCTGCTCCCAGCTCGAGAGTTCCTTTATCGACAGGTCGATCGATCCAGTCGGGTAGCCGTAGCGGCACGAGTAGAGGTGGTCGACCCACGTCGGGGTGGACACCGTCGCATCCTCCCCCAGCGCAGAGTCGATGTCGTCGTGGGCCTCCTTCTGGCACACCATCTTGGCGATCTGGGAGGGGCGGGGGCCGGCCGGAAGCGGAGCCTCGGTCGTCGAGGTCCCAGGCGGTGCGCTGGATGCGCTGGCGCATCCGGCGGTCGACAGGACGAGGACGGCGACCACGAGCATTCGACCGCGCACGGCCGAAGCGTACCAGTCGGGGTTCGTTTGCCCAGGTCAGCTGAGGCGAGGCACAGGTGGCTCGAGCACGCCCACCAGTTCGACGTGCTCGGTCATGGGGAACAGGTCGAAGCCCCGCAGCGTGCGGAGGGTCCAGTGGGCGTCGAGCAGCACCCGGAGGTCCCGGGAGAAGGTGGCCGGGTCGCACGAGACAGAGGCGATGCGCCGGGGCGGGGGGTCGAGAGAGGCCAGGGCCCGCATGACCGGCGTTCCGGCACCCTCTCGGGCCGGGTCGAGGACGACGACATGGGGTGCGCCCAGATGGCGTGAGACCGTGGCGTCGGTCACATCCGACCGGACGATCTCGACCTGGTCGAAACCCTTGGTGTTTCGGGCGGCGTCGGCGCAGGCCCGACGGCTCCGCTCCACGGCCACCACCGACCCTGCGGGTCCAACGGCCTCGGCCAGTGGGACGGTGAAGAGACCGGCGCCGGCGAAGAGGTCGGCTGCCCGTTCCCCCGGTTGCGGGTCGAGTCCTTCGAGGACGCACCGGCTGAGGACGGCGGCTGCTCGGGGATGCACCTGCCAGAACACCCCGGAGGAGACCTCGAATCCATGGCCGAGGACCTCGAAACGGGTCCGCTGCGGTCCCCGCACCGCCCGACCGTCGACGACCAGGCCGCCGGCGGTCCCCGGGAGGGCGGCCAGACCTCCGCGCCCCGTTTCGACGGACACCACCGGCGCCCCACCGTCCGGCGAGGCGGTCACCTCGACATGACGTGCTCCTTTCCACGAGATCGAGCCGGCTCCTACGCGGTTCACCGCCGGCGCGGCGATGGGACAGCTCTCGACCGCCTCGATGTGACGAGAGCGATGGCGATGGAACCCCACGTGCCCGGAGCGGTCGACGGCGAACCTGACCCTGGTCCTCCAACCCAGGCCGTCGGGCGTCCCCTCCAATGCCTCGATGGCCACGAACCGGTCGATCCCGGCCAGACGGCGCAACTGCTCTGAGACCAACGCCGACTTGAGGGCCCGCTGGGCCGGAAGTGAGACGTGCTGCCAGTCGCATCCCCCACAGCGCCCGGGTCCCGAGTGCGGGCACCGCGGCTCTACCCGATCGGCCGACGGTTCGATGACCTCCACCGCATCTGCCCGCAGGAACGAGGTCGTCTCGGCGGTCACCTCGGCGACCACCCGTTCGCCCGGCAGGGCGTGACGGACGAAGACCACGCGTCCGTCCTCGGCCCGGGCCACGCAGCCCCCGCCGGCGGCGATGGCTCCTGTCACCAGCTCCATCACCATGGCACCGGTCTTAGCAGGTCCACCGGGATACGGTGAGCCGATCGGGATCGCCGGCAGTGCCGCGCACGAAGAGGAGGGCACCGTGGACGTCGAGGAAGCGCTCTACACGACAAGGGCCATGCGGAGGGTACGCCCCGATGCCGTGCCACTCGACGTCCAGGAGAAGATCCTCGACGCCGCCATCAGGGCCCCGACGGGCGGGAACGCGCAGAACTGGCGGTTCCTCCTGGTCGATGACGCCGATGTCATCTCCCGAATCGGCCCCCTGTTTCGCGACTCCGTCGACCAGCTCTGGAAGACCGTCTACGCCGACCGGATGGCGGCTGCCGCGGAGGACCCCCAGGCCGAGGAGAACGTGCAGTGGATGAAGGTGCAGCGGTCGGCTCAGTGGTTGGCCGACCACTTCGAGGAGGTACCGCTGTACCTGTTCGGCTTCGTCCACGCAGACCCCACCGGCGGCTCCATCTTTCCCGCCGTCTGGAGCGCCCAGCTGGCGGCGCGGGCACAGGGCGTCGGCAGCTCGCTGACCATGGTCCTGGGCTTGTTCCATCCCGACGAGGTCTTCGACATCCTCGGCGTCCCCCGGGACGAGCACTGGGTCATGTCCTGCTGCGTGAGCTTCGGCTACCCGACCGGGAGGTGGGGAGTGGCACCCCGCCGGCCCGCGCACGAGGTCTCCTATCGCAACCGGTGGGGCTCGCCCGTGGGGTTCGTCCTCGACAAGCCACTATGGCCACGCGGCTAGCGCTGGGCGAAGCGGCGCGGGCACAGGTCTCGTCCGCACCCCGGTCACCCGGTCGCCGACCGGCAGACTCATAATCCCTGGTCAGAGGCAGCTCGGCGGCAGAAGCCACCCCACCGGCCCGGAGCCCGGCTTCTCGTCCGCTGCCGAGGTACCCTTTCCCCGTGCGGATTTCCCGACTCCTGCTGATCGTTGTCGTCCTGGTCCTCGTGGCTGCCGGTCTCACCGCGGTGTTCTCCGGGGGAAGCAAGGCCCAGGCGTCGGCCCACCCCATCACGACGATCTTCATCAAGCAGGCGGAGCCCTACACGCCGAAGGCGCCGGCAGGGGCGACGGACGACTACCACTGCACCGTGATGAACCCTCACGTCAAGCAGAACTCCTACATCATCTCGAGCCAATTCTTCCCCGGCAGTCCGGAGGACCACCACGCCATCCTGTTCCTGGTGCCCCCGGACCTGGCCGCCCAGGCCGAGGCCGACAACGTGGGCAACAAGGGCTGGTCCTGCTTCGGCGAGACGCCCATCCCGAACACCGGCCTGGCCCAGATCTCCAACACCCCCTGGCTGAGCGCCTGGGCCCCCGGTCACGGGGTGGACAACCTGCCCAAGGGGACCGGGATCCTCCTCCCGGCGGGGAGCCTGGTGGTCATGCAGGTTCACTACAACCTGCTCGTCGGGGACAAGCCGGTCAAGAACTCGCTGGTGCTCCACACCGTGCCGGCCTCGACGCCGCTCCTGCCCCTCAAGCTCGACCTGCTGCCGGCCCCTCCGGACATCCCCTGCCCCGCCGGTGTGACCGGTGCACTCTGCAACCGGACGGCGTCGTTGGCCAACCTCGGTCAACGCTTCGGCCAGAGTGCCGTGGGCTTCGTGAACACACTGGAGACGATATGCGGGCGCAATCCGGCCGATCCTCCGCAAGCCGACTCCACCTCGTGCTCGTGGCCGATCTACAGCAGCGGCTACATCGTCAGGGTCGGGGCCCATATGCATCTCCTCGGTGCCACCTTCAAGATGGTCCTCAATCCGGGTACGCCCGAAGCGAAGACGATTCTCGACGTCCCCGACTACAACTTCCACTACCAGCGCGCCTACAACCTGAAGACACCGATCCAGGTGAAGGCCGGTGACCAGGTGCAGGTGACCTGCACCTACGATCCCACCCTGGCCCAGGAGCTGCCCACCCTTCGCAAGGTCCCGCCCCACTTCGTGACGTGGGGAGACGGATCGTCGGACGAGATGTGCCTCGGGTTGACGGAGACATCGGCCACGCTCCCCAACCCCAACTACCCGGTCTGAGGTCCGTCTGTGGGGATGGCTGACGTGAGAGCGACGGCTACCCACGGCCCGTCGTCGGGCCGGCTCGGGGGCGGGGGGTGGTGGCGGCTCGTCCTGGTTGTCGGGACCGCACTGTCGGCACTTCTCGTCGCCGGATGCGGATCCTCGTCGAGCAGCCCGACGACGAGCACGACCTCCGCGCCGACGACCGCGGCGCCCTCCACCACACTGGGCGCGACCACCACCACCGGAGCACAGGAGGCCTACGTGGTGGGCACCGGGACGGTCAAGGGCCTGGGCTCGGTACTGGTCGACGGCCACGGCATGACCCTCTATCTGTTCGTTCCGGACAATCAACAGGGCAAGTCCACCTGTTACGGGACCTGTGCCCAGGCCTGGCCTCCGCTTCTCCTCCCGGCAGGCGTGAACGCCCCGGTGGCCGGGGCCGGCGTGCAGTCGTCGCTGCTCGGAACCACCAAACGGACCGACGGCACGACACAGATCACCTACAACAAGTGGCCGTTGTACCTGTGGGTCAACGATTCCCAGCCCGGTCAGGCGACAGGTCAGGGCATCAACAACCTCGGTGGCCTGTGGTACGTGCTGTCGCCATCTGGCCACGAAATCACCACGACCCCTTGATTGCTCGACCGACCCTTTGATTGGCGGGCATAGGAGCTGATACCCTTTTGTCCTCAGGGACATGGGGGATTCGCCTGCAGTAGGGCTGAGGCGTTCCGCCACCACGCCGATGAGAAAGTGGGGCTGCACCGGCATATGAGCGAGGGGGACGCAATCTCAAGCGGCCGTGTGGACGCGGAAGAGGACCAGGTGATGGGCAGCCGGTTCTCAGTCGTCGAAACCGAGGTCTACGAACCGCGTTTCAGTGCGGACCCGCCGACCTCAGCTCCGAACCAGTTCATCCCGGACGCGGTCGACACCGGCCCGGTTCGGGAGACCCGGTCGCGGGGCCGCGCCCACATCCTCCGGCTGGCCCGCTATGCCGCAACCTCGGGGATGGCGTTCGCCCTGAGCGAGGCGACACTCCTCATCCTCTACGGAAACCACTTGGTGGGTGCCACCACTGCGGCCCTGATCGCCAACGTGGTCGCCACGGTCCCCTCCTACCTGATGAGCCGGTACTGGATCTGGAAGGATGCCGAACGCACGCGGGTCGGACGTCAGGTGGTCCTGTACTGGGCCACCTCGGCCGCCAGCATCTTGCTCACGAGCCTGGCCACCGGAGCCATCGCCCATCACATCCCGACCGGCCACCGCTATCACCTGGCCATCGTGGGCTTCGCATTTCTGGTGGTCAACGTCATCTTCTGGCTGCTGAAGTTCGTCGTGTACCACAAGTTCATCTTCCCGACCGACCGGAACGGCGCCGTCGAAACCGCGGACGCTCCTTCGTAGCGCCGGTTCAGTGCACGGACAGCCGGCCGTGCCTTCCGCCGCCCGGTCCACCGTCGTCGACCGCCGTGGTGCAGTGAGCTCGTGCTCCACGCGAACCGTGCTTGATGTGGTCCGGAACGGTTCACGCACATGGGAACCGACTCCCGCGAATGTTATGATCACCCCTCCGAAACACGCGGCTGTAGCTCAATGGTAGAGCCTCAGTTTTCCAAACTGATGACGAGGGTTCGATCCCCTTCAGCCGCTCACGTTGGGCTTGACCCGGTTCAGGCGCTCCTGTTGGGGGCCCCTGTTGCGCCTTGACCCTGGTCGGCGAGGTGGGCGCGGCTGTCTGCGACGCTGCTGCCGCAATCGATGGCCCGATGACCCCCGGCGGCATCTCCGTCGGGCATGGCGTATGTGCTAGCGGTCCGTGGGAGGCTCCCATTCCGGAATCGGTTCGATGAAACCTCGGACCAACGTGTGGAGCCCCATTCCGAAGATGGTCCATTCCTCCGGCTGGCCGTCTGTGCCGGTCGGCAACATGATCGTCTGCCTGGCCTGCTCGTCAACCATCTCTCGGAGGCCGCTCCCTTCTGCCAGGGCCTGCATGGCGGCGGCCCCCTGGGCCATCGTCAGAGGCGCCTTGACTCGGAATCCGAGGTAATCGAGCACCACCATGTACAACTCAGCCGTGTCCCGCATGATGGATTCGTAGCTGTTCAGGAGCGCCTCTTTCAGTCGCCCTTTTTCGTCGGTTGGCGGCCCGGAACCGGCGAGGGCCCAGATCCCGATCCAGGTCCTCCAGACGGGCGAGATTCGGAGTGAGTCCATCATCAGCGTTCCTGTCACTCGACAGAGGTCTGAGATGCATTGCCAACGGGACTCCAGGCTCGAACGTTCGGCGACCAGGAGGACCTCGTTGAGGAGGACCTCTGAGAGGTCGTAGAAGTCCTGGGAGTCGCTCGCTGCGATCAAGGCCAGCACCTCGGACTGGAACGCTCGCTGCGACTCGAATGCTCGTCCGATCACCGAGGCGTTCGTCAGCCGAATGTCTCGAGTCCGGTAAAGGTGATCGTAGACACGTTTGAAGGTCAGAACTTCCGCTCCGCTGCCCAAACCCTCGTCCAGCAGGGTTTCGACTCCCACGTCGAGCAGCAGCTGCCTGATTTCGTCCGCGCTCCGTCGGTTGGGTGGTTCCGGCCCGCCGATCATCGTCTCAACAGGCCCCTCTCCCACCAGACTGCCCCTGTGGACAGGACGGGCGGCGGTCAACAGCACCGTTGCAACTCGGAGTTGCGATCCTGAGTTGCGCAACGTAACCTTCGTCCAGGCGGGAACCCTGATCTACTGGGGCGACGGGGAACGGCGGACCCGTCGCCCTAGTAGGCGGTTGCATCGTCGAATTCGGATCCTTTGCGAGGAAGATCCCGCGTCCCTGTGACATGGTGCTCCCAGCATGATAGGTCCATTACCAGGGCTTCTGTCTTGGAAGGCAAGGTCCTGATGGCCCTGACCCGCAATCGGGGGTCGCAAACAGCACGACAGCGGTGCCCGGGCAGGATGCAGGGGCTCCGACGCCACCTCGAGAGGAGCTCAGGAC
The DNA here is from genome assembly GCA_049521915.1 of Acidimicrobiales bacterium. GTDB lineage: Bacteria > Actinomycetota > Acidimicrobiia > Acidimicrobiales > RAAP-2 > Bog-756. The sequence goes on along the minus strand of JBEKOI010000049.1, from coordinate 7,224 downwards.
GTGGCCATTGCCTCGCGGACCGCAGGTACGACTTCGTGGGCCCAGAGGTTCAGTGTGATGTCGCTGATGATGTCGCCGGGAGCAACCAGGTAGATGAACGCGGCGGCGCGGTGCTCCAGCACGGCGAAGGTGAGTTCCTCCACCCACTGGGTCACCGTGCCTCCGATCCAGCGGCCCTCGTCGTCGCGGGTCCGTGGTAGCGGCTGGCGGGTGAACCGCCCTGACACGTTGTAGATGGTGTCGACATCAGTCGGGTCTCGTCCTGCCGAAGCGGCCGCTTCGTCGACGATGGGCCGCGACTCGGCCACCAGCGTGCTGCGCCAGTCGGCCAGGTGCCCGGGTACCCATCCGTCCGCGCGTCGGCCGGTGACGGCCAGGGTCTTCGGGCCGAGTGCTCCGATCCAGATCGGTGGCGTTGGTGCAGCAGCAGGCATCAGATCGGCCACCTGGTAGAACTCGCCTTCGAACGTGACCGGATCGCCACCGCACGAAAGAGCCCTCACGACCAGGATCGCCTCCTCGAGGGCTCGCACCCGGTCCCCGGGCGACAGGCGCGGAACACCGAGAGCGACGATCTCCTCCCAACTTCCGCCCGCACCCACTCCGAGAATGAATCGGCCCCCAGAGATCGTCGCCAGGCCTGTGACGGTCCGGGCCAGGATGGGAGCGGGACGGCTCAGCAGGTTCGTCATGATCACCGCCCCAGCGATGTGGCGGGTCGCCCCCAGAACGAAGCCCAACGCGGCGTAGGCGTCGAGGCGGTCAGCGAAGTACGGATGGTCGGACAGGCTGACGACGTCGAGACCGGCTTCGTCGGCCACGCGGGCGTGTCCCAACACCTCGCTCACCTGGTGGACGCCGGTCTCGAGCCCGATGCCGAAGAGGACCTTGCGCTCGGGGGTCACGAAATCATTCAATCAGGCTTCCGACGGGTCTCCCCTGATGTGCTCGTCAGCCACCGTCAACAGCCGCCGTCGAACCGGTCGAGTCGAGACTCGTACCCTCGGGGCCGGCGGCAACCACGGCCACGAGGGCCACCCCGCCACCGTCGCCGCCGCCATGCACCCCGCCGGGTCACGACGCATTCCGGAGCGTGCCATGATTGCAGTCATGGCCGAACGATTGGAAGTCGAACGAGCAATTGCGGCGGACCCTGCCGCGATTTTTGGCGTGCTGACTGATCCGCACGGGCATGTCGCCATCGACAGTTCGGGCATGCTGATGGATGCCACGGGTGATCCGGTCAGATCTGTCGGCGACTCCTTCGTCGTGCACATGGACCGCGATGCGCTCAATGATTACCCGCTGGGCCTCTACGACGTCACGGTGCGGATCGTGACATTGGAGCCGGACCGCGAGATCGCGTGGAAGATCGAAGGACAGCTCAACCTCGGCCATGTCTATGGCTACAAGCTCGAGCCGATTGACGAGGGGACGCTTGTCACTTCGTATTACGACTGGTCGTCAGTCGACCAGACCTGGAAGGACGCGGCCATCTTCCCGGTCATTTCCGAAGGCGCGCTGCGCGCCACACTCGGCATTCTGGCCCGCACAGTGGCACCGGGTCGTGCTCGGCCTCTGGCCTGAGCCGTCGGTCGATACCGGGGCCTCGGTTGCGCCAGGGGGTTCGGGAGAAAAACTGTGCGAAGAGGGCTGGTACCCAGATCCACATCGCATCCCTGCGCACCGTTGGTCCCCGGACGGAACACCGACAGCATTCGGGGCCTAGCGACCGATCCGTCCGTCGGTTTGCTCGCGCAGGATGTCAGCGTGGCCGCACACCGTGCGGTCTCCTCGACCATGTGCACCAGGAGCCATCGCAGTGACAGCGGCTCGGGCGTCGTGAGGGCCCGCGCACAGAGCTGATCGAGGTCGTCGCACCCTCCTACGATCTCTTTGCTGATCCGTGTGGCGGCCCGATAGGCGGCTCCTGCGGAGGCCACGGAGTCAGTTGGCCGGATCTCCTCAACAGGGACCGCGACATCGCTTCCGGCAAAGGCAAACTGGAACCACCACTTCCACGCCTGTCAGAGTCAGATGCTTGACCAGCCCGAGCAGACTGGTGCCGGTGGGGACAGGCGACCTGGACGAGCCGACGCCTCGTCCAGGTCGGCCACCTTCAGGATCACCGACTCCCGGAGGTAATCGAGGAACTCCTGCAGCGCCTGCTTCTCACCCGTGAGGTGGAGTGGTGTTCGACGATCCCACATCGGGGGGCACCGTAGCCTGGGCGCCACGCGAGCGCCCACTGAGCCATTGCCGTTGCGGGGCATCCGAGCCCATGACGAACCGAGGAGCCAACACCCTCCGGGTCGAGACGGCCACGTTCATGGGGCCGGGTCACCTGTCCGAACTGACCACGATGCCGCTCCGGGCGCGACCCGGGGACGGGCAAGCGTCAGCTCCGGAATCAGTCGGCCGACGACCTGACCCCGCTCAACCGTGGCGCGCTGGTCGACGACAGCAGCCTGGTGCTGGGCATGGTCACAAGGTGATTCTGCCGTAGTGCGTCTGCTTCACCGCACCGGCCGAGCTGATGCAAACGTACCCACTGACAGCTTGACCGACCGCGATGTGTGGCTCGGTAGTGGCGGTCACCTTGCCGGTGACGTCATACTGCCGCCCCAAACCCCTACTCGGGCACCATCCTTTCGTAGGGTCGGGGCCCAACGTCGTCGTGACTGTGATCGTGGTGGAGGACAACTGCTTGCCGAGTCGCCACGCGATTGTTCCTTTGCCCGTGCCCTTCAGTACGGCGCCGGGCAACGTGCCCATTCCCACCACTCCACCCCCGCTCGGACGACAGCTGCTCAATTTGACATCACCACTCGTTGTTCCGGACACGTGCTGGCAGTAGACACCCCTCGGAGGAGCGGGCGGTGCCGGAACAACTGCGTTGGAGGGAGCTGAGGCTGGACCGGATCCAACCGAATTGATGGCCCTCACGGTCAGGGTGTACCTGTCACCGACGGTGAGACCATGGATTATCTGCCCGACATAGCCTTTCGTTCGAGCCTTCTGACCGCCACGCGCAGGGTCTGTCAGGTCAGTTGCCAGGATCTTGTACTGGGTGATGCTCGCGCCTCCGTCGGAGGACGGCGGGCTCCAGTCGACATCGGCACCGCCGGGTTCGGGACCGGCTGAGACTCCGGTTGGAGCACCGGGAACGGCAGGTACGGTGCCTGCACCCGCTGGTTGTATCGAACCGAGCACCCCCGCACTGGCAATGGCGCACGCGTTAACGAGAACAACTGAGAGTGCCGAACCCACAATTGTCCAGGGTGGTCCTTGACGCATTGGGAACCCCCTTCCCAAGCTGAGTTAGCCGAATCGTACCCCTCGTGGAGCCCACCGCGTGCGCGGCGCCCACTGGCATCGCTGCCGGAGGTCGGCCGCGGCCGGAGCCTGGCCACGAACGGCCCCTTCCGCCCTGCCTCACGCTGCCCGGTCCAGAGAGAAAGGGCATGGGCCACCGGGGGCATGCGCCTGATGACTTGGGCCATTCGCCTCTACCAACGACACCGGAACCGGGGCAGGCTGGCCACATGTCAGACAGTGATGCCAGCAAGCCGAATCGCCGATGGCTGCTCGGAGTCGAGCCCTTCTTTGAAGGAGGCTGGTTCCACAGGGGGACTCGCTCCCGGTCATGGGATGTCGAATCGGAATTGGGAGCAGTTGCCCTGCTCGGAGACGTGACAATCGATCTGACCAACGCCCGGACGATGCCACGCGAAATTGGGGTCCAGGCGTATGCCATCGGCCGGGACGTCGACGTGCTCGTCCGACCGGGCACCCGGGTCGAGTTGTCGGGTCGGGCCGACAACGACCACCTGAACAACGATGCCGCGAGCATCCCATCGGGCGAAGGCGACCATATCGTCAAGATCACCGGCCACACCTTCTTGGGTGATGTCACCGTACGCACGGTCGACGCCAACCCTAGGTGAACAGGATCTTGATCTGGCTGTGGCCAATGCGACGACTCTGGTTCCGCCCTCGAAGGGCTGATCGGGCGCCCGGTCCCGAACGTCGACTCCGCTCACTCTTCCACGCCGGACCTGTGGAAGATGCGACCGGGTCGGGATAGCAACCCCCGTCGGGGAGGGTGTACCTCGCGACCCAGGCCGGGAGGAGGGTGGCGGAGCCCCGCTCGACCGGCCCAGTAACCGGAGCGTAACGCTCTCGTCTTCATGCCAGCTGAGAACGAGCGGCCGAACCCTCATCCGAGTGTCCGGGTTCGCCGGTGCCGACGAGCACCGGCCGGGTCCGTGGAACGGGCGACATCGACCACGACCTGAACTGAACGTGGTCCTCATCGGCTCCCTGCAGTCGGGTTCTGAGCGGGCACCGGAGGGGCCCGGAACGTTCCGAATCGCCTCGGCTGATCAAACCCACCCGGCCGGGCACCCTCCCGATCCGAGGCACGGCTGAAACGGATCGCTCGGTTCCTCGTTACAAGGGTTGACAAAGGTGAGGCCCGAGTGGTCCACCCTCCAGGTGACCGAGACCGAGGAGGCCCGGGATGATCAGGCGCGAGAGATGGCCGCGGTTGCTCAAGCGGGCGGCGCTCGTGATCCCGGTAGCAGTCGCGTTGGCCGGCTGCAACGTCTGGACCATGTATGGCGACAGCTCGGCGCACCTGAACTACGACTCGTCGGATGTCATCACCACGAGCAACGCCTCCACGCTCACGGAGGCGGGGACGACCGCGGCCGCCACGGGCAGCGGGAGTTGGATCACCACGTCACCGACGGTGGCGTCGAATGACATGCTGTACGCGACGGCGAACTATGCGGATCCGGGCGATTGCGAAGGAATACGCGATCCGAACAATTTCCGGGTTCCGAAGGATACGAATGACCCCGAGCTTCGGACAACCACGCACAAATGGGCAGTTCCGAACGAATGCGCCGATACGGTCGGCGAGTTGTACGCATACTCCGCAACCGGCGGCACGACCAATTGTCCGACCCCGACCCTGGGCCATCCGACCTCGAACTGCCAACCGGTCTGGACGGCCATTCCCTCTCCGACGAACGGCTTGACCACGTCGCCGGCTGTCGACACTTCACTCTCCACACCTGTCGTGTACGCCGGCAGCCATGACGGCGAGTTGTATGCCTACAACGCCTCGAACGGCGCTGTGCTCTGGCATTCACAGACCCTCGGGGGTTCCATCGACGCGTCGCTCACCATCTCCAACGGATACGTCTACGTTCCCGAGGACTACGGATGGGTCTACGTCTTTCCCTCGACCACCGGTACCAATGGCAACGACCAGAATTGCTGGACAGCGTCGAAGGCCCGGGAATGCGATCCCGATTGGGGCTACAGCACCGGAGGGAACAACTTTTCCACGCCTGCGGTCGAGGGCGGGATGATGTACCAGGCCGCCGGGGACCATGAGGGCAGCACGAAGAATGACCCGGATCAGTATGCGGTGTACGGATTCAACGCCTCGTACGAGGCCAGCCAGTGCCCGGGAACGTATGCTCCCCATAAGGCCGGTAAGCCCCTCTCGGATATCGCAACCTGCGCGCCTGCGTGGTCGGCCCCTTGGGAGTACGGAGGCGAATGGGACGGCGGAGGCACATCGCCCGCCGTCGCGAACGGTGATGTCTACGTCGAATCCGCCACCAACGGGCTGATCGCGTTCTCTGCCAGCGGGTCCTCGCACTGTACGGGTACCAAGTACGTCGGGCAGTGGGGGGAGATCTGCACCCCACTGTGGGTCGCTTCGACCGGCAAGGACTATCCCAACGGCGCCGAAGCCGGCCCCACCCCGGCGGTGGCGAACAGCGTCGTCTATATCGGCGACAGGGCGGGCGAAGTGTATGCGTTCAGTGCGACGTCCGGAGCTCTCAAGTGGACCTTTGAAACCGGCGGAGCAATCGACTCGTCCGTGGCCATCGCCGGAAATACTGCCTCTGACGCTGTGGCCATCGTCGGGTGCTCCACCGGGGTCTCGGGCCAGACCTGCACCCACAGTCTGTTCGCCGTGAACGCTGCGAACGGAGGCTCGGCCCTATGGACGGCCAACACCGGTGGCTCGGTCGACAACCCACCGATCGTCGTCGACGCCGGGACCGGCAGCGAAACCGGCGCCGTCTACGTCCCGTCCGGCAATCAGGTCTTTTCCTATGCGCTGCCCACGTCGAATTAGTGCGAGCACCGACTGACCGCGTCGCCAGGGTCGGGACCACCTGGATCCTGCTCCCCTCGCTCGCGCCAGGCCTGACCGGCTGCGCCGAGGCCCGGCTGTAGAGGTCTCCGACCCGGCCCATCGGGGACGCTCCGGGCGCTTGGACCAGGTTCGGGCCACGGACGCCCTCAGCGAATGGCGGAACCGAAGCGAATCACGTTCCCATCGGGATCGGTGACGGAGCCCTCCCGCTTGCCATAGTCCTGGTCCTCCGGTCCGTCCACCTCGATCCCTGCCCTCCTCCACTCCTCAGCCACCCTGTCGGCGTCCTGACAGTGGAGGTAGAGAGCCCCGCGACCCGGAGGTTCGTCTCCTCCCGCTCGGGCAAGATGGATCGTCAGGTCCCGATCGCGGTGAGCCAAGGCGTACGTGTCATCGTGGAACGACACCTCGAAGCCCGCACGTTCGAACCAAGCGGCCGAACCGGTCACGTCGGCGACCTCGAAGATCGGCTCGAACCCAGTGACCAGCCACGTTCCTGTCATGAGCTGCAGTTGGCCATCCCGCTGACCGTTCAACCCGGCGAGGCAGCTGTGGCAGATCGGCAGGTCGGGATGCGAGCGCAGTCTGACCCACCAGTCGACCGACGTCGAGCAGCAGGTGCAGGTCACGGCCATGGGCCACCATGGTAGGTCAGGCCCCTGGCGTCCGGTCGCTCATGAAGTCTCATGGCTGGCGCAACCTGGGGGCCAACTGAGCTTCGTGGCCGCCGGCGGCCCGATCGCATCCGAGCTGATCATGGACCCAGACAGCTCCTCCACCAACCGGCTATCTGCCCGTGCGCTGGCGGTGCGTGCACCCTGGCCAACAACAGGGCCGACGCTGGCCTTCCTCCAGCTCCTCCTGGGTCCGGCGGATACGGCGGTTTCGGGTCATCTCCTGCTTGGCATCCTCGACCCAGCAGATGAACTGGTTACGGGCCAGAGGCGTGATGTCCTTCCAGGCGTCGAGCGCCGCGGCGTTGGCGATCAGCGCCTTGCGCAGGTCGCCTGGTAGCTTGTGCACGACCCCACCGGGCACTC
>JBEKOI010000048.1:0-23267 GCA_049521915.1 Acidimicrobiales bacterium | reverse complement strand
CGATGTTGGTGTTGCTGGTGTAGCCGTTGACGTTGTTCGAGTTGGGTGTGACCTGCAGATTGGCTGCCGTCAGCTGGGTCGCTGCCGTGCAGGTGGGAAGCGGGCCGGTCGACGGGGCCTTCCCCTTGGCCACCGTCAGGGGCGGCGCATAACAGAGGGCGGCCCGGAAGAAGAGCTGGGCGGTGTTGCCCAGGTTGGCCAGGATCTGCTGGGTGTTCTTCTCCCCGGGGATCTGTACCGATATCTGGTTCTTCCCCTGGCTGGCGACAGTGGCCCCGCTGGCCCCCCCGGCGTCGACCCGGTTGTTGAGGATGGTCACGATGGTGTCGAGCTGCGCCTGGTTGACCGGTGTGTGGGTCTGGTACACGACCGACAGCCCACCGTCCAGGTCGAGCCCCAGCTTGGGCGACCAGCCGGAGGCCAGGGTGGCGGTCAGGGCGATCACCGCGATGGCGATGACCGTGAGCAGACTGACCCACAGCGAGCGTTTGTTCTTCATCGGTGCTCAGGTGATCGGCGATCCGTCAGGGCCGTGGCCCTCATCACCGGTCGGGTTGGTGCCGCCGTGTCCGGCGGGGTGGTCTTCGGTGGGGGCAGACCCGTGGGTCTCGGTGTCCCCGGGATCGTCCTCGTCGTCGACCTCGTCGGCCGAGGTGCCGTCGGCGACCTCCGCGTCCTCCTCCTCGTACTCACCGTCGTACTCACCGTCGTCGGACAGGTCCTCGTCCGGTTCGGTGGGCTCGGGCTCCTCCAGCTTGCGGAGCACGTACTGCCGGAGCACCACGAACGAGGCGCCGACGCTCGTCTCCAAGGTCACCCGGTCGTCCTGGATGTCGATGATGTGGCCCACGATGCCGCCGGCGGTGAGGACTTCGTCGCCCACGTCGAAGGTCTTGGTCTGCTCCCGGACCGCCTTGGCCTTGCGCTGCTGCGGGCGGTAGATGAGGAAGTAGAAGCCGGCCGCGATGAGCACGAAGATCAAAAGAGCCGGGCTCCCGCTCGACTTCTTGGCCGCCGCGGCGGCGAGGATGGGGAGGACCAGGGCAGCCATCATCGGAGATCACGGAAGGGGTCGGAGGTGGGCACAGCGTTCCGACTCTAGCCCAGGGCATCGCGGGTGAGATGCCGCCTCCCTCAGGCCGTCCACACCTCCGCCGTCCGCGCCCGCAGTCGGTCGAAGCGCCCGTGCCCGATCGCCGTGCGGGCCTCAGCCATCAATCCGAGCACAAAGGCCAGGTTGTGGATGCTGAGCAGGCGCCAGGCGGTGGGCTCCCCCACCACCAGCAGGTGGCGCAGATACCCCCTCGACCAGCGCGCACAGGTCGAGCAGGTGCAGGCTGCATCGAGGGGCCCGTCGTCTCGAGCGTGCACGGCGTTGCGGAGGTTGAGACGACCCGTGCTGGTCAGCATGGCCCCGTGCCTGGCCTGACGGGTGGGGGCCACGCAGTCGAACTGGTCGACCCCGAGGGCGATCGCCTCCATCAGTCCCACCGGATCCCCCACACCCATCAGGTAGCGGGGACGGTCGGCGGGCAGATGGGGCACGGTGGCGGCGAGGGCCTCGAGCATGGCCGGTCGGGGTTCGCCCACCGACAGGCCCCCGATCCCGTACCCGTCGAAATTGAGCTCGACGGTTCGCCGGGCGCTCTCCGCCCGCAGCCCGGGATCGGTTCCCCCCTGCACGATCCCGAAGAGGGCCTGGCCCTCCGGCCTGGCTTCGAGCCGGTCGTGGCAGACGGCCGCCCGGGCGGCCCACGCCGCCGTCCGCTCGACGGCTTCCCGCAGCACCCCGGTCGGCGCCGGCAGGGTGGCGCAGACGTCGAGCACCATCTGGATATCGGCCCCGATGAGGCCCTGGGCCACGACGGCGGACTCAGGGGTGAGCCGGACACGCTGGCCGTCATAGACCGACGCGAAGGTGACGCCGTCGTCGTCGACCGTCGGTCGCAACGAGTGGACCTGGTAGCCGCCGGAATCGGTCAGGGTGTGACCGGACCAGCCTGCGAAGCGGTGCAGCCCGCCGAGGGCGGCGACGGTGGCCGCGCCGGGCCGGAGCATCAGGTGGTAGGTGTTGGCCAGCACCGTCTCGACCCCCAGCATGTCGAGGTCGGCACTGTCCAGGGCCTTGACCGCTCCCCGGGTGCCCACGGGCATGAACGCCGGGATGGCGTAGGTGCCCCGACAGGTGTGCACCAGCCCGGTCCGCGCCGCGCCGTCGTCGGCGGTGATCTCGACCCGGATCCGGGTCATCCCGAACCACGGGGGTGGGACCCGCGGCCCACCACCATGGCGTCGCCGAAGGAGAGGAACCGGTACCGCTCGGCCATGGCCGTGGCGTACAGCCGGCGCCAGACCGGTCCGCAGAAGGCCTCGACCAGCAACAGCAGGCTCGACCGCGGCAGGTGGAAGTTGGTGACCAGCACGTCGACCACCCCGAAGTCGTAGTGGCCGTGGATGTAGAGATCGGTCCGGCCGCTGAGCACCCCGGTGGCGGCCGCGGCCTCGAGGGCCCGTACCGCCGTCGTCCCCACCGCCACCACCCGATCGGCTTCGGCGCAGGCGGCCATGGTGGCGGCGGGAACCGAGTAACGCTCCGAGTGGATCACGTGCTCCTCGGCGGTGGGGGCGGTCACCGGTCGGAAGGTGTCGAGGCCGATGGCGAGGTCCACCCCGACGACGGTCGCCCCGGCGGCGCGGCAGGCGTCGAGGAGCGCCGGGGTGAAGTGCAGTCCGGCGGTGGGGGCGGCCGCCGACCGCTCGCCCAGGCTCCGCGACCTCGAGTACACCGTCTGGTAGCGGTCCGGATCACCGAGGCCGTGGTGGATGTAGGGCGGGAGCGGCACCCGGCCGGCACGCTCCACCACCGAGGGATCGATGAGGCTGACCAGGCGCCGGCCGTCGTCGGCCCCGGTTGGCGCGGCCCCGACCTCCAGCACCGGCGGCCCGGACACCGCTTCGAACAGCGGGGTGGGGTCGGGCAGCCGTCGACCGGGACGGACGAGTGCTTCCCACACCACGGCGGTCCCGTCCACCGGCTCGAGCAGGAGGACCTCGGCATGCCCGCCGGTGGCCTTGACCAGATCCAGTCGGGCGGGCAGCACCCGGGTCTCGTTCACGACCACCACATCGCCGGGTCGCAGCAGCCGGGGGAGGTCGGCCACAGTGGCATGTCCGATGGCTCCGTCACCGGTCAGGTCCGGGTCGATCAACAGACGGGCCGCGCTCCGCGGCTCAATCGGCTCCTGGGCGATGAGATGGTCGGGGAGGCCGTAGTCGTACGCGTCCATGGGCACCGCGGCCCGGACGCCTGGTTGCCGGAGGACCGGGTCCGAGATGAGCTCCGACATGGCCACCATGGTGGCAGACCCGGTCGGGCTCCTCGTATGGACGGCCGATGGTCCCGCGGGACCGATCGCTCAGAGCAGGGTGGACTCGACCGGGCTGAGCCCGAGGTGGGCCCAGGCCCGGGGTGCGGCGATGCGGCCGCGGGTGGTGCGCTGGAGGAGCCCCTGCTGGAGGAGGTACGGCTCGTAGGCGTCCTCGATGGTGTCCGGTTCCTCGCCGATGCACTGGGCCAGGGTGGTGAGGCCCACCGGACGGCCGGCGAATCGGCGGCACAGGACGTCGAGGATCGACCGGTCGACCTTGTCGAGGCCGAGCTCGTCCACGCCGAACACCTCGAGACCGGTGACGGCCGCGGCCGAGTTTATGGTCCCCTCGGCCCGGACCTCCACGAAGTCCCGCACCCGGCGCAGGAGCCGGTTGGCGATGCGCGGGGTACCTCGTGAGCGCTCGGCGATGCGGCGGGCACCCTCGACGTCGATGGGAACGGCCAGGATGCCGGCGGAACGGGTGACGATAGCCTGCAGCTCGTCGACGTCGTAGTGGTCGAGACGGCCGACGAACCCGAACCGGTCGCGTAGCGGACCGGCCACCAACCCCGTGCGGGTGGTGGCCCCGACCAGGGTGAAGCGGGGAAGGTCGAGGCGGATGCTGCGCGCCGTCGGGCCCTTGCCGATGAGGATGTCGAGCTTGAAGTCCTCCATGGCCGGGTAGAGGATCTCCTCGACCGAGCGGTGGAGCCGGTGGATCTCGTCGATGAACAGGACGTCGCCCTCCTGGAGATCGGTGAGGAGTGCGGCCAGGTCACCGGAGCGGACGAGCACGGGGCCGGCGGTGATCCTGAGCCCGACTCCCATCTCGGCGGCCACGATCCCGGCGAGGGAGGTCTTGCCCAGACCCGGGGGCCCGGCGAACAGCAGGTGGTCGACCGGTTGCTGCCGTTTGAGCGCCGCTTCGATGACGATGCGGAGGTGCTCGGTGAGTTGGCCCTGGCCGACGAACTCGTCGAGGGTGCGGGGCCTGAGCCCGGCGTCCTCCGCCTCCTCGGCCGGCCCGACCTCCGGATCGACGGGCCGCACCCCACCCGGATCTCCCTCGGGTGGCCGCGTGATCCCGCCGGCCGGCACCGCGCCCGCCGGCACGCCGTCCGTCAGGACCTCGCGCCTCGCCTGGGGCGTCATCGATTCCGAGCCAGCTGGCGCAGTGCGCTCCGTACCATCTCCTCCACCGGGTCATCCTCGTCGACCACGTCCATCACCTCGCGGATCTCGTCCGGGCCGTAGCCCAGCTCGACCAGGGCCGCCCGGACCTCGGCCCGGGGTGATCCCGCGGTACCGCCGCCGCCGGCGTCGCCCCCCAGCGTGGGGAGGTCGAGCCGGGCCTTGAGCTCGAGCAGGAGCCGGGCCGCGGTCTTCTTCCCGACGCCGGGCACCAGGCACAGCGTGTCCACATCGTCTTCCAGGACCGCCGTGGACAGCGCCGCCGGAGACATCGACGACAGAATGGCCAGGGCCAGTGACGGGCCAACCCCGTGGGCACCGAGCAGGGCCTCGAAGCAGCGCCGCTCGTCGGCGTGGGCGAAGCCGAACAGGACGATGGCGTCCTCCCGCACGTGGGTGTGCACGTGGAGGAAGACCTCACTCCCCTTCCCGCCCAGGCCGGCCGACACCGACGTCGGCACCGAGGCTCGGTAGCCCACCCCCCCGACCTCGACGATGACCTCGCTGGGAGACGGACGGTCGACGAGCTCGCCCCGCAGTGAACCGATCACGGCGCCTCCCCGGTGGCCACGGCCACGGCACGGCGCAGCGGCTGGGTGGTCAGATGGCAGGCGGCCAGGGCCAGGGCGTCGGCCACGTCGGGCGGACGCGGCGGCTCGGCCAGGCCGAGGACCGAGGCCACCATGCGCTGGACCTGCTCCTTGGTGGCGCCGCCGTACCCGACCAGTGCCTGCTTCACCTCGTTGGACGTGTACTGGGCCACCTGGCACCCCGATTCGGCCGCGGCCACCAGGGCCACGCCGGCAGCCTGACCCGTGGCCATGGCCGTGCGCGCATTGACCTGGAAGAAGACCCGCTCCACCACCACCGACTCGGGTTTGAACTCCGCTACCAGGGCCCGCAGCTCATCGGCCAGCGTCCGGAGCCGGTCGGGCAGGGGCATGGTGGGTTCGGTCGAGATGACACCGCCGGCCACGGCGGCGAGGGACCCGCCCCGGCGGGTGACAACGCCGTACCCGCAACGGGACAGACCGGGATCGATGCCCAGGACGAACATGCGTTCGATGCTACCGTGCGCGGCCGAGGAGAGGAGGGATGGCCCGCACCCGGGGGCCGGGGGGCCACCGGCCCCCGCCTCCGGTCAACCCTCGTAGGCGGCCATCACCGCATCGGGGATGTCGAAGTTGGAGTAGACGTTCTGGACGTCGTCGTGGTCGTCGAGGGCCTCGATGAGCCGGAGCACGCGCTTGGCCTCGGACTCGGACCCGACCTCGACGGCCGAGGTGGGCACCATGGTCAGCTCCGACGCCCCCGGGCTCAACGACGCCGCCTCCAGTGCGTCGTGCACGGCCACCAGGTCGGCGGGCGCACAGGTGACGGTCCACTGCTCCCCGTCGTCACCCAGGTCCTCGGCCCCGGCCTCCATGCCCACCTCGAGGACCTGGTCCTCGTCGAAGGACTTCGGGACGGCGATGACCCCCTTGCGCTCGAACTGCCAGCTCACCGCGCCGGGCTCGGCCATGCTCCCGCCGTTCTTGTTGAACAGGTTCCGGATCTCCGATCCCGTGCGGTTGCGGTTGTCGGACAGGCACTCGACGATCACGGCCACGCCGGCCGGGGCGTAGCCCTCGTAGGAGATCGACTCGTAGCGGACGCCCTCCAACTCGCCGGAGCCCCGCTTGATGGCCCGCTCGATGGTGTCGATGGGCACCGAGGCATCCCGCGCCTTGGTGTACATGGTCCGGAGGCTGGCGTTGGCGGTCATGTCGCTCCCGCCCTCGCGGGCGGCCACCTCGACCTGGCGGATGATCTTGGCGAACACCTTGGCCCGGGCGGCGTCCTTGGCCCCCTTCTGGTGCTTGGTGGTGGCCCATTTGGAGTGTCCCGACACGGGCTATCCCCTCCCCTCTTTGGTCATCTCGACGAACAGCTGATGAAGCCTACGGTCGCCCGTCAACTCGGGATGGAACGACGTGCACAGGACCGGGCCCTGCCGGCAGACGACCGGACGCGGCGCCTGGGGCGGACCGCCGCCGGCTCCGCCCTCGTCCCGGCCATCCCGCGCCGGGGACAACGTGGCCAGCACGTCGACCTGCGGGCCGGCCCGCTCGACCACCGGCGCCCGGATGAAGACGGCATGGACCGGCTCATCACCGAGGCCCGACACGGCGATATCGGACTCGAACGACGCCACCTGGCGGCCGTACCCGTTCCGGCGGATGGTCAGATCGATGGCTCCGAAACGCCGCTGGTCGGCGCGGCCGTCGAGCACCGTCTCGGCCAACAGGATCATCCCGGCGCAGGTACCGAAGACCGGGAGGCCGGTGGCCAACGCCTCGGCCAGGGGATCGAACAGGCCGGAGGACTCCAGGAGCATCGACAGGGTGGTCGACTCGCCACCGGGGATGATCAGCCCCTCGAGCCCGTCGACATCGGCTCGCTCCCGCACCATCCGCACCGGCTCGCCCAGTGACTCCACCGCGGCCACATGTTCGCGGACGTCACCTTGGAGGGCGAGAACGCCCAGTCCCATCCTCACCGTCCTCGGCATGGCCGAGCGGGCGGGCGGTCACCAGCCACGTTCGGCCAGGTGCACCCCGAGCGTGCCCATCTCCTGGCCGGCCATGGCATCGCCGAGGCCGGTCGAGACCTTGGCCACCAGGCCGGCGTCGGTGTAGTGGGCGGTGGCCTCAACGATGGCGCGGGCCATGCGCGACGGGTTGGCGCTCTTGAAGATCCCGGATCCCACGAACACCGCCTCGGCTCCGAGCTGCATGACGAGCGAGGCGTCGGCCGGGGTGGCGATCCCGCCCGCGCAGAACAGTGGGACCGGGAGGCGACCGGTGGCGGCGACCTCCTCGACCAGGCCGATGGGTGCGGCCAACTCCTTGGCCCAGCCGTACCGCTCGGCCGAGTCGGCCTCGGTCACCCGACGGATGTCCCCGAGGATCGACCGCAGGTGCCGGACAGCCTCCACGATGTTGCCGGTCCCCGCCTCACCTTTGGAACGGATCATCGCCGCACCCTCGGAGAAGCGGCGCAGCGCCTCCCCGAGGTTGGTGGCGCCGCACACGAAGGGAACGTCGTAGACCCATTTGTCGATGTGGTTGGCCTCGTCGGCCGGCGTCAGCACCTCGCTCTCGTCGATGTAGTCGACACCGAGGGCCGCCAGCACCTGGGCTTCGGCGAAGTGGCCTATACGGGCCTTGGCCATGACCGGGACCGTCACCGCAGCCTTGATCCCCTCGATCAACGCCGGGTCGCTCATCCTGGCCACCCCGCCGTCACGCCGGATGTCGGCCGGCACCCGCTCGAGGGCCATGACCGCCACCGCCCCGGCGTCCTCGGCCACCTTGGCCTGCTCGGCATCGACCACGTCCATCACGACCCCGCCGCGCAGCATCTCGGCCAGGCCCCGTTTGACCGTGAAGGTGCCGGTCGGACGTTCGTCCCCAGACGTGCGTGCTTCGGTCATCGGGTCACCCATGAGCCCATTCTACCCTCCGCCATCATCATCAGAGCCCGGACGCGCCACACCGGCCGGCCCCGAGGGGCGGCCGGTGTGGCGGGCGTTCCGGCTGGTCGGCAGGGGCTCAGACCTGGAGCACGGCCTCGAGCTCGATCTGGATGTCCACCTTCTTGGCCAACAGGATGCTCCCGCTGGCGTCCGCCACGGCCCCGAAGGAGACGCCGAACTCATCGCGGTTGATGGATGTCGAACCGCTGAAGCCCACCCGATGGTTGCCCCACGGGTCCTGCACGACACCTTCGTAGGTGACGTCGAGGGTCACCGGCTTGGTCACGCCGCGGATGGTCAGGTCGCCGACGACCTTGAACTCGGTCGGGCTCTCGGCCTGGATGGATGTGCTGGTGAAGGTCCACGAGGGGTGGTTCTCGACGTCGAAGAAATCGTTGGTGCGCAGATGGTTGTCGCGGGTCTCCTCACGGGTGTCCACGCTGGTCGCGTCGATGGTCACCGTGGCCTTGGACTTGGTGGGGTCCTCAGCCAGCTCGAGCGTGCCCTCGAACTTGCTCAATCGGCCCCGCACCTTGGATACGGCCAGGTGCCGCACGGCGAAGCCCAGCTCGGAATGCGACGGGTCGATGACGTACTTCCCCACCGCCGGGTACTCCACCCCGTTGACGGTCCTGCTGGTCACTGCGGTCTCGGTTGTCATGTCTGCTCCTTCTTTCGTCCTCGGCACTCGTTGTCGGGTACTCGTCCTCGGTGCTTCCTCCTCCGGCCGCACCCTGGCGCCCGAAGTTGCTTGCACCAACAAATATACCTCAGATTGTTTGTCGTCGCAACTACCCTTACCCATCTTGTACAATGGGAAACATGGGACGAACGGTGGTGACGGATGACGAACGGCTGACCACGGTCGGCCTCCTCTTCGAATCGGCGGCCGGGCTCCGGAGGGTGTTCCAGCGCCGGTTCGAGTCGGAGCGGGCGCTTTCCAACCAGTCGTTCGACGTGCTCATCCGTCTGGCCCGGTCCCCCGGCTCCGAGCTCAGGATGAGCGAGTTGGCGGCTCAGACCTCTCTGACGCCGAGCGGGCTGACCCGGTCGGTCGACCGCCTCGTCCAACAGGAATTGGTCGTGCGGAGGGTGTGCCCCGAGGACCGCAGGGGCGCGTTCGCGGTGCTGACCCCCGCCGGTCAGGCATTGATGGACCGGGCCATCCCCGATCACCTGGCCCACATCGACGAGGTGTTGAGCAACCTCTTCACGGCCCAGGAGGAGGAGACCCTGGCCGTCCTGCTCCGCAAGCTCCGCGACCATCTGTTCGCCGGCGATTCGGAGTGGGCATTGGCCCACGAGGACACCGACCTGTGCCCGGGGGTCGACTGAACGTCGGCCGGGTCCGGCCTGTCAGCGCCGTGGGCCTGTCAGCGCAGTGATTGCGCGGCCGCCCGCACCCGGGTGTCGTCGAGGTTGCCCTCCACCGAGGCGGCGCGGTCGGCACCGGCCAGCGGGTCGATCCACAGCCACCGGGTGAGGGCGGCGATCCGACCTCTGCCGGGGGGCCACGGTTGCGATGCCACCGTGCTGTCCACCATCGCCCCGAGGGCCGAGCCGATGCCGGGGGGATAGCGGACCACGACCGCGGCGCGCTGGTCGGCCGAGAATTCACGGCCCCGCCCGATGAGCGTGTGCACCCTGTCGGCCCCGAACTCGGTTCCCCTGACCACAGCCCAGGGGACGGTGGCGACGACGGCCAGGCCGGCGACGACGGTGTCGTGCCGCTTGATGTGGACCAGCTCGTGGGCCAGCACGCCTTCGAGCTCGACCAGGGTGAGCGACTCGTCGAGGCCGGACGTGACCACCAGCTTGGCCGAGTCGGGATCCCGCCCGACGGCCATCGCGTTCGGGACCGGGCTCTCCACCACGCAGATGGCCGGTCGGGGCAGGCCCATGGTGGCGCACAGCCCGTCGACCAGATTGTCCAGCCGCGGATACTCCCACTCGTTGCTCGGGGTGGCTCCGACCGCCCGCATGACAACGTCGGGGGAAGCCCGCCACAACCACAGTGAGAAGACGACGGTGACCGCCACCAGGGCCACGGCGCCGACCACGACGAGGCCGGCCAGCGCCAGGACCACGCCCACCAGCACACCGGCCACCAGCGCGGGCGTCAAGCAGATGACCATGGCCCGGCGTCGGTTGGCATGGACGGCGGCGGACTCCTCGCTGCCCTCGCCCGAACGATCGACGGCCGGTGCCGGCGGTGTCGACCCGGCCGTCCGCGGCGGGGAGGTCCCACCCGCCGGCCGACCCTGTTTCGCGCCCCCACCGCGCTGGGCGCCCGATCTCGAGGACGGAGCCGATGATCTGTTCCCCGTGGGGGTCCGCGACCCCCCACCGCCCTTGCCCCCCGACGACGACCCGGCCCGTCCGCCGCCCTGGCCGCTGCGTGCCTTCGAGTCGTTGTTCCCGCCCGAAGACGGCCCGCTGGCGCCACGACCACCCCCACCGCCGCCGCGGCCGCCGCGGTTGCGGTTGCGGTTCCTGTTCGAGGACCGGCCCGAACCCGATCCTGCCGGACCGCCCGGGCTCGAGGGGTTCCGACCGCCGGTGGACGGCTGACCCTGGGCACCGGGCCCCCCCGGGCCCACCGGCTGGGAAGGATCTTTGGATTCACTCATGGTCCGAGCAGTGTACGGCCGCTCACGGCCGGGGCCCGACCATCGCCGAGCGGTACCAACCCTCGTACCACCCGGCCAACCGCTCCATCGACCACAGCTCGGCCCGGCGGGCACCGGCCGAGAGCCAGCACCGGCGCGGTGCCTCCCCATCGGGCCCGGTCACGCCGCCGGACACCGCCAGCTCCCCGGAGAGGACCCCGGCCAGGGCGTCGGCCAGCTGCGGGGCGTCGCCCGGGGGAACCAGCACCGCGCACCCACCGGCCGCCGACCGGTAGCCGTCGATGTCGCTGGCCACCACCGGCGTCCGGGCCGCCATGGCCTCGAGCAGCACCATGCCGAACGACTCACCACCGAGGGACGGCGCACACAGGACGTCGGCCGCCGCCAGCCGTCGTACCTTCTCGTCCTCGGGGAGGACGCCGAGCCAGGCGACGTCGGACGACTCGGGGTGGTCCCGCCGGAGGGCGTCGGACCGGGGTCCGTCGCCCGCGATCCAAAGCCGTGGCCGGTGGCGGTGGGCACGTCCGTCGGCACGGCCGTCGCCGCCGCGGGAGTCACCGCCGCGGTCGCCGCCCGGCCGGTCGACCATCCGGTCGAATGCTTCGAGGAGGACGCGCAAGCCCTTCCGCTCCTCGTGGCGTCCGAGGAACAGGATGGTCGGTCGGTCGGCCGGCCACGGGACGACGTCCCGATAGCGGTCCAGCTCGATCCCGTTGAACCCGACCTCGTAGGTGCCCCCGAGTGCGTGCGACGCCGTGGCTCGTGCCGCCTCGGACACGGCCGTCCGGACGGCCAGGCGTCCGGCCAGCCGACGGACCAACGGACCGAGCAGGGTGTAGAGGGCGCTGCCGCCGTTGCGGTGGAACGTGGCCACCATGGGAGGGACGTCCCGGCCCACCAGCAGCCCGTAGGGCAGGCCGGGCGTGAAGGGCTCGTGCACGTGCACCACGTCGAAGGACATCGACTCGAGGGAGTGGAGGGCCCGCGCCGCGGACCGGACCGAGAGGCTCACAGGAGCCATCGAGCCGTTGGCCGGCAGCGAGACCGAACGGCCGGTGGCCACCAGGTCGACCCCGGTCGGAGCGTCACCGGCATCGTCCAGCGGGGCGAACACGGTGGCACGGTGACCGGCGGCCTCCTGGGCCCGGGCCAGCCCGATCACCTGACCCTGGACCCCACCGGGCCGGGACAGGCTGTACGGGCAGACCAGCGCGATGCGGAGTGAGGAGGATGTCGAGGGTCCGGCGATCTCCACCAACCGGTCAGTCCATCATCGATCGGCGTTCCCGCCGACGGCTCCACTTGACCCCGTACATGGCGTCGTCCGCCCGGCTCAACAACCTGGACGGGTCCGTGTCGGGATTGTCGGCGAAGACGCCGCCCACCGAGGCCAAGACGGACAGCGTCCGTCCGTCGATGCGGTAGGGCCGGGCCAGGGCGGTCGAGATGCGCTCGGCGATCCGGAGCATCTCCTCCTCGCCGCTCTCCACGTCGCAGACCACGACGAACTCATCCCCGCCCAGCCGGGCGACGGTGTCGGTGGGGCGCACGATGGCCAGGAGCCGGCGGGCCACGGCCACCAGCATGTCGTCTCCCACGTCGTGCCCGAGGACGTCGTTGATCTCCTTGAACTCGTCCAGGTCGAGCAGGAAGACGGCCACCCCCGGTTGCCCGCCGGACTCTCCGGGGTACACCCCCGGCAGGCGCCGGGCCAGGGCGTCGATGGCCTCCTGCAACCGCTCGGCCAACAGCGTCCGGTTGGCCAGCCCGGTGAGAGGATCGTGGAGGGCCATCTCGGCCAGTCGCTCCTCGTTCAGCTTCTGCTCGGTGACGTCGTGCATGGCCACGACCGCCCCGAGCATCGAGCCTTCCTCGTCCACCAGTGCCTGGCCGTTGACGCTGACCTTGCGCTGATCGCCGTTGCGCGACTCGAGGATGATCTCGATGTCGCGCAACTGCTCGCCCGACATGGCCCTGATCAGAGGGTTCTCACGCTGGGCCATGGGCGATCCGTCGGGCCGGCGCAGCCCCTGGTCGGTGGGGATGGTGCCGATCGGGTCGTCTTCCCGGTCGAACCCGTGGAGCTGGCGTGCGGCCGGGTTGAACACGGTGATACGCCCTTCGTCGTCGCAGGCCACGATGCCCTCTTCGAGCGTGTCCAACAGCACCTGGAGGAACTGCTCCTCCCGGCGGAGCTCGACCGCCGACCGGCGCGCCGCGGTGACGTCGCTGAACGAGGCCACCGCACCGGCGATGAGGCCGTCCGCGCCGAACATGGCCTGGGTGTTGCTCCTGACCCACATGGCCGACCGCCCCTTGCGCAGGATCCCGTGCACGACGCCGACCGATCGCCGGCCGTGGTGCAGGGCCTGCCCGATGGGGTCGGCGCTCCCGTCCACGGTCTCACCTTCGACATCCATGACCTCGAGACCCCGCAGACGGGCGGCATCCATGAGATCCCCGATGCGCCGGCCGATCAGACGTACCCGGGGGGCCTCGAACATCACTTCGAAGGCCTCGTTGACCCGGACCACGGTGCCGTCGGCATCGACCATCATCACCCCGTCAGCCAGGGACTCGATGATCGTGGCCTGGCGCCGGTCCACGTCGAGGACCTGCTGCTCGAGGTTCTTGTGCTCGGTGATGTCACGGATGTTGACCACGATCCCGCCGATGGGATCGTCGAGATGGTTGGCCGCCACCACCTCGAGGTCGATCGGCTTCCCGTCGGCCCGCACGGTGCGCATCTCGAGGGAGACGGACAGCCGCCGCCGCGCCACCAGATCGCCGAAGAGGGCGCGCACCGGCTCGACGCTCAAGGAGTCGAACAGCCCGAACGCATCGAGCCCCACCACATTGCTGATGTCGTAGCCGAAGAGGCGCTCGGCCGACGCACTCACGAAGATGAACCGGCCGGTGGCGCCGATCACCGCGATCACGTCGAAGTCCTGTTCGTTGAGCGAGTGGAACCGCGGCTCGGCCGCCGGCCGCGATCCATTGCCCACCGGGAGGTCGGGAACCGGACGCGACGGGGCGGCCCGGTCCGGGACACGGTTCATCAGCACCGGATGTCCGAACGCCTCGAACTCGGCGTCCCCGGCGAGGGGGCGGCTCTCGAACTTCGTCACGTGGCCGCCACCCGATCGGCCAACCACAGGGGCTGGAAGACGTGCCACTGATCGGGAGCCTGGCGGATCAGTCCTTCGAAGCGGGTGGCGATCCCCTGGGTGAGCCGGGTCACGTCCTCCCGCAGGGAGCCGCGACGGGTCGTGTCCAGGGGCGGCTGCACGAGGGCGCGGTGGTCGCGACCCGGACCGCTGTAGACAGCACCGGTGACCAACTGGGCACCGCTCCGGAGGGCCAGGGTGGCCGGGCCCGCGGGCATGGTGGTCGTCTCGCCGAAGAACTCCACCTCGATGCCGTTGCCGGCCAGGTCGCGATCGCTGAGCAGTCCCACCAGGCCGCCCCGGCGCAGGGTGGAGATGACCGAGCTTCCCGACGACGCGTCCAGGGGCACGATGGTCAGTCCCATGGCGGCACGCTGCTCGACGAAGAACTCGAACAGCTCCGGGGGCTCGATGCGCTCGGCAACCGCGGTCATGGGCAGGCCCTGCGTGGCCAGAAACGCACCCCCGAACTCCCAGCTCCCGACATGCGGTAGTGCCATGATGACGCCCTTTCCGGCTGCCATCCCTTCCACCAGATATCCCAGGCCCTGGACCAACGTGCGCTGCTCGACCTCGATCGGCGGCGTCCGTCCGAGCCGGGCTCCTTCAACCCAGTACCGAGCGTAGGCCCGAAACGACCGCCGTGCCCAGCGGTCGAGGATGACCCGGTCCTCGGCGTCGTCGGGATCGGCCCCGAGGACCCGCCGCAGATTGGCCGAGACCATCTCACGATGGTCGCTGCGCACCTTGAACATCACGTCCCCGACCAGGTTGGCCACGCTCAGTGCCACCGGCTCGGGCAGCGCGGACAGGCACCGGCCGAGCGTGGTGTACGTGCGGAACACCGCTTGCCCCTTGTTCACGAGCCCTCGTCCTCGATCTGTCGGTTGCCGGGCCGACTCAGGTGTGCCGGCGTCCGGTCCGTTGCCGGATGCCCTGGCGCGCATGCCGGGCTCGCCAGGCCCGACCCGACCGGCTGGACAATTCGCCCTGGCGGCGGGCCCGCCAACGCGACGGTGACGCCGACGTCTTCCGGCCCCCGGAACGGGTGGCGCTGCGCGAACGACGATGCCGGCGCGGCGTGGCCACCGGAACCGGGGCCTCGGCCAGACGCCAGACCTTGGCGAACCGTCCCACGGCCGTCACCATGGTCAGGACCAGCATGACCCAGAGCACCGGGACCAGGAACAGCGGTGACAGGAACCCGAAGCCGAGCAGGATCATCCGCTCCGCCCGCTCCATCAGCCCGCCCCTGGCCGAGAGGCCCAGGGATTCGGCCTTGGCCCGCTGGTAGGAAACCAACGAGGTGGCACCGAGGACAGCGAAAGGCAGCAGGACGAGGTGGCCGGGATGGGTCGAGGCCAGGTACCAGGCCACGCCGCCGAGGATCAACGCGTCCGCCACCCGGTCGGTCACCGAATCGAAGAAGGCGCCCCGTACCGAGGTCGTGCCCGACGCCTTGGCCACCGGACCGTCCAACAGGTCGTGGAGGCCGGTCAGGATCAACAGCACGATGGCCAGGTGGAGGTAGCCCATACCCACGGCCACTGCCGTGGCCGTGGCCGACACCAGCCCGGTGGCGGTGAGCATGTCGGCGGTGACACCGTATCGGTGCAGCCTCTGACCGACGGGACCGGTACTCCGGTCAACCGCACCGCGCCATCGCCCGTCGAACATGAATTCCCTCCAGGAAGCTCGGTCAACCCTAGCATCTGCTAGCTGGAGCAAGCAGATGCGAGGCCACCCGGGCCGGCTCCCCTCGGGAGGCCCGGGCTGGTCGAAGGCCGGTAGGATCTCACACCTCCGGAGGAAAGGGAGGCGACCGCGTGGGGGCAGGCGAAGCGACCGGGGCCGACGAACGGCCGTCATCGGCCCACCGACCCGCGACGGCAGCTCGGTGGGCGACGGACCGGCACCTCCGTTGGAGGGACCTGTCCGGTATCGCCATCATCGTGACCGCGCTGGTGTGCGTGGGCCTGTACTCCGTCCATGAGGCCCGGTTCGACGCCACCCTGGCGGCCCCAACGGCCGACCGGCAGTACGTGAACACCTTGGCCAAGGCCACCTGCCTCCGGAATGTGGCCCGTGAGGTCGTCCCCCGGGGCGCCACGATCTACGACACGGGTAGGACCCGGCAGGCCCAACGGACCATCGTCGAGGCCATCATCCTGTGGGCGGTGCCGACGCCCAAGACCACCGCAGACTGGATGCTCTCGCTCGTCCGAGGGCGCTGCGGGGGCACCACCATTCACGCGGTGCGCAGGCGATGCCAGGAAGGCGCCCACCGACAGGGCCACCCCCCAGGCCGCGTCCTCTGAGTACACATAGGGGTTGGAACCCAGATAGATGAGCACGGAACCACTGAGCACCGAGGCCACCAGGACCCCGAACACGGTCGCCTCGGCTCGCCCCAGCTGGACGTTTCCACGCACCATGATCCGGACCCGCCAGAAGAGCATCGAGGTGAACACCGCGGTGAGCACCCACGACAGCAGGAGCGAGAGGGCTGTCAGCCTCCCATCGAAGCGATGGGTCACGAGAAGGACCGGTATGCGCAGCAGCGAGGGGAACACGCCGAAGTAGGTGTAGGTATGCCCGCCGTGGATCCACGCCTCGCGTTGCAGCGGGGCCCTGGGCACATACAGGTGTCCGGCCATGATGGCCCGGGCCTGAAGATCGTAGAAGTTGGCCGTGAAGACGGTTCCGTAGACGGTGCGGAGCAGGTTGGGTCGTTTGTTCCAATCGACGAAGAGGACCCAGACGTAGGGGATGGCCGCCACCACGGCCCCGGTCGTCACCGCCCACGTGAAGCGTCGACGAGCGAGACGGTCCGAATTGGGCGACGGAGTGGTGTCGGGTTCACCACCCCCGTCGACCCGGGCCACCGCCTCGGTCACCACGATCCGGCCCCGTTCGCCGCCCCGGCCGCGTCAGCCTCGGTGGCCTCGGCGACGTCGACCGTCGATGTCATCGCCTTCGGCGGCGCGGTCGTCTGCGCTTCACCGCTCTCGAGCCCCACCCCCTAGAGCACCAGAGGTTTGATCGGGGCCATGACCAGCGCGGGATCCGTCTTCCAGTCCACCCCGGGCACGTCGATGTAGAGCTCGATCTGGTTGCCGTCGGGATCGAGGATGTAGAGGCTGTGGGTCACCGTGTGGTCGCTGGCTCCGACGATGCTCACACCGGCCTGCTCGAGGCGGGCCACCGCCTCCCGGAGCTCGTCGTCGCTCTCGCCGATCTTGAGGCCGAAGTGGTACAGACCGAGGTGACGTCCCCGGGGCAGGGGCGTCGCCCCCTCCCCCACCTCGATGAGAAGGAGCTCGTGGTGGGTGCGGCCCGACGAGAAGGCGGCCGCAGGAACTCCCGAGGTGTCAGGGAACACCGGCTCCCATCCGAGGACCTGGCCGTAGAAGGCCGCCGAACGCTCGAGATCCTTGACGTAGAGCACCAGGTGCCCGAGTTCTTTGACTTGCATCCCCACTCCGCTCTCTTCCGATCTCGACCGATTCCGGCTTGCGTGGCCCGGCCCCGGCCACCCCGGCCACCCCGCCATCACCGCAACGCCGGCCGCCGCCATTCGATTCCGGCCGCCGTTCGCCGGGAGTCACACAGGCCACACCCGGTGGAGCCGTTGCCAGGTGACGGCCAGGGTCTCGGGGAGCACCCGCGTCCCGGCCACCGCGGTCATGAAGTTGGTGTCACCCACCCAGCGGGGCACGGCATGCAGATGGAGGTGTCGCGGGATGCCCGCCCCGGCCGCCTCCCCCAAATTGGCACCCAGGTTGATCCCCTCGGGGCCGAACGCCTCCTCGAGCGCAGCCACCCCCCGTCTCAGCACCGACCACATCTCCGCACCCTCCTCGTCGGTGAGCCCGCCGAGCGAGCCCACGTGGCGGTTGGGCACCACCATCAGGTGGCCCGAGGCGTAGGGATAGGCGTTGAGGACGGCGAGGGTCAGGTCACCGCGCCAGAGGACCCCGTTGTCGGCCGACGGTGGCCCGTCGGCCACGATCCGGCAGAAGACGCACCGGGCGGGGTCGTCCCCCGGATGGTCGGGGGCGGCGGTGCGCACCGGCGAGGCCACCGTGGTGACGTACTCGCTCCGCCATCCCGCCCACAGGACGTCGAGGGTCACGGACCGGATTCGGGCAGGCGCCGCTCGGCGATCTCCCGCTCGAGCATCTCGGTGAACTCCGTCAGCTCCACGTCCCGTTCGGGGCGATCGCGGCCCCGGCGGGCGACCCCGACGGTGCCGGAGTCCATGTCGTCGTCCCCCACCACGAGGATGTAGGGGACCTTGAGCAGCTTGGCCTTGCGGATCCGCGCGCCGAGCTTCTCGTCGGCCGGGTCGACCGTCACCCGCGCCCCGACCGCCCGCAGCCGGTCCGCCACCTTGTGGGCGTACTGCTCGTGGTCGTCGCGCACTCCGAGGACACGCACCTGTTCGGGCGACAGCCAGGTGGGGAGGGCCCCGGCGTAATGCTCGAGCAGGATGGCGAAGAACCGCTCCACTGATCCGAAGAGGGCCCGGTGGATCATGATCGGGAGGTGCCGGACGTTGTCGGACCCGATGTACTCGGCCTCGAAACGCTGGGGTGTCTGGAAGTCCAGCTGGATGGTGGACATCTGGTGGGTCCGACCGATGGCGTCGCGTGCCTGCACGGAGATCTTGGGTCCGTAGAAGGCACCGCCACCTTCGTCCATTCGCAGCTCCAGACCCATCGACAAGGCGGTCGCCCGCAGCATCTCGGTGGCCTCGTCCCACTCCTCCATCGTGCCCACGGCCTTGCCCTCCGGCCGGGTGGACAGCTCGAGATAGAACTCCTCCAGCCCGAAATCGCGGAGCAGCGAGAGCACGAAGGTCAGCGTGGTGTGGAGCTCACCGGCCATCTGCTCGCGGGTGCAGAAGATGTGGGCGTCGTCCTGGGTCATGCCCCGCACCCGGGTCAGTCCGTGCACCACACCGGACTTCTCGTACCGGTAGACGGAGCCGAACTCGAAGAGCCGGAGCGGGAGCTCCCGGTAGGAACGCTGACTGCTCTTGAAGATGAGGACGTGGAACGGGCAGTTCATGGGCTTGAGGTAGTAGGTCTGCCCGCCGTCGACCTCCATGGGAGGGAACATCCCTTCGGCGAACCATTCGAGATGGCCCGAGGTCTGGAACAGATCCGCCTTGGAGACGTGCGGTGTGGTCACGAACTCATAGCCCGCGGCCCGGTGGCGCTGATAGGAGTAGTCCTCCATGAGGCGGCGGACGGTTCCCCCCTTCGGATGGAAGACGGCCAGGCCCGAGCCGATCTCCTCGGGAAACGAGAAGAGATCGAGCTCGGCACCGAGCTTGCGGTGGTCGCGGCGCTCCGCCTCCTCCAGGCGGTGGAGGTGCCCGGCCAGCGC
This sequence comes from Acidimicrobiales bacterium, assembly GCA_049521915.1. GTDB lineage: Bacteria > Actinomycetota > Acidimicrobiia > Acidimicrobiales > RAAP-2 > Bog-756. Next base: position 3,997 of record JBEKOI010000048.1, on the reverse strand, counting down.
TTTGTCCGACTCCCACGCGGTGCCGTAGATGCGCTGGAGCTGCTGGCGCTTCTCGTCGCCACGCCAGTAGGCCCCGGCCACCCGCATGAGGGCGAAATGCCCGAGACGCATGGTGGAGGGGACATGTGGGCCGCGGCACAGGTCGGTGAAGGCGGGCGAGTTCCAGTACGTGGACACGGGATCCACGCCGCCGGCGTCGGCGGCGGCGTCAACCTCGTCGTGGCCGGCCCCGACGGCCTCGATGATCTCCTGCTTGAACGGCTGGTCGGCGAAGAGCGCCAGTCCCTCGTCGATGGTGTGCTCGTGACGGACGAAGGGTTGGTCCTCGGCCATGATCTCGCGCATGCTGGCCTCGATGCGCCCGAGATCGTCATCGCTGAAGTGGGCGCCACCGGGTAGCTCGAAGTCGTAGTAGAAGCCGTCCTCGATGACCGGACCGATGGCGTAGTGGGCCCCCGGCCACAACCGGAGCACGGCCTGGGCCAGCACATGGGCGGTGGAATGGCGGAGCACGGCCCGCCCGGCCTCGGTGTCGAAGGTGATCACGGCCACGTCGACGCCGTCTCTCAGGGGTGTGTCCAGATCCACTTCGATCCCGTCGAAGGTGGCGGCGACGGCCGCCTTGGCCAGGCGTGGGCCGATGGACTCGGCGAACTGGTAGGCGGTCGTGCCCGCGTCGAACTCCTTGGTTGAGCCATCGGGAAGCCGGACGGTGACGACTGCCATGGATGTGCCTTTCTCGGTCCGGGATGGAGCGCCTGCCGGGATGGGCACCCGAGAGCGCCCGACGCGGTAGGCAGAGCGCGCTGACGGAACTACAGGGTAACGCCCAGGAGCGAGGCTCCATCGACCACGGGGCGTCCGGCCCGTGCCTCGGCGTCCAACGCGGCCAACGCGCCCGGCGCGTCCAGATCGTCGTCGAGCGCGGCCCGGACCAGCTCGAGCCCGCGGCCGCCCCCGACTCCGGCCCCGGTTCCGGTTCCGGTGGGACGGGCGGGGTGGGGCGCCGCCCGCCACTCCTGCAGCCGCCGTGCCGCCCTGGGCATGTCCTCGCTCGTCCACTCCCAGTCGGGGCGGTAGTGGTGGTCGAGCAGGGCCAGGCGCACGACGCCCGCCTCCCAGTCCTTCAGCAGATCGCCGACGAAGACCAGATTGCCGAGGGACTTGGACATCTTGGTCCCGTTCAGGCCGACCAGCCCGACGTGGAGCCAGTGACGGACGAAGGGCCGGCCGGTCACCGACTCCGACTGCGCCGTCTCGCATTCGTGATGCGGAAAGACGAGGTCGCGGCCGCCACCGTGCACGTCGACGGTCTCCCCCAGCTCGCGCAGGGCCAACGCCGAGCACTCGATATGCCATCCGGGTCGACCCGGCCCCCACCGTGACTCCCACGACGGCTCATCGGGCAGCGACGGCTGCCACAGCACGAAGTCGAGGGGATGACGTTTGTTGGGGTCGTCGGGATTGCCACCGCGTTCCGCGGCCAGGGCCAGCATGGTGGCCTCGTCGAGGTGGCTCACCGAGCCGAAGTCCGAGAAGGTGGTGACATCGAAGTAGACGGCCCCGCCCACCTGGTAGGCGCGCCCCGAATCGAGCACCGAGCCGATCAGGGTGAGGATGTCGGCAATGGCCGACGTGGCTCTGGGCTCCGACCATGCGGGGAGCAGTCCCAGCGCGGCCATGTCGGCGTCGAAACGACTGATCTCCTCCGCAGCCAGATCGAGGAAGTGGACGCCGAGCTCCCTCGCCTTGCGAAGGATGTCGTCATCGACATCGGTGATGTTCCGGACACACCGCGTCTCGTGGCCCAGGTCGCGCAGGCGGCGCTGGAGGATGTCGAACGTGAGATAGACCTGGGCGTGACCCAGGTGGGCGGAGTCGTAGGGGGTGATCCCGCACGAGTACATCGTCACCAGCGGCCCGAGTTCGAGAGGGACGACCTCCTCGCGCGCCGTGTCGTAGAGCCGCACCGCCTGTCCCCCGCCCACCGGTCAGCGTTCGCCGTAGCCGGTCAGCTGCACGGCCGCGTGCACCTTGTGACGGATGTTGACGGTGATGAGCACGGCGGTGAACGCCTCGATGGGCGCGGCCTGGGCCAGGCTCCCGGCATCCACGCCACGGAGACCGTCGATCGACTGGACCAGGGCCACGGTTGCCGCCGAGGCCCGGGCATGGTCGGAGCAGACGAACACGTCGGCCACCAGTGGAGTGGTCAGCTTCTCCATCTCGGAGGCCGGTAGGTGGTGGAACGACGCCGACACCAGCGATTGGGGCAATACCGCCTGGATGGAGGCGGCCACCGACCCCCTCGGCGGCAGGAGGGCCATGAACTCCCGGCCTTCCTTGACCAACGCGTTGGCCATCGACACGACCACGGTGCCGGCCAGAGCCGACGCCAGCGGCTTGACCGTGGCCACGGCGCTGTCCCAGGGGGTGGCCACCACGACCAGATCGCACGTGGCGGTGGTCTCGTTGGACGCACCCCTGATGTTGAGGGAATGGTCCGGCCACGCAGAGACCAGGCCGGAGACGATGTCGGCGGCCCGTGCCGGGTCGCGCGATCCGATGACCACCTCTTCGCCGGCTGCCGCCAGCCGGACGGCCAGTCCCCTGCCGGCGGGTCCGGTGCCTCCGAGAATTCCGATTCGCATCGCCCCACCCTTGCACAGACGCCCAGTCGGGCCGAATCGTTGGTTGACGATAACCTGACCCGTTGATGGGACTCCTCGAGGGAAAGCATATCCTGGTCACCGGCGTTCTGACCGATGCCTCGTTGGCCTTTGCCGTGGCCCGGCTGGCCCAACAGGAGGGGGCCACGGTGGTGCTGAGCGGCGCCGGCCGAGGCCTGTCGCTGACCCGCCGGACGGCCCGCAAACTGCCCGACGAAGCCGATGTGCTCGAGATCGACGTCGCTGAACCGGACCTGCTGGCTGCGGCGGCGGCCCAATTGGCCGACGGGTGGGACCGCATGGACGGACTGGTCCACGCCATCGGCTACGCACCCCCCGAGTGCCTCGGGGGCGACATGTTCCGCGCCAATTGGGAGCAGGTCCAGGTGGCCTTGCACGTCTCCGCCTACTCGCTGAAGGCCCTGGTCGAGGCCTTCCGACCCCTGCTGGTGGCGGCCGCCGACGACGGCCGTCCCGGGGCCTCGGTGGTGGGACTGGACTTCGACGCCACCGTGGCATGGCCGGCCTACGACTGGATGGGGGTGTCGAAGGCGGCGCTCGAATCGCTGTCGCGATACCTGGCCCGGGACCTCGGTCCCGAGCGCATCCGCGTCAACCTGGTGGCGGCCGGACCGGTGAAGACCATGGCGGCCAAGTCCATCCCCGGCTTCAGTGCCTTCGAGGACACCTGGTCCGACCGGGCCCCGCTGGGCTGGGACGTCCTCGACACCGACGTGGTGGCGCGGGCCTGCGTGGCGCTGCTGTCGGATCTCCTGCCCATGACCACCGGCGAGATACTCCATGTCGACGGCGGGGTGCACGCAGTCGGCGCATGACCGGCACAGCACCCCGAGGGCGGGCGCCGGCGCTCATCACCCTCCCGTGGACGAAAGGACGGACATGCTGACTCCCGGCGAACTGCGAGCGAGGATCGTGGACTACGTGGACACGATCAACCGACGCGATGCCGCTGAGATCGCCGCCCTCTTCACCGTGGACGCCGTCCAGGCCGATCCGGCGTCCAACCCCCCGAACGTGGGCCGTGCCGCCATCGCCTCGTTCTTCGAGAGCGGGATCGCGGCCAGCGACTCGTGGACCTTCACGGCCAAGACCGTCCACACCTGTGCGGCCCACGTGGCCATCGACTTCGAGATCTCCGTGCAGACCGGCGGGTCGACCATGGTCATCGACGGCATCGAGGTCTTCACCACCGACGACGACGGTCTCTTCACGTCCGTCCACGCCTACTGGGACGATGCCGACCTCACCTTTCCGTGACCGTTCCGTCCACGGCCAGAACCACCGGCCCCGCACCGGCACCCACGAGA
>JBEKOI010000047.1:0-16952 GCA_049521915.1 Acidimicrobiales bacterium | reverse complement strand
GGGATGTGACCACCCTCGGTCGGGGCGGCTCGGACACCACGGCCGTGGCGCTGGCCGCCGCCCTGTCGGCCGACGTGTGCGAGATCTACACCGATGTGTCCGGCGTGTTCAGCAGCGATCCCCGCATCGAGCCCGAGGCCCGGAAGCTGGCCCGGGTCAGCTACGAGGAGATGCTGGAGATCGCCGCCACCGGGGGCCGGGTGCTCAATCTGCGCTCGGTGGAGTTCGCCCGCAACCACGGTGTGGCGCTCCATGTACGTTCGAGCTTCACGTGGGAGCCCGGAACCTGGGTCGTCGAGGAGGATGAAACCATGGAGCAGGCAATCGTCACCGCCGTCACCCATGACGTGACCGAGGCCAAGGTGACGGTCATCGGCGTGCCCGACCGTCCGGGTCTGGCCGCCCGGCTGTTCCGGGGCCTCGCCGACCGCCACGTGAACGTGGACATGATCGTGCAGAACACCTCGTTGCACGGGACGACCGACATCTCGTTCACCGTTCCCGGCTACGACCTGGCCGTGAGCACCGAAGTCTGCGAGGAGCTCGTCCCCGAGCTCGGGGCGACCGGCGTCACCAGCGACTCCGACGTGGCCCGGGTGTCGCTGGTGGGGGCCGGGATGAAGACCCATCCCGGGGTGACGGCGCTCACCTTCGAGACGCTCGCCTCCGCCGGGATCAACATCGAGATGATCTCCACCTCGTCCATCCGGATCTCGTGCATGATCCGGGCCGACGCGGCCGAGGAGGCGGTCAGGGCCCTGCACTCGGCGTTCGAGCTGGCCTGACGGTCAGGCCCCTCCGCCCGCGGATCGGCGTTGTCCGGCGGCGTGGTGCCGGGCCCGTAGAATGACGGCCATGCGTGTGGCGGTCGTCGGAGCGACAGGTCAGGTCGGAACCGTGATGCTGGCCATCCTCGACGAGCGGGGGTTCCCGCTCGACGAGCTCAGGCTGTTCGCTTCGTCCCGGTCGGCCGGGCGGCGGATTCCCTTCCGGGGCCGCGACGTCGTGGTCGAGGATGCGGCCACGGCCGACGTGGACGGCCTGGATCTCGCCCTGTTCTCCGTCGGGGCCTCGGCTTCTGCCCGGTTGGCCCCCAGGTTCGTGTCCGGGGGCGCCGTGGTCATCGACAATTCGTCGGCGTGGCGGATGGATCCGGAGGTGCCGCTGGTGGTGCCCGAGGTCAACGCAGCCGCGCTGGCGTCGATCCGGAAGGGCATTGTGGCCAACCCGAACTGCACGACCATGGTGGCCATGCCCGTTCTCAAGCCCCTCCATGACGCAGCCGGTCTGGAACGGATCATCGTGGCCACCTATCAGGCGGTCTCCGGCGCCGGCCTGTCCGGGGTGGCCGAGCTCGAGGAGCAGCTGACCAAGTCCGTGGGCGGTGCGGCCGCCCTCACCTTCGACGGTGGGGCGGTGGGCTTCCCGGCCGCCGACGTCTTCCCCGACGTCATCGCCCACAACGTGATCCCCATGGCCGGCCACCTGGTCGAAGACGGCTCGAACGAGTCCAGCGAGGAGCAGAAATTCGGCAACGAGAGCCGGAAGATCCTCGACATCCCCGATCTGGTCGTCACCTGCACCTGTGTCCGGGTGCCCGTGTTCACGGGCCACTCGCACGCCATCGTGGCCGAGTTCGCCCGCGACCTGAGCCCCGACGAGGCGACCGCGCTGCTCGCCGGGGCCCCCGGAGTCGAGCTGGCCGAGGTGCCCACGCCCCTGCACGCCGCCGGGAAGGACCCCACCCTGGTGGGCCGCATCCGGCGGGCCGACAGGATGGACAACCGGTTGGCGCTCTTCATGAGCGGCGACAACCTGCGCAAGGGGGCCGCCCTCAACGCCGTCCAGATCTCCGAGGAGCTTCTGTCACTGGGCATCGTGGGGTGAGCCGGCCCGTCAGGGCGGTCTGATAGGAGCCGGGCCGCGGCCTCAGATGGTGGCGCTGGTCGTCGGAGCCAGCACGGTGACCCGTTTGGCCAGGTTGACCGCGTGGTCGCCGAACCGCTCGTAGAAACGGGCGACCATGGCCAGTTCCACCGCCACGGGGAGCGGCATGGTCCCCGCCACCACCTCCACCGTGAGGCTGACGTGCAGGTCGTCCATCTCGTCGTCCAGGGTGTCCACCACCGACGCGGCCATCGGCTGGCGTTCGGCATAGGCATCCGTGGTGGCCCGCCACATGTGGATGGCCACCTCGCCCATGCGCTCCACCAGTCCCCGGCTCCTGGCCGACAGCTCACCACCCAGCCCGCGCGCAGCCCGCCGGGCCACATGCTCGGCCAGATCACCGTTGCGCTCGAGGTCCGGCAGCATCCTGATGACGGTGACCAGGAATCGGAGGTCCGAGGGCGACGTGATGCCGGCCACCGTGAGTTGTTGGAGGGTGAGGTGCTCGATGTCGTGGTAGAGGGTGTCCACCACCTCGTCACGGTCGGCGAGGGCCTTGGCCGCCTCCCGGTCTCCGGACAGGAGGGCATGCGTGGCCCCCGACACCGACTCTCCCACCAGGGCGAACAGCTGAAGGACCTTCCGGTCGATCTGTTCGAGGGTGTCGTCCACGCCGACCACCGTACCCCTGCCCACGACCCTGTGGTCAGCCGGATGGCCCGGATGGGGCCGATCCCGGTCTCCGCTCGGTCCCCACCTCGTTGAGCTCGAGATCGTCGTCCACGATGACCCGGGGTCCGGATCCCCACGAGAGGTACCGCCACGACCAATTGACGAGCACGATGAGCTTGTTGCGGAAGCCGACGAGATACACGAGGTGCAGGCTCAACCATGACAGCCAACCGAGGGTCCCCTTGACCAGCACCCCGCTCGGGAATTCGGTGATGGCGGCCCGGCGACCGATGGTGGCCATGATGCCCTTGTCGTGGTAGCGGAACGGCTTGGTCGGACGACCCTCGATCCGGTTGACGATGTGTTCGGCGGCATGGGCTCCCGACTGGATGGCCACCTGGGCCAGCTGCGGGCAGACCCGCCCGGTATCACCGGGCCCCGGACCCCACGGTACGGCGGCGGCGTCGCCGATGGCATAGGCATCGGCGTGGCCGACCACCAAGAGGTCCGAATCGACCACCAGCCGGCCGTTGGTCCCGGCCTCCGCCCCCAGCCGCGAGGCGACGGTGCCGTCCACGGTGACACCACCGGCCCAGACGACCGTCCGCGTGGCGATCCGGTCACCCCTGTCGAGTTCGACGTACGAACTGGTGACCGATCTGACCATGCGGCCGAGGCGCAGCTCGACACCGCGGCCCGAGAGGGTTTCGGCCGTGTACGCCGAGGCGGCCGGCTTGAACGCGGTCAACAGTCGGTCCAGCCCGTCGACCATGATGATCCGGGCCGCGTCCCGCTCGAACCGGAAGCCGTCGTGACGGACGGCCACGTCCAACAATTCGGCCAGCGCACCGGCCACCTCCACCCCGGTGGGGCCACCGCCCACGACCACAAAGGTGAGGGCGGCGTCCGGTGCCTCCGCCGGATCGGCGTCGGCCTGCTCGAGCCGGCGCAGCACGTGGTCGCGGAGCCTCCGGGCGTCGGTGAGGGTGTAGAGGGGGAAGCTGAACTCACCGGCCCCCGGGATCCCGAAGAACTTGGCCGTGGCCCCGCTGGCCACGATGAGTGAGTCGAACGGGAGGGGCTCGGCATCCTCGAGGGTCACGTGCCGGTGCTCCCAGTCGGCACCCGTGACCGTGGCGAACCGGAAGGTCACGTTGCCGGCCCGGCCGAAGATGGCCCGGATGGGATAGGCCACGTCGCCCGACTCGAGGCCGGCCGTGGCCACCTCGTACAGGAGCGGTTGAAAGGTGTGGAAATTCCTCCGGTCCACGATGGTGACCTCGACGGGCTTGCCGACGAGTGCTCTCGCGGCCGACAGCCCGCCGAAACCGGCACCGACGATGACCACGCGATGCATCCGCCCATGGTGGCACAGGGGAGGGCCGGTCCCCCGATGGAACCGGGCCCGTCGGTCCCGGGTCCGGCCGGGCACCACCGGCGCCCCCGCCCGCCCGGCGGCTCCGTGGCGGTCCCCGGAGTCGTCACACCCCATCGGTACGCTGGCCAGTGCTGGGCCAGTCTGCCCCCCAGGCGGCCCGAGGAGGACAGGTCATGATCACCGGAGTCATCGTCGGTCTCGTCGTCGGCATTCCCCTGGGCGTGGTGGTGGGGCTGCTGGGCCGCGCCGATCAGGTCACCGCGGCCAGAACGGCCGAAGCCCGCCTGGCCGATGCGTCGGCACAGAACCAGACGCTGGTCGCCGATCTGCAGGGCCTGCGCCAGGAGGCGTCCCAGCAGGCCCAGCAGCTGATCGGCCTCCGGGCCGATGCCGCCCGTCTCGGCTCGGAGCTCCAGCACGAGCGCAAGGCGGCCGAGGAGCGGGCTGCCGGCTTCGCGGAGACCCGCGAGCAGCTGACCGGGGAGTTCGCCCGCCTCTCGTCGCTCGCCCTCCAGCAGAACAACGAGCAGTTCCTCCAGCTCGCCGACACGAAGCTCAACGAGACCCGCCAGGCCGCGGACGGTGAGCTGGCCAAACGGCAGGAAGCCATCGAGCAGTTGCTCAAGCCCATCGGTGAGCAACTGGGGAAGTACGAGGCGGGGATGCAGCGCCTCGAGGTCGAACGGCAACGTGCCTACACCACCCTGACCGAGCAGATGAAGCACCTGTCGACGTCACACGATCAATTGCAGAAGGAGACCCGCAATCTGGTCTCGGCCCTGCGGTCGCCCCAGACCCGGGGGCGCTGGGGCGAGCTGCAGCTGCGCCGGGTGGTGGAGATGGCGGGCATGCTCGAGCACTGCGACTTCGATGAACAGGTGACATCGGACGCCGACAGCGGCCGGCTCCGTCCCGACATGGTCGTGCACCTTCCGGGCGGCAAGAACGTGGCCGTGGACGCCAAGGTCCCCATGCAGGCGTTTCTGGATGCCAACGAAGCCGACGACGAGATCGTGCGTCGCACCCACCTGGCCAGCCACGGCCGCCAGATGAAGGCCCACGTCGACTCCCTCTCGAAGAAGGAGTACTGGAAACGGGTGGATCCGTCGCCGGAGTTCGTCGTGGCCTTCATCCCCGGCGATCCGCTGCTGACCGCCGCGCTCGAGCACGAGCCCGGTCTGATGGAGCACGCCGTGGCCAATCACGTGCTGCTGGCCACGCCCACATCGCTGATCGCCCTGCTGCGGGCGGTGGCCTACGGGTGGCAGCAGGACTCCCTGGCCGAGCACGCCCGCGAGATCCAGCGTGACGGGGCGCTGCTCTACCAACGACTGTCGGTGCTGGGCGACCACTTCTCCGGGGTCGGGAAAGGACTCAACAGCGCGGTGTCGGCCTATAACAAGGCCGTCGGCTCGCTCGAGGGGCGGGTCCTCGTCACCGCCCGGCGATTCGCGGAGCGGGGAGTGGTCGGCGTCGGGGAGAAGGAGCTTCCCCATCCGGTCCCGGTCGATGCGATGACCCGGCCACTCCAGTCACCCGAGCTGGGCATCCCGATACTCGAACGGCCGCATCTCCTGGGCCTGGCCGGGTCGGCGGACGAGGCGGACGGGCAGGCGACCCGCGAAGGCCCGAGAGAGATTCGGCACGGAGCGTCGCGCGGCGATCATCACTCTGCGTAATTCCTCAAATTTGATGAGAGAGACACATTTCCCCTAGTGACCTGCAGTTCATCCCAGGGTCGATCGGGCCATTGGGGGGCTCTAAGGATATTCACAGGCAAACAGTGGTCAATCGATGGTAAAAATGGGGCTGGTCAGGTCGTTTGTGACCAGTCAGGGCTTGCTCTGGAAGAGCGAACTGGCGCTGTCGGAAGCGTAAGGTTCAGGAGCGAGGGGGGGGAAATGGAATGCATGACCCGGTACTCCGTGGTGTCGGCCATCCCTGATGGCCCTCCATCCCGTCGTGGGGTGGTGAACATCATGGTGCGTGCGTGGTCGGTCGATTCCACCTTCCGACAGGCTCCGGGAAGCCCCACACCACCCGGAAGCAACGGGAACATGGGTGATCGGGGAGTTCCGGGGCTCGCCGGGAACAACCCCGATTCCCTCGATCCCACGATGACAACACATAGGATTGTCGACGTCGAACGCACCTGCCGAGCTTTTCGGGTCGCGTCTTCGCAGAAGGAAGGCTCATCATGAAGGTTCTCATTCTCGGTGGCGACGGCTTCTGCGGCTGGCCCACGACGCTGCACCTCTCCCAGGCCGGTCATGACGTGACCATCGTCGACAACCTGAGCCGTCGTTTCATCGACGTCGAGCTCGAGGTCGAATCCCTGACCCCGGTGCGCCCCATCCACGAGCGGGTGGCCGTGTGGAAGGAGCACACGGGCAAGGACATCGGCTTCGTCAATCTCGACCTCGCCCACGAGTACGACCGGCTGGTGACGCTGCTGCTGGAGGAACGGCCCGATGCCATCGTCCACTTCGCCGAGCAGCGGGCCGCTCCGTACTCGATGCGGAGCTCGAAGACCAAGCGCTACACCGTCGACAACAACATCGCCGGCACCCACAACCTGCTCTGTGCCATCGTCGAGTCGGAGCTCGACATCGCCGTCGTCCACCTGGGCACGATGGGCGTCTACGGCTACGGGTGGTCGGGCTCGGCCCCGATCCCCGAGGGCTACCTCACCGTTCACGTCACCACCCCGGACGGCGAGCTCGAGCGCGAGATCCTGCACCCGGCCAACCCGGGTTCCATCTACCACATGACCAAGACGCTCGATCAGCTCCTCTTCGCCTTCTACGCCAAGAACGACGGGGTGCGGATCACCGATCTCCACCAGGGCATCGTCTGGGGCACCCAGACCCCCGAGACGGTGATCGACGAGCGTCTCATCAACCGGTTCGACTACGACGGCGACTACGGCACGGTCCTCAACCGCTTCATCATGCAGGCCGCGATCGGCCATCCGCTGACCGTGCACGGTACCGGCGGCCAGACGAGGGCATTCATCCACATCCGCGACACGGTCCGCTGCATCGAGATCGCCCTCAAGAACCCCCCGGCCAAGGGCGAGCAGGTCTCCGTGTTCAACCAGGTCACCGAGACCTACCAGGTAAGGGATCTGGCCGAGCTCATCGCCAAGCTGACCGGCGTGGAGATCGCCTACCTCCCGAACCCCCGCAAGGAGGCGGCCGAGAACGACCTCAACGTGACGCGGGAGCGCTTTCTGGCGCTGGGCCTCAACCCCACCACGCTCTCGGAGGGGCTCCTCGAGGAGACGCGGGAGATCGGTGCGAAGTATGCGAGCCGTGCCGACTTCTCGAAGATCGTGGCCAAGACGGTCTGGAAGGCCGGCATGGAGGTCGCACCCGACCTGATGCGCTGAGCCGTTCCCGGCGCCGGCCTCGTCGTGCGTCCGGGCGGTCCGGGTCGGGTGACCGGGCCGTCGCGTCAAGGATCCGCCGCCGACGCCGGGCACTATCGTCCACGGGATGCCGAGGGACCGACGCAGACGCGGCCGCGCCGCCGCCAGGCGGGGTCGGGGAAGGATTCTCCTGCTGGTCCTCCTCATCGTGGTCACTGCTGGCCTGGTCATCGGATCGGTGGCCGAGATCCACGCCCAGTCCGCCGGCTTCCGGGCCTCGATCGACACCGGGTACGGCGCCCTCGCGTCCCGCGTCGTCGACGCCTCCAACCAGACCGGCGGCGAGTTGGCCTCCTTGATGGAGACTGCGGCGCAGCTGCCCAACGCCACGGTTCCGCATACGGCCAGAACCGAGATCCAACAGGGGCTCGACGAAGCCGTGGATTCGACCACGGAGCAGGCGTCGGACGCGGCCGGCCTGGTACCGCCGTACCCGACGGGAAGTGTGAGCACCCGGTTCACCGAGGTGATGGACGAGCGGTCGCGGGCCACGGCCCGTCTCCGCACCAGCATCGATCGGCTCCTCGGCATGGCGCCCCTGCCCGTCGCCGGTGCCCCGTCCGACACCCCCCCCCGTCAATCGGCTCCGCTGACCTCGATACCCGATGCATCAGCGGCGATGGCCGGCGCCGGACTGCTCTTCCAGCAGGCCGACGACGACTACCGGCAGTTGGTCGCCTACGCCCATCGCCAGCACATCCCGGTCCACCTGCCGGCATCCGTGTGGGTGCCGTCGCCGGCGGCCGAGGCCCCGCTCAGTCCGGTTCGGCTGGGGGCGACGGCCGCGGCCCTGAAGACGTCGGTGGCCCTGATCCCGTTCCACGAGCTGGTCATCACGGCCGCGGGTCTGGTGCCATCGGCGGTACCGCCGGCGCCCCCGGCGGTGGCGACATCGGGCGGCCCGGGCATCGTGGGCGACAGCTGCAGCGACCCCTCGTCGGCCGTCCCCGGTCCCACACCCGTCGTGCTGCCCCCGACACGAACGGTCCAGGGATCGATGACGGTGACCAACTGCGGGACGGTGGTCGAGAGCGGCGTGGCCGTGAGCCAGACGGTGACACCGGTCGTCCCCGCCGGGACGGCGCCGCCGGCCCCCGGGGAGCGCGGCGGCACCACACAGACGAGGATCACCCTCCGCCCCGGATCGTCCGTCGCGCTGACCCTGCCCCCGCTTCCCGTCGCCGGTGGCCACCTGTACGAGCTCTCCCTCGCCGTGGCCATTCCCCCCCAGGCCAATCCGGCCGGATCGTCCCAGAAATTCCTCGTCCAGATCTCGAGTTGAGCTGAAGGCCGTGCCCCGGCGTCGGTGACCGCCCCGGTTGCTGTTCGCCACCGCTCGGGCCGGCCGCCGGTTGGTCAGGGAAGGGGCATGTCGATCTAGGATTGGGTGGGTTGGGCCGACGAGACGGACGACAGAAGGGTTTGGGGATCAGTGGCTGAGAGCATCACGATCATCGACAATCGCAACGGCGAGACCCTCGAGATCCCCTTCGAACACGGCGGCATCTCCGCGGCGCAGTGGTCGAAGCTGCTCCCCGGGGTCTGGTTCTACGATCCGGGGCTCGTCTCCACGGCTGCGTGCGAGAGCTCGATCACCTACCTGGACGGGGACGAGGGCATCCTCCGCTACCGCGGGTATCCCATCGAGCAACTGGCCGAGAGCTCGACCTACCTCGAGGTGGCCTACCTGCTGTTGAATGGCGAGCTCCCGTCCCCCGCCCAGTACGAGACCTGGGAACGTGAGATCACCCTGCACACCTTCATCCACGAGAACGTGCGCAAGCGGTTCCTCGAAGGGTTCCACTACGACGCCCATCCCATGGGCATGCTCGTGTCCGCGGTGGCCGCCCTGTCGACCTTCTACGGAGATGCCAAAGATATCTTCGACATCGAATCACGTGACAAGCAGATCATCCGGCTGATCGCCAAGATGCCGACGCTGGCCGCCGCCGCCCACCGGTTCAGCGTGGGCATGCCCTTCGTCTATCCGGACAATTCGTTGCCGTTCACGTCGAACTTCTTGTCCATGATGTGGAAGATCGCGGAACCGCGGTTCGAAGCCGACCCGGTCCTGGCCCGCGCCCTCGACGTGCTCTTCATCCTCCATGCCGACCACGAGCAGAACTGCTCGACCACCGCCATGCGGGTGGTGGGCTCCTCCCACGCCGATCCGTATTCGGCCTGTGCCGCCGCCGCCGCCGCCCTGTACGGTCCACGACACGGGGGAGCCAACGAGGCGGTCATCCGCATGCTCACCGACATCGGGTCGATGGACAACGTCCCCTCTTTCATCGCCTCGGTGAAGGAGGGGTCAGGTGGGAGGCTCCAGGGATTCGGCCACCGGGTCTACAAGAGCTACGACCCGCGGGCGACGATCATCAAGAAGACGGCCGACGAGGTGTTCACGGTCACGGGCAAGAACCCCCTCTTGGATATCGCGTTGAAGTTGGAGGAGATCGCCCTGTCCGATGACTATTTCCTGTCGCGGAAGCTGTATCCCAACGTCGACTTCTACTCCGGTCTGATCTACCAGGCCATGGGCTTTCCGCTCGAGATGTTCCCCGTGCTGTTTGCCATCCCCCGCACGGCGGGTTGGCTGGCCCACTGGAACGAGATGCTGGATCAGGACTCGAAGATCGCCCGGCCCCGTCAGCTCTACATCGGCGACGACGCCCGCCACTACGTGCCCCTCACCTCCCGCTGACCCGCCCCGGCCCGGCCCCGTTGGCGTCATCCCGGTGGCGTCATCCCGGTGACGTCATCCCGGGTGCGTCATCCCGGGTGCGGTGCCCCTGCCCTCCGGTCAGCAGCCGCCCCGGCCCTCCGGTCAGGAGCCGCTCGGGCGGTTCGACAGTCGCATCAGACCTTCTTGGACCATTGACACGACCAGCTCGCCCTCCCTGGTGAACAGCAATCCCCGGGCCAGTCCGCGGGCGCCGAAGGCCGAGGGACTGTCCATGTCGTAGAGCAGCCATTCGTCGGCCCGGAACGGACGATGGAACCACATGCAGTGGTCGAGGCTGGCGCCCATGAAGTGGCTGTCCTCCCACCGGACGTCGTGAGGGGCCAGCATGGTGTCGAACAGCGACATGTCCGACGCGTAGGTGGCGATGCAGGTGTGGAGCAGCGGATCGTCCGGGAGGGTTCCGTCGGCCCGGATCCACAGGCGCTGCACCGGCTCCTTCCCGGCGCCGTGGCTGAAGGGCAGCTCACCGATGTGGCGCTGATCGATGGGGTGGGGCCGGGAGAACCAGTCCCCGAGCGTGTCCCGGAAGGGTTCGAGCCTCGTGGCCAGGGTGTCGAGGTTTTCGGGGGCGGGGACGTCGGGCATGGGGAATTGGTGGGAGAGTCCGGGCTCGTCGACGTGGAACGACGTCGACATGTTGAAGATGGCCCGGCCATGCTGGATGGCCACCACCCTGCGGGTGGTGAAGGACCTGCCGTCCCGTATGCGGTCCACCTCGTAGAGGATGGGCACGTTGGGGTCACCCGGCCGCAGGAAGTAGGCGTGCAACGAGTGCGGCCGTCCGTTGTCGACGGTCCGGCCCGCGGCCATCAACGACTGGGCCGCGACCTGACCGCCGAACACCCGCTGGCGGTCCTCGTTGGGGCTCACGCCCCGGAAGATGTTGACTTCGATGGACTCGAGGTCAAGCAGGTCGACCAGGAAGTCGAGGGCTTCACTCACCTCCCCATCCTGCCAGCTGGAGAGCCGTCCCGATGCGCTCCTCGGGGCCGGGCAGGGCGGTGGGACGGCGATCCCGCTACGTTTTGGGCCATGGCCGATCTCGTCTTCCCCGACCGCTTCGTGTGGGGAACGGCAACCGCCGCCCATCAGATCGAAGGCGGCAATGTCAACAACGACTGGTGGGTATTCGAGCACGATCCCACCTCGGGTTGTGTCGACGTGAGCGGAGACGCCTGCGATTCGTTCAACCGCTTCGACGAGGACATCGCCCTGGTCGCCGGCCTCGGGCTCGGCGCCTACCGATTCTCGCTCGAGTGGAGCCGCATCGAGCCCGAGGAGGGTGAGTTCTCCCGGGTGGCTCTCGACCACTACCGGCGCATGGCGGCGGCATGTCACGAACGGGGGATCATGCCGGTGGTCACCTTCCACCACTTCACCCATCCCCGGTGGCTGGCCGCCGCCGGCACCTGGGAGGCTCCCCATGCGACAGATCGCTTCACCCGGTTCTGCGAACGGGCTACCGCCCACATCGGCGACCTGGTCGGCATGGCCGCGACGCTCAATGAGCCGAACGTGGTGGCCACGATGGGATGGCGGCTCGGCATCTTCCCGCCCCGGGTGCGGGACAGGGCCCGCCGGAGTGCCGTCAACGACACCCTGGCCGCGGCCCACCGAAAGGCCGTCGAGGCCATCCGGTCGGGTCCGGGCGACTTTCCCGTCGGGCTGACCCTGTCGATGACCGACTACCAGCTCCAGCCGGGCGGAGAGGACTGGCTGGAGCGGATCCGGCGCCCCTCTGAGGACGTGTTCCTCGAGTCGACCGAGGGAGATGACTTCATCGGGGTCCAGACCTACACCCGGATGCGGGCCGGGCCCGACGGAGCGTTGGGCGGCGAGGAGGGGGTGCCCACCACCCAGATGGGATACGAGGTCTGGCCCGAAGCCCTCGAGGGCACCATTCGTCGGGCATGGGACAAGACGGGGCTTCCGGTGTACGTCACCGAAAACGGCATCGGAACCGACGACGACGACGTCAGGATCGACTACGTGAACAGGGCACTGCATGGCGTCGGGCACTGTCTCGATGCCGGCATCGACGTCCGGGGGTACTTCTACTGGAGCCTGCTGGACAACTTCGAGTGGGTGCTGGGCTACGGGCCGACCTTCGGGATGGTCGCCGTCGACAGCGGGACATTCGAACGCCGTCCGAAGCCCAGCGCCTCGTGGCTGGGCGCCGTGGCCCGGGCCAATGCGGTCTGAGAACCCGTCTTTTCACCGCCCAGCGTCGCTGAACCGGTCCTGAGACCCCTCCACCGATAGAGTAACGCCGATGAACGGCCTGACCTCTCGCGCGATTCATCTGTGGCAGAAACGGGACACCCCAGAAGCCAAGCAGCTGTTCCGCTACACGATGGTGTCGGTGGTATCCACCGCGGTCTCCTTCGGTGTGTTGGCGCTCGTGTTCGGCGTCCTGCACCTGGCTGGTGCCATCGCCAGTACCGTGATCGCCAACATCGTGGCCGTCGTGCCGTCGTACTACCTCAATCGCAAGTGGGTGTGGGGCAAGGGCGGCCGTTCCCATCTGATGAAGGAGATCGTGCCCTTCTGGGCTCTGTCGGCCATCGGCATCGTCGTGTCCATTGGTGGCGCGGCGGTGGCCCGTCACATCGGCTTGGTGCACCACCTCGGCCATCTCGAGCAGACCGTGCTGGTCCTGGCGGCCAATGTCTTGTCGTTCGCGCTCTTCTGGGTCCTCAAGTTCATGGTCTTCAACCGTCTCTTCCGGGTGCACCCGCTGGAGGAGCTCGACGAGCTCGTCGAGGCAGCCTGACCGCTCGCGCCGCAGAGGCCGGTGGCGACCCCGGTCAGTCCCGGAAGTTGTTGAACTGCAGCGCGATACCGAAGTCCTCCGCCTTGCACGCGGTGATGACCGCCTGCAGGTCGTCGCGTTTCTTGCCGCTCACCCGCAACTGATCCCCCTGGGTCTGCGAGCTGACGCCTTTGAGCCCGAGGTCCTTGATGAACTTGTTGATCTTCTTGGCGTGGTCGGACGAGATGCCGGCCTGGATGGTCAGCTTCTGCCGGGCGGAGCCACGGGACGCCTCCTCGATCTTTCCGACCTCGAAGGACTTGAGGGAGACCTCGCGTTTGACCAGCTTCTCCTGCAGGACCTGGTACAGGGCACGGAGCCGGTCCTCGGTGGACGAGGCCAGCAGCAGCTCCTTGTCCGAGAGCTCGATGGACGAGTCGGTTCCCTTGAAGTCGAAACGGGTGGCTGCTTCGCGGTTGGCCTGGTCGACCGCGTTCCGCACCTCTTGCATGTCGACTTCCGAAACAACGTCGAAGGTAGGCATGGCGAAACAGTAGCGCCGCACCAGGCGATATCCTTCCGCCCTGCGGGTCGGTGCCCGAGTGGCCAAAGGGAGCAGACTGTAAATCTGCCGGTTCTGCCTTCGAAGGTTCGAATCCTTCCCGGCCCACCGCAGGAGTGGACCGGGGGCGGCGGGGGACGGTGTCCCACGCTGCCTCCGGGGGCCGGTCGGCGCGGGCGCCGCCGGACCCCGATGGGGCTCTTCCGCCCCCCTCATCAGGTGACTTGATCGGGACCCCGGCTTGGTTACAATGAAGTTACGGAATGATTGCGGTACGGGTGCTCGCGCGGTTCGGCGAGCGTTGGACGGGGCCCGCAGCTGATGACGAGTGCGGGGAGCGGCAACTGGCTCTGCGCAACCAGATGGATCGACTGGTGCCGGCAGTCCGACCGAGGAGAAGCTCCGAAACCTGATGCCATCCGAGACCACGGCAGCCCAGGCGTCCGAGGGCGGGCAGCCCCGGCCACCGAGCTCCAGCTCCGGACTGCCACTCCTCGCCCTGGAGATCTATCGCAGCGGGCTCCGTCTGACCGAGACGTTCGTGGGCTCGGTTCGCCAACGCTGGGACACGTCCTCGGTCCCGGTGGGCGATCAGGCCCAGCGGCAGGAGGGTCAGACCCGTCCGCGGGGGCTGGTGTTGCGACCGGCCCTGTTGGGGTTCGTGGCCATGGTCGCCATCGCCATCGGCGCCTCGCTCCCGAGCTCCCCGTTCAAGCTCGAGATGCCCGGCGTCTGGTTCTTCGGGGTGCCCCGCACCGATCTGGCCAGTACCTGGGCCGTCTACTTCACGCTGGCCGCCGTCTACGGCGGGCTGTTGTTGCTGATGCGGGTGTGGTGGGGCATGACCCGGCTCTACTCCCGATGTCCGGGGGTCCCGATCAAGCGGATGATGTGGGTGTTCGCCCTCTGGGCCCTGCCCATGCTGGTCATCGCACCGCTGTTCAGCCGGGACGTCTACTCCTATGCGGCCCAGGGCGAGATGGTCAGCCATCACATGAGCCCGTACCTCTACGGCCCGGCCCAGTTGGGCAACAACTCCTACACCGCCCCCGTCGACCCGCTGTGGGCCAATGCCCCGGCCCCCTACGGACCGCTGTTCCTCCAGATCGACGGGATCTTCGCCCGGATCACCCTCCACAACGAGCTGGCCACCATCGTCCTGCTCCGGCTGCTGGCCCTGGTCGGTGTGCTGCTCATCGCCTCCTGCGTCCCCCGGCTGGCCCGCCTGTACCACCGCGACGGGGCCGAGCTGTTCACCCTCATGATCCTCAACCCGGTCACGCTCCTCCACCTCATCGGAGGTGCCCACAACGACGCCTTGATGCTCGGACTCCTGATCGCCGGGCTCACCGCGGCCAAGGAGAAACGCCCGGTCGTGGCCATCGTGCTGTGTGCGCTGGCCACGGCGATCAAGGCGCCGGCCGCGTTCGGGATCCTCTATGTCGGGTGGAGCTGGCTCGGGCCGCAGGCGGCGGTGCGCGACCGAATACGGCCGGTGGTGACGGCCGGGCTCCTCGGAGCCGGTGTGCTCGGCTTCTTCTCCTACGTGAGCGGTCTGGGTTGGGGGTGGGTGAGCATCCTCGGGACGCCGGGGGCGGTCCGTTCGTGGACCGCCCCGACCACCTCGCTGGCCCTGGCCTTCACCGGGATCGCCCACTTCGTCCACATCAGCGTGGGGCTGGGTGGCGTGCTGTCGGTCACCCGCTTCTTCGGATTGCTGGTCGCGGGGATCGCCGGGGTCTGGCTGCTGTTGAACAGCGATCGGATCGGCACGCTCAAGGCACTGGGCATCACCCTGCTGCTGCTGGTCGCCCTCGGCCCGGTGGTCCAGCCCTGGTACCTGTCATGGGGTCTCATCCTGCTGGCGCCGGTGGCGTTGGGCCGGCTCCGGTCGCTGATCATCGGGCTCTCCATGGTGACGGCGTTCATCGAGCTGCCCGGGGGCACCGACCTGGTGCACAGCCTGATCCACGGTGATCCACTGGAGATCGTCCTCACCCTGCTGTGGATCCTTTTCGTGCTCACCGTGCCCCTGGCCACCTGGGAACGGCGGCCGTCGGTGCCCCGGGCCAGCGCCACTGACGGGGTCCTGGTCCGCGCCGCCTCGTAGCGGTCCGGGCGACGGGCCGACGGGCCGAACCCGGTCAGACCAGGAGCTGGAGGACGGTCACATCGAGCCACCGGCCGAATTTGCGACCGACTTCCCGCTCCACCCCGACCAGGGTGAAGCCGCACGCCTGGTGGAGGGCGATGGAGGCCAGATTGTCCCCGCCGACCCGGGCGATGACGGAATGGAAGCCGTGCTGGGTGGCCAGCCCGATGAGGCCCTCGAGCAGGGCCCTGCCCACCCCCTCACCCCGATGGGCGGCGTCCACGTACACCGAATTCTCCACTGTGGTGGCGTAGGACGGGCGGTTCTTGTACTCCGAGAGGGAACCGAATCCGAGGACGGTGTCCCGGTCGTCGGTGGCCACCACCGCCGGATAGGGACCGCGGTGGTCGGCCAGCCAGGCCAACTGCTCCTCGGAAGTCCGGGGCACGAGATCGAACGTGGCGGTCGACCCGGTGACCTCGGCGTTGTAGATCGACCGGATCGATTCGGAGTCGGACGCCCTCGCCAAGCGAACCTGCATCAGCCGATGGTAGCGAGGAAGGCGGCTACGCTCGGGTGGGCCCAGCTCTGGCTATGATTGTCTTTTTGCTGCTCGCTCGAGCCGCACTGCCCCCTTAGCTCAGTCGGCAGAGCACAGCCATGGTAAGGCTGGTGTCGTCGGTTCGATTCCGACAGGGGGCTCGCCCATGGCGGCGTAGCTCAGTTGGTCAGAGCACACGGCTCATAATCGTGGGGTCGCCGGTTCGAGTCCGGCCGCCGCTACCATCCGCAGGACACAAGCAGGACAGTCGAGGACACCGGGCACAGACATCGGAGCCAGGCCCCGCCGGCCACAGCGGCGGGCCGGCCGTAGGAGGAGTCAAGATGGCAAAGAACGAGAAGCGCATCCAGGTCACCCTGGCCTGCGAGCAGTGCAAGCGACGGAACTACATCACGACGAAGAACAAGCTGAACGACCGCGAGCGGATTGAGATGAAGAAGTTCTGCCGGTGGGACCGGCGCCACACGCTGCACAAAGAAACCCGGTAGGTGGGGGCGGGCCGGCGAGTGACCGGGCCCGGGGAACCGGGATTGTGCCTGGGAATCCCCACGGTCCCGGTGATAACCTAGCCAACCGCCCCTGCGATCGGCTGGCCGCTCGCGGCACGGCGATCGACAGAGGGCAGTAGCTCAACTGGTAGAGCACCGGTCTCCAAAACCGAAGGTTGGGGGTTCGAGTCCCTCCTGCCCTGCTCACCACAGAAGCCAATCGTCGAAGGACACAGAGCACGTGAACCGAGAACAGAAGCGCATGGCGCAGCGTCAGGGGCAGGATCCCGATGGTGAGGCCGCGCCCAGGCGCGCCGCCCCCCCGCCCCGGCGGCCACCGAAGCGTGAGCCCTTCCGTCCGGGTCAGTTCATCCGCGAGGTAC
>JBEKOI010000046.1:0-16962 GCA_049521915.1 Acidimicrobiales bacterium | reverse complement strand
AGGAAGATGACGATGGCGGCCTGAAAGAAGAACTTGCGCCCGTACTGGTCGCCGAGCTTTCCCCACAGAGGCGTGGAGACGGTCGACGTCAACAGGTAGGCGGTCACCACCCAGGTGATGTGCGAGGCACCGTGCAGGTCGCCGACGATGGTGGGCAGTGCCGTGGCCACCACCGTCTGGTCCAGGGCGGCCAGGAACATGCCCAGGATGAGGGCACCGATGATCACGAGGACACGACGATGGGACAGTCCGGCGGGCGGTTCGGCCACCACCGTTGACGACACCTCGCTCATGTGCGACTCCCCATTCGGCGGCCTCGGAACCGCCGTCACATCCTACGGGGAGTGCCGGAACGGCCCGAACGGGCGGCGGGCCCGGCGCGGGACGGATCCGGCGCCGCCGTTCTCAGCCCGGCTCTTCCCGAACGGCTCTGACCAGCCCGAACAGGTCGGATTCGTCGATGCGGGAGGCAGCCCGCACCGAAGCGCGCCCGAGCGTGGAGCCGAAGGGTAGGGCGTCGACGAGGCCACGGCCCACCCAACTGCGGATCAGGCGCAGCTCGGTGGAACGGGCCAGGGCCCGTTGGTCCACCGCCCGCCCCTTCGACATCAGCGCAGCATTGGTGAGGCGGCGCACTTCGGTCCGGTCCACCGTGATCCCGTGCTCGTCGAGCCGGCGCACCAGATAGGAACCGGTGTTGTACCAGTCACAGAACCCGTGGACCACGGAGGCCATCTGGCCCACTGCGCCGTCGATGGCCAGGGCCAGGACGGGACCCCCTTCGAGGGTGGTCGCCGCGGCCGCGGTCACCAGGGCCAGCTGCAGCGCACCCATGGCCGTCGAGATGGACCGGACCTGGCGCGAGGCCAGCAGTTCGACGCTCTTTTGGTCGTAGAGGGCGGCGGGATGGTCGAGGACTTGACCCGACATCCAGTCGAGCAGTCGGGGCGGGGCCGCCTTCACCTGGATGCGGACCCGCCGGAGCCTCCCCCGCCCCCCGGAGATGGCGGCCCGCCCCACGCTCCCGAAGGCCGCCTCGAGCTGGGCCGCGGCTTCAGCCGGGAGTCCCTCCGGGCGCAACAGGGACCTGAGAGCCTGGGACGAGCGGGCCCGGGCCCGGGTCCGGCCTGACGCCCACCGACCCGGCGGTACCGGTCGGGATTCCGGCTGCCCGTCGGTCACCCCATGAGTCTGGTGACTCGAGGCCGGGTCCGCAAGGGCACCACGCCCAGCCCGGGCGCGAGCGACTCGGTGTCGTGCGGAGGCCGTCGGGCCTACCATCTGAGTACCGCAGGGCCTGCCCGAAGGTCGGACGCAGGCCGAGGTGCGGTCCCGGAACCGGAGAGCTCACATGGCGCTGGACATCGGGCGCAGGCGGTTGGAACGGGAGATCCGGACCGCTCGCGGCCAGGGGCGGTCGACGCCCACCATCGCGATCGTGGGAGCCGGCCTGTCGGGACTGGCCATGGCCATCCAGCTGGTCCGGTCAGGTGTACGCGACTTCACCATCATCGAGCAGTCCGATGCGGTCGGCGGCACCTGGCGGGACAATACGTACCCGGGAAGCGGGTGCGACGTCCCCTCCCACCTCTACTCCTTCTCCTTCTCCCCGAAGTCCGACTGGACCCGTCGCTTCGCCGAACAGCCGGAGATCCTCACCTACGCCGAGCGGTGCGTGCAGCGCTTCCGGCTCGGACCCCATCTCCGTCTGGGCACGACCGTCCAGCGCGCCGACTTCGACGAGGCCGGCCGGCGCTGGCGGCTGGTGCTGACGTCGGCCGGGGGCGAGGAGCAGATCGAAGCCGACGACCTGATCTTCGCCTGCGGCCAGCTCAACCGGCCCCACGTGCCCGACCTGCAGGGCCTGACCGAGTTCGCCGGGCCGATGTGGCATTCGGCCCGCTGGGACCACGGGTGCGATCTGGACGGGAAGCGGGTCGCCGTGGTCGGAAGTGGAGCGAGCGCCATCCAGTTCGTCCCCCGGGTAGCCGAGCGGGCCGCCGAGCTCACGATCTATCAGCGCAGCCCGAACTATGTGGCCCCGAAGAGGGACCGGCCCTACGGAGGCATGGCCCGATGGCTGTTCGACCACGTCGAACCGGTCGAACGCGCCTACCGCTGGTGGATCTACTGGGGCCTCGAGTCCCGATGGTTCTGGTTCCGCAAGGACGGGTGGGCGGGACGCAAGCTGGGGCAGCTGTTCGCCAAGGGCATCCGCCGGGACGTGGTCAGCGAGCGCCTGCCCGAGCGGTCCGTGGTGCCCGACTATCCGCTCGGCTGCAAGCGCATCCTCATCTCCAATGAGTGGTACCCCGCCCTGATGCGGCCCAACGTCGACGTGGTCGACCAGCCCATCGAGCACATCGAGTCCGACGCGGTGGTGACCGCCGACGGCCGACGACGCCCCGCCGACGTCCTCATCTTCGGCACGGGCTTCTCCACCACGGATTTCCTGGCCCACATCCCCGTCTACGGCGCAGGGGGGCGACCCCTGGCCGAGGCGTGGAGCGAGGGCGCCCACGCCTACCTGGGTACGGCGGTACCCGGTTTTCCGAACTGCTACCTGCTCTACGGGCCCAACACCAACCTCGGGCACAACTCGATCCTGTTCATGGTGGAGCGCCAGATCAACCTCATCCTGCAGGCCATGGCCGTCCAGGTCAGGGCCACGGATACCGGTTCGGCTCCACTGGTCGGTGTGAGCGTGGACGCCTACCGGCGGGACGACCAGCGGACCCAGCGCCTCATGTCGGCCACGGCCTGGGTGGCCGGCTGCACGAGCTGGTACAAGAACGCGTCGGGCAGGGTGACCAACAACTGGCCGTCCTGGACCGTCCGCTACTGGTACGACACGCTCCGCCTGCGACCGGCCGACCTCGGGGTCGTCGGCTCCACCCGTCCGCAGGCGGGATCGGCGCCGGCCGCAACCCCGGCGACGGAGCCCAGCTACGAGCCGATGTGATCGGCGGGAACCGTCCCCAGCCGTCCGGCCTGGTAGTCCTCGAAGGCCTGGGCGATCTCTTCCTTCGTGTTCATGACGAACGGCCCGTAGGCGTAGACCGGTTCGCGGATGGGCCGGCCTCCGAGGATCAAGATGTCGAGCGTCGGAGTCCGTGAATCCTGGTCGGCGTCGGCGGTGACAGTCAGCGCCCCGCCCTCGCCGAAGACGGCGAGCCGCCCGGTGTCCACCGCGTGCCCCTCGGTACCGACGGTGCCCCGACCGCCGAGCACGTAGACGAGCGCGTTGAAGTCGCTCCGCCACGGGATGTCGATCCTGGCCCCCGGTGACAGTGTGGCGTGCACCATAGCCATGGGCGAATGGGTCGATCCGGGCCCGGCATGGCCCCCGAGGTCGCCGGCGATGAGCCTGAACAGGGCCCCGCCGTCAGGCGAAGTCAACAACACGACGTTGGAGGATCCGATGTCCTGATAGCGCGGCGCGATCATCTTGTCCGCCTTGGGCAGGTTCACCCACAGCTGGATCCCGTGGAACAGACCGCCGCTGGCCACCAGTTCCTCGGGCGGCGCCTCGATGTGAAGGATGCCGCCGCCGGCCGTCATCCACTGGGTGTCGCCGTTGGTGATGAGCCCGCCGCCACCGATCGAGTCCTGGTGCCGGAACGTGCCGTCGATCATGTAGGTCACCGTCTCGAATCCACGGTGGGGATGCCACGGAGTGCCCTTGGGCTCGCCCGGCGCGTACTCCACCTCGCCCATCTGGTCCATGTGGATGAACGGATCGAGGTGGTGCCGGTCCACGCCGGCAAACGCCCGGCGGACCGGAAAACCCTCCCCTTCGAATCCGGCGGGGGCGGCGGTGACCGAGACCACAGGCCTCGATACGTTCGTCGCCGGATCCGGTGCCGCCACCCTGGGTAGGGCCAGAACGTCGTCCACAGTCACTGCCGGCATGGCCAACCTCCTTGTCGGTGCCGCGCTCGACACCGCACATACGCTCATCCTCTGGAAAACCCTCGTGTCCTACAACACTAGTTGTGCTCGCAACATTTCCGCCCCTGTGATTTCCGGCCCCTGTGAACGCCCGGGGCCGTCCCCCTGGCCGGGGAATGCTTTCAGTCTGCCCCCGGTTGCGCCGAAAAGTATGAGTGAACAAGTACGCTTGCCGTACCGGGACAGTCAGGAGACAAAAGGTGCTCTGGCAACGCGGCGGGACAGCGCGCCGTCGCGACGACCAAGACGAGAAGCCGAGCTCCTCCGCCGAGGGCATCGGTTGGTTGCTTCGGGCAGCCAGGGAGGAGCGCGGCCTCGATCTGCTGGCCGTGCACGACCGGCTGGGCCGACCGATCACCCAGCTCGAGGCCCTGGAGAACGGGGACCTGGCCAGCCTTCCCGATCAGGCCCTGGCCCTGTCCACCCTCAGGCGCTATGCCGCCTTTCTGGGCCTGGACGGCGACGCATTGGCCCTGCAGATGATCGACGCCTGGTCGGCGTCGGTCCCGGCACCCGCCCTGTCCTCCAGCGGAGCCAAGCGCAACCAGGTGGGGGCGGGATCGGTGACCAACGTGGTCACCGCGGTGACGACCGAGCCCGACCACCTGCGGGCGTTCACCCAGACCGGCGAGGTACCGAGGGTGGGGGCCGGGTCCGCCGCGGGGGGCTCGGGGGCCTACGGCTACGGGGTGGCGGCGGGCCCACCCACCGGGACGTTCCCGGTCGTCCCCCGACAGGAGATCAGGCACAGCAAACGGGCGGTGGCCAAGGCCCGGCGCCGGCTGCGGGCACCGACGTCGCTGAAGGTGGTCACCTGGGTGGCCCTGGTGCTGGTGCTGGCCACCGTGGCCGGGTTCGCCATCCAGCAGTGGCGGCCCGAATGGCTGGTCCGGGCGCACATCCTCAGGGTGGCCGCCCCCACCAGCAACCCGTCGGGCTCGGGCGGGGCCGCAGGCACAGGGCAGAAGGCCCAGGCATCGGCGGTCGTCGGGGTCGGCTACACCCTGCAGAGCTCCAACTGGGCGGTCAACACGAAGAAGTTCACCGTCAACATCGCCACGTCGGGTAGGTGCTGGGTGCAGGTCACCAGCTCGGACTCGCCCACACCTCTGGTCAGCGGTGTCCAACAGGCCGGCAAGCTCTTGAGCTTCCCGGCCCAGGGAACCATGACCGTCCAGGTGGGATCGGCGGCGGTGGCCGTGGCCATCTACATCGACGGGAAGGGCGTGTTCCTCAACTCGCCCCACCAGACCCCGTACACCTACACCTTCGCTCCGCCAGCCAGCTCCTGAACCCGCAGGCCGACGAGTCCGGTCGGAACGGTCAGCGCTCGACCACGGGGAAGGCCCGGGTCCCGTTGGCCGTCAGCTCGGCGTCCTGTTGGGCGTCGAATCGGGCGCCCTTGCGCTCCTCGAACTTCACCCACTGGATGAAGATCGGGATCAGGGCGAGGAATGTGAAGAGCTCGGCTCCGATCCAGAGGATGGCGGCACCCGAGTGGGTGCTGGCCACGGTGTACATGGAGGCGGCCGGCCGTGTCTCGCTCAGCAGGGCGAGCGCCAGGAACGACTCGAGCGGCACCCCGATGAGCAGGTTGCCCATCCGCGCTCCGTAGCTCATCTTCCAGTGCGGGACCGGGTCGACGCCGACCAGGGGCCACCAGAAGAGCGTGGACGCGAAGAAGAATCCCAGATTGACGAGATCCATGACCCACATATGGGTCATGGCGAAATTGAGAGCGAAGGTCAAGAAGAAGGCGAACATCGAGAAGTAGTAGAGGAACCAGACCGGAAGGGGGTGGGTGAGCACCTTGAAGGGCCGGCTGTTGAGGATGGAGAGGAGCCTGATCTTCCCGCTCCGGCTCGACGTCTGGAGGGCCAGTGTCATCGGTGCCCCCATGGCCAGGAGGGGAGGTCCGATGACCATCAGCAGCAGGTGCTGGATGACGTGGGCCTGGAAGTAGTCCATGGTGAACGTGTTGACCGGCGATTGCAGGGCGATGACGACGGCTACCAGACCGGCCAGGAACGAGACGGTCCGCTTCATGCTCCAGCTGCGCCCCCGGGTGGACAGGGTCCACTCAGCCCTCAGGTACCAGGCGCCGATGATGATGGCCACGGCCAGCACCAAGAGGGCGAACGGGCCGAACTCCCACCGGGTCAGGGCGTTGTGGAGGTTGAACGCCACCCTGCTCATTCCGTTCATCTCCGGCACGGCCACAGGTTAGCGATCGCGGCCGCAACCTCCCATTCGGGCCTGGCCGTCGATTCGGGACGGCCGGGCGGCCGCGGAGTCGCCGACGCTCAGGAGCGCACGACCTGGACGATCTCGCCGCTGGCGACGTCGTACCGCCAACCCTCGACACGGACGTCACCGGGCAGGAGATCACACGCGCGCACGGCGGCGACGTCGGTCACCAGGGCGGAGTCCGGGTCCGGCATGGCCAGGAACTCCCAGCCGTCAGGTCGCTCGAGTCCCTGGGCGGCCAGGTCCGACCTGATGTCGTCGTCGCTCCGGTCGACCAGCGCACACTGGGTGTGCTGCATGACCGCGATCCGGCGCACACCCAGGAACCTCGTGGCCAGGACCAGGGACCGCAGGACATCGGGGGTGACACGGCCACCCGCGTTCCGGACGATCTTGGCATCCCCGGGTCGCAGCCCGAGCATGGTCAACGGCTCGATGCGGCTGTCCATGCAGGTGACCAGCGCGAACTCCTTGGCCGCCCGGGCCGGTATCCCGGCCAGCTCGAATCCGGCCACATACTGCCGGTTGGCCCGGAGGAGATCGTCGAACACGCCCGAGAGCATGACAGACCCGGTGGCCGGGGCCCAACCGGTGGACCGATCCACCTGCCATGATCAGGCGGGTGAGCCGGGCCTGCCTCGTCCTCGACTTCGACGGGACGATCCTCGATACCGAGGAGTCCCTCTACCGGTCGTGGGCGGAGCTGTGGGCCGACCACGGCCATCGGCTGGCGCTCGACGACTGGCAGCTGAACATCGGGACCGACGACGTCTTCGACCCCATGGGCGAGCTCGAGAGCCGGATCGGTCGCCCCCTCCACCCCGACGTACAGGATCGCCGCCGTCTGCGACGGGACGAGCTCCAGGCCCGGCACGGCCCCCGCCCCGGAGTCCTGCGCTGGCTGTCGGAGGCGGAGGAGTCGGGCATCCCGGTCGGCATCGCCTCGTCGTCCCCGCTCGAGTGGGTGGAGGGCCATCTGAACCGGCTCGGACTGCGGGGGTTCTTCTCCTGCGTGGTCTGCCGCGACGCCGAGGTCCCGGCCAAGCCGGCACCCACCTCCTACCTGCTGGCCTGCCACCGGCTCGGGGCCGACCGGTGGCGGTCGGTGGCCGTGGAGGACTCCCCCCACGGCGTGGTGGCGGCGGTGGCCGCCGGGCTGTTCACCGTGGCCGTACCGCACGGCCTGACCTCGGACCTCGATCTCTCCGTGGCCGATCTGGTCACCACGTCACTCGATGACCTCTCGCTGTCCGAGGCGCTGGAACGGGCGGCGCGCCCTCCCGATCGACGGTACCCTTTCCCGGGATGAGGGGTCGCCGGTCGAGCGGTCCGCCCGGAGGAGAGACGGGGGAAAGGGATGCTGCTGGGTATCACCACTCCCGTGCTCAGCATGGTCCCCGACGTGCATGCTCCCTGGGAGGTGGAGGGGACCATCGACGACGTCGCCGCCATCGCCCAGGCGGCCGAGCGTCTCGGCTACCACCATCTGACCTGTAGCGAGCACGTGATCGTCCCCACCGAGGTCGCCGCCGTGCGCGGAAGCCGCTATTGGGATCCGTTGTCCACCTTCGGCTACCTGGCCGCGGTCACGTCGCGGATCCGTCTGGCCACCAATGTGCTGGTGCTCGGCTACCACCACCCGCTCGAGATCGCCAAACGCTACGGCACGCTCGATCAGGTGTCGGGCGGGCGACTCATCCTCGGCCTCGGGGTCGGCTCACTCAAAGAGGAGTTCGATCTCCTCGGCTGCCCCTTCGACGAACGCGGACGGCGGGCCGACGATGCGCTCTCGGCCCTCCGGTCGTCGCTGTCGGTACGCCTGCCCGAGTACGCGGGGCGCTTCTACCGGTACTCGGGGGTGGTGTTGGATCCCTGTGCCCTCCAACCCTCCGTGCCGTTGTGGATCGGGGGGCGCACCGAACGCTCCCTCCGTCGCGCCGTCGAATTGGGGGACGGTTGGGTGCCCTTCGGGATCAGGGCGGCCGATGTGGCCACCATGATGGCGGCCGCCCGTGTCACCCCGGCGTGGGCCGAGCGCAGCAGCCCGCTCGAGGTCGTGCTGCGCAACGGCCGACCGCTGGATCCTGTCGGCGATCCCGACGGGGCCCGCCAGATCGTCGCCAGGCTCACCGACGCGGGGGCGACCGGCTTGCAGCTGTGGTTCCTCCACCACTCGCAGGCCCACTATGTGGAGCAGCTCGAAGCCATGGCCCGGATCATGGGTCCGACTGATCCGCCGGGACAGCCGTGAACCGGATCAAGGTCGGCTTCTTCTCACTCTCGCGGCGCTCGCCGAGCGGCGACGACCGCCCGTATCTCGAATGGCATCAGCTGGACCACATGCCCGAGCAATACCAGCTACCCGGGCTGGTCCTCGGTCAGCGGTGGGCGTCGACCCCGGCCTGCCGGAGCGCCCGGGCGGCCGATGTCGAGGGGTGGTCGTCCGTCGAACACGTCGTCTGCTACCTGATGGGAAATCCCGTCCACGAGACGATCGACGAATTCCTCAACCTGGGCCGCCATCTGGCCGAGCTGGGCCGCTTCCCCCACGCGCTGCCCTCGCAGTACCGGGGAGGTCTCCGCCTCCTCGAGACGCTTGCCGCCCGCAGGGTGCTGGTCTCGTCCGAGGTGGTCCCGTTCCGACCGCACCAGGGCATCTACCTCATCGTGGAGGAGCCCACCGATCGATCGGCCCAGGATGCCCACGTGCAGCGGATGCACGTCGAACTGCTTCCCGAGTTGGTGTCGGTTCCCGGTGTCGCCGGAGCCTGGACCTTCGCCACCAGCCCCTCCATCCGGCGGCCGATGTTCTCCGAGGGGGACTACCGGATGACCGTCTGCTACCTCGACGACGATCCGGCGGCCGTCGGCGCGCGCCTGGCGCCGGTGCTCGACCGGTGGTGGTCGGCAGCCCCGGTCCGTCCGCTCCTGGCCGCCCCCTACGAGTCGCTGATCAGCTGGGACTGGAACCGCTTCGCCCCACCGGGGTGATCCGGCCGGCCGGCGGCCCCGGTCCATCCGGCGGGCATCGGTCAGGTGACGATCGGTCAGGTGACGTCCCGCTTTCTCTCGTGGAGCTTGCGCAGCGACCTGACCAGGGAGGCCTCGATCAATTCGTCGTTCCCCTTGGATATGAAGTCGTGCACCCGCTTCTCCAGGAGCGCCCGCATGACGGGGTTGAAGGCCTCGTAGGTCTCCCGGAAGTAGACGTGGGTCCGCCCATCGCCCATGTCCTCCAGCCGGGTCCACCCCGATGCACGGGACCACAACGGCTTCCCGATGGCGTCATACCGCCACGACAGTGGGCGCTTGCTCTCGGTGATCCACTCCCAGGACTGCGCCTTGCCTTTCGACAGGAGGTACTTCGGCACCTGGAAGTCACAGTGCCGCACCAGGCCGTTGCCATCTTCGTCCCCGGGGTGGTAGATCTCGATCTTCACCGTGTCGGTTTCGATGCCGGAACGCATCCGGCCCCAAAACACATCCCAGACCTCCTCGGGTGTTCCATCGACGACGAAATCGAATCTGTGATCCTGCACCTGCTCTCCTCTCGAGTCATCTGCGCTTTGCCTTCGGGACAAGTTCCGACCTCACGACCTTCCCGCCCGCGTTCCTCGGGAGCGCAGCCAGGAACTCGACATGCCGCGGCACCTTGTAGTCGGCCAGGCGCTCGCCGGCGAACGTCTGCAACTCGTCGACGGCCAGCGTCCGGCCGGCACGGAGGACGACGAAGGCGGCGATGTCCTCGCCGAGCACGTCGTGGGGGATACCGACCACAGCCGCTTCGACCACCGACGGGTGCTCGTGGAGGACGGCCTCGACATCGTCGGTGTAGACGTTCATCCCGCCCCTCACGATCATCTCCTTCTTCCGGCCGACGATGAAGAGATAGCCGTCCGCGTCGAGGTAGCCGAGGTCGCCGGTGTGAAGCCACCCTCCCTCCCACATGCGTGCCGTGGCCTCCGGGTCCTTGTAGTACTGGCGGTGACCGTCGGGGTTCCGGGTGACGACCTCGCCCACCCCACCTGCCGGGAGCGAGGCGCCGGCATCGTCGACGATGCGGACCTCGACGGGCTTCCTCGGCTTCCCCACCGCGCCCGGCCGGGTCCGGGACCCCTCCGGGTCCATGGTGAAGGTGGCGTGCCCGCCCTCGGTCATCCCGTAGCTGTTGAGCACGGCGGCGCCGGGCGCCTTGGCCTGCAGCCGCATCAGGGTGTCGGGGGCGAGCGGTGCGCTGCCCAGGATGATCCGGCCGAGGCTGGAGAGATCAGACGATTCGAACCGGTCATGGTGGATGATGAGCTGGGCCATGGCCGGGACGATGAAGGCGATCACCGGCCGCTCGCCCTCGACGATCTCGAGCCAGCGCCCGGCGTCGAAGGCCGGGAGGTACAGGACCGTCATGCCGGCCTTCATCGGGTTGTAGATGAACCCGAGGCCGGCGAAGGTGAACACCGGAGAGGCCGTGAACCACCCGGTCCCCCGCCAGTCCGGCCGGCCGGTGGGCAGGAGGGCGACCTGGTCGTACCGCACCGCCACACCTTTCGGCCTGCCCGTGGTGCCGGAGGTGTACATGACATCGGCGAGATCGGAGCCGTCGACCGGGGCTTGGACGGTGTCGGCGTCGGCGCTCTTGACGTCCTCCAGATCGATGAACCCCTCCACGTCCGTCGCCCCGACTCCCGGACCGACGGACACCGCCACCCTCAGCGAGGGGAGGGAGTGCAGCAGCGGGGCCACGATCCCCGCATAGGCGCGGCTGACGACCATGGCGGTGACCTCGGCGTGCTCGAGGATGGCCCGGGCCTCGGGCGCCGACAGCCGGTTGTTCATCGGGACCGCGGTCGCACCCAGCTTGTGCACTGCGCTGTAGGCCACGATCCACTCCAGGATCCCGTGGCTCTCGAGATAGATGGCCACGAGGTCGCCCCTGTCCACCCCTCTGTCCCGCAGGCCGCGGGCCAGGCGGTTCGACTCACGTTCCCATCGTGCAAAGGTGATGGAAGAGCCGTCCCCGAGGTTCCGGTACGCCACCTCATCGGGGTAGGCCGCGGCCATGAGCCGCAGCTGATCGGGCAAGAGCTCAGTCACGAGGGACGGCGCCCATGACCACGTGGTCCTCCCGGATTGAAGGCTTCGACGCCAGGGTTCGATGTCCGCTCACCAGTCCCCGACGGGGACGGTGGCGGACCGGTCGAGGGTGACTCTAGTGAACTGCCGGAGCCCCCGCTGAGGCATCGGCTAGGTTGGCGCGGCGACAGGTTCGTGAGGCCGGAGCGGGGGAGCCGAAGATGGCGGTGCGCCGACAAGAGGGTGAGGGCGGCCCGCCGGACCCGGCCGCGTTCTTCGACGTGGTCCTGCGCCAACGGGCCAGCCGCCAATTCACCGATGCCCCGGTGGACGACGAATTGGTCGAACGCTGCCTCCGGGCCGCCACCCACGCACCGAGCGCCGAAAACCTCCAGCCCTGGGTCTTCGTCGTCGTCCAGGACGACAAACTTCGAGCCGGCATCGGCGAGCTGACGCGTCGGGCGTGGCGCCAAGGCGGCCGCCAGCACTCGGTCGGTCGGCTGGAGGACTCGCTCCTCCGCCAGGTCGACCAGGGGGCCGAAGGCGGGATCGGGTCGGCTCCCGTCATCATCGTGGTCTGCGGCGACACGTCGATCGGCCTCGAGGCGACCCTCCCGTCCTCGGTCTTTCCGGCCACCCAGAACCTCCTCCTCTCGGCCACGGCACTGGGCCTCGGATCGGCCATGACCACGTTGGCCACCCGGTTCGCCGACGAGTTGCGCGAGCTGCTCGACCTCCCGCCATCGGTTCGCCCGATGGCCGTGGTCCCCGTGGGCTGGCCCGCCCGTCCCCTCGGCCCGCCCCGGCGCCTGCCACTACGCGAGCGCGCCCACCGGGACCGCTACGGGGAGCCCTGGTGATCGACCGGGTTGGTGGCCGAGCTGTTCAGACGATCCCGAGGGCCAGCCGGACCCGCTCCGCCTGACCTTCGGTCAGCGTCATCACGTCGCCCCACGACCACACGCCGTCCGGGCCCCCGAAGGAGGTCAGGAACAGGATCCGGTCGACGGTTCCCCCCACGTACCGCGACAGGTCGTCCCCGCCGGGTCCGGTGGTGCGCTTCTCGAAGATCCAGGTGTCCGTGTACCCGGGGAGGACCTGGTCATCGACCACCCGCTCCGAGACGATCGTCTGGTCCGGCCGGCTGGTACCGACGAAGTACCGCGGGACCTGGCGAAGCGAGAGCTCGGCGTCGTCGGGCGTGGCGTAGGGCACCACCTCGAACCAGGCCGTCCTGGCCGATCCGGCCTCGGCCAGGGACCGCCAGGCGGTGATCCCTCCCGCGGCGTGGGCCCGGCGGCTCTTGTCGCTCTCGGAGTCCAACTCACCGGTGGGCCAGGTCCGCTCCTCGACGATCTCCCAACCACGGCCGACGAGGTCGGCCACACCCAACAGCATGGCCAACGACCTGGCCGTCTCGGCGTCACGATCGTCCTGTGGGTCACTGTCGGGGGCGTGGTCCTCGGGCATCGACCCGATTCTTCCAGACGCCATCCCGTTCGTGTCGACTCCGGCTCGCCGCCGGTCCTCACTGCGGCGGCGGTGACGGCACCCACTGATGGAGCCGGGCCCTGCGGGCCCGCTCCACCTGGCGGTCGAGCATGGCCCGGGCCTCGGTGCCGTCACGATTGGACGCCCGGGTCTTGACCGGGCCCCGGGTGGAGTCGAGGTGCACGGTGGCCAGCGCCAGGGCGCGTTGCAGCGGACCCGAGGTCAGCCGCACGCTCTGGGTCCGCTCGTGGGGGACGACGTCGATCGTGCGCGACAGCAGCCCGTGACGGACCGTGAAGACGTGTTCGTCGGAGCCCACCAGCTGGGCGCGCCACCAGAGCGGCGCCCGGATGCACGCCCGCCGGGGAGGGCGCTCGAGGGGAATGCCGGCGAGGTCGACGCCACCCAGCAGCCAGCCCACCAGGGCCAGCGCGTAGTCGCGGTCGGCCACCGGCAGCAGCATGGTGGACTTCGAATTGCCGCTGCCGGCATAGCCGGCCACGTTCATGCGGACCTGGGCCCAGCCGAAGAGGCGCCACCCGACGGGCTGGTGGATGAGGATGGCCTGGATCCGTCCGGGCGGGACCGTCTGACGGCTGGTGGACAGCAGTCCATGACGGACCCGGAGCCCGTCGGGTGACTCGGTCACGGTGAAGTCCCACAGGGTGGAGACCCGCCGCCACACCGCGGTGACGATGAGGAAGGCGAACCAGAGGAACAGGGCGATGCCGATGCCGGAGGTGGCCCGGTGGCCGTTCTGTCGCCCGACCACGGTGAGGATCGGGCCGATGAACAAGAAGATGAGCCGCCAGGAGACCATCTCGAGCAGCACCGATCCGACGAGCTGCCCGTGGGGAACGGCCACGACCGGTCGTTCCGGGGCTTCGGGCGCCCCTTCATCGCCCCCACCCGAGCGTCCGAGCAGGTCGGCACGGAGCTTTTTGGCCACCGGAAGGGCGAGATAGCGGAGCCGGACGGCCGATCGCTCGGTGCCGGCCGTCGTGACCTTGACCTCGGCCAGGCCGAAGATGCGGGCCGAGAAGGGCTCGAGCACGTCGACGCTCTGGACCCGGTTGAGCCTGACCCGCTTGGACTGCTTCCGCAGGAGACCGCTGTCGATGCGCAGCTCCCCCCCATGCAGGTGGTACCGGGTCACGGCCACGGTGATCAGTCCACGGATCACGACCAGCACGGCCAGGCCGGCATAGATGCCGAGGGCGGTGACGTTGGGGCCGCTCCCCTGACCCGCCTGCCTTCCGGCCAGGCTGAACAGCGCGAAGACCACGAGCACACCCAGGATCCGGCCACCGAGGGCCAGCGGGGTCAGTGGGTGGAGCCGGAACGTCTCGTCGCCGGTCCCTTCCGGCGGCTCAGAGCCCACTGGCGTGGGCCTCACCCAACTGGGTCAGCCGGTCGCGGAGCTGGCCGGCGATGTCGGGGGTGAGACCACAGACCTTGGCGTCGGTGGTGGCGGCCGCAGTGTGGAGCTTGACGCTGACCAGCCCGAAGGAACGCTCGATGGGCCCGGCCTCTACGTCCACCAGCTGCATGCGCCCGTAGGGCACCACGGTCAGGCGCTTGAACATCGCCCCGTGGGTGACCACCAGGTCGTCGGTGCGCTCAACGTACCCCCACGAGCGTAGGTTTCGACCGATCGAGATCCATCCGAAGACCATGAGGACGACACCTGCCGCCCCGACGGCGATCCCGGCCGCCGTCGACGCCAGAGCACAGGCAACAGCCACGCCGGCCACGACCGGCGTCCCGACGACGAGCAGTTCGGTGCGGCGCATCCGGGCCAGGCGCGGTGACACCCGGTGCCAGGGATTGTCGGGTGGCGCAGCGAAGGGGCCGTCCATGACGAGGAACCCTACCTGCCACCCTCTGGATCGAGGCGCTCGGGAGTCGCCCCCTCAGGCTTCGGTGCTGTGCAGCCTGGCGGTGGCGACCCCGAAGGGACGCAACTCGAAGGAGCCCTCGAACGGCGCTTCGGGATAGCCGCGCAGGTCGACCAGCCAGCCGCTGTGCCCTTCGATGGCCACCGTGGTCACCTCGGCCCCGGGGTTGAAGACCCGGACTTCGAGCACCCCACCGTCCCGGCGCACTGCACTCACCTCGGCACCGCTGACCGTCAGCCCGCTCCCGATCGGCGGGCGGGTGCCCCCACCCGGGCTGGTCAGCACCTCCAGCGGGAGGAGGATGTCGTCGGCCAGGGCATAGGGGTCGTCGACGTCGACGGCCAGCGCATAGTGCAGCGAGACAGGGCGACCTCTCATCTGGAGTCCTTCGACCGGGGTCAGCGGGCCGGCCGGGAAGGGTCGGTAGGCCATGCCGAACCGGGACAGCATGCCGGTCGAGCGCAGCACGGTCAGGGCCAAGGTCGACGCGGCATCGCCGGCGGGCGTGGCCGCGATGTCGATGAGCTCGTACTCGCAGACCCCGTCGTGGACCACGGTCAGACCCCCGGCCGTGACGAAACGGTTGGCCGGCGCGGTGGGCAGGCCGAATTCCTCTGTGCGACCCTCGGCCGTGAGCCCCCGCTCGACCACCGCGAACGCGCTCTCGGCCCGCGACGTCCGGGCCGGCCCGGGCAGGGGAAGATGGACCCGGAGACGGTGGTCGCCACTCGGGTTGACGAACGACGTGGTCACTCGAACCGCCGGCTCGTCCGCCCGCACCTCGAGGGTCGTCTTCACCACCGCGGTCTGCTCCCCGACCCGGGTCTGTGAATCCACGTCGATGTGGTCGGGCCACCGGTACCGTGCCTCGATCACCACGCGGGCCCGCACCGGCCCGGGTTCGGTGACCCGGACGGTGACCTCCTCCGGCGTCTCCACGAACGAATCCACGGCCGGAGGCGAGTAGTTGTACGAATCGCCGAGGTCCCCACCGTCGACCAGTTGACCGTATCCGGGCCGCCCGTTGAGGGCGAACGTACCCAGGCTCCCGTCCACCTCGACCGACACCAGTCCGTTGGTGAGCGACACGGGCGGGCCGGGCTCCCCGACCGTGACCGGATGGGCCAGGGCTGCGGGTTCGAACGGGCGCCATCCGTAACCGGGCACGTCTCCCACCTGTGCCGCGATCCTCCGAGTGGGGGGTTGGTCCAATCCGAAGCGGATCACGGCATCGGGGCGCGCATCCAGGCGGGCGTAGATGTCCTGCTTGGCCCGGGCGATAGCCACGTCGCGTTCCTCTTCCGGACCCACCGCGAAGGTGATGCCGATGCCGTCCTCGTCCTCTTCGACGGCGATGTCGTGCAACCAGAGGTCGCGATCGATCTGTGGGTTCTGCAGCATGCCGAGCAACGACCGCACCGTGTCGGCGTCGAGCTCCGTCGAGCCGCGGGGTCCGGCGTGCTCCGAGAGCACCTGCACGGCGGGACCGGGTGGATCTGTCGCTCCGACCACCAGTTCGACCACACCCGAGCGGGCGCGGCTGGACGCATTGAGGACGTAGGAGCCGGGTCCGGCTAGCGATCGGGCCAGCGAGTCGACGGCCCGCTCCGCCACCCCGGTGGCGATGGTACGCGCCTCCGCGTAGCGGTGCATGACGGCGTCGACCACATCGTCCACCGAACAGGCACAGATGGAATCGTGGGCCGAGTTGCGCACCATCTCCTTCCAGGCCAACGCCAGCAGTCTTCCCGGCCAGGCCGACGGGTCCTGGAACAGTGCGGCAAAGGGCTCTGCTCTCCGCTCCAGTTGGCGTGCAGCCAGACCGCCCAGCCGCTTGACGTCGACCCGGTTGGAGGTGACACCCATCAACATGTCGGCGCGGAAGCCCGAGCGGAGCTCTCCGCTCCAGTGCTCGAGGCCCTCGGTGGGCGCCGCGGCCAGGTGGACGGGAAGGGGCAGGATCTCGAAGATCAGGTCGTCCTGGATATCGTTGGCCTCGGCCAGGACCCGACCGAGCCAGGGCTGGGGCGAGAGATGGTCGGAGCCGTTCATGACCAAGAGGTCGTCGATGACGAATCCCTCGACCTCGTCGAGGTGGTCGGCCACCCTTTGCACCAGTGCCTTGGCGTCGTCGGGGAGCACAGCCCCGTTGCTGTAGCCGACGGGCAGGTATTCGGCCCGCACGACGGACCCGTCGGGCGCCTCCCAGAAGAACCCGGTCTTGGTGACGGCCGACGGCACCCCCCGCCACACGACTGCGTGCGTGAAACCGGCCATTCGAAGGATCTGGGGCATCTGGGCGATG
>JBEKOI010000045.1:0-17117 GCA_049521915.1 Acidimicrobiales bacterium | reverse complement strand
AGAAGGTGGTGGTGAAACTTGGGGCATTCATGGTTCTCTCCTTTTGGTGGCGAATCGAGGGTTGTCAGCGATGCGTCGAAGCCCGGCGGCCTCGTCTGATTAGGCGTTGACGGGCTGGGGCGATACGAACGAAGCACTCTCGCGCTCCATCGCCTTGACCGGGCCACGGAGCCACCCCTCCGCCACCGACGCGGATATGGGGTCGGGGAAGATGTCTTCCTCTCCGTTTTCGATCCCCTCGAAAATGGATCGTGCAACCGACTCCCGGGCGGCCTTCGGGATTTCGAAGCCTCGGGTCATATCGGTGTCCGTCGGTCCGGTCAGGACGGCGTGGACCGTGACGCCCCGCCCCGCCAACATGGCTCGGAACGACTGTGTCATGTTGAACGTGGCTGCTTTCGAGATAGCGTAGGACGGCGTCAGTGGCAACGGGGCAAGGGCCATGAGCGACACGTTGTTGACGATGGCTCCCCGCGATCGCGTCAGCAACGGCAGGAATGCCTGGGTCACGGCGTACGGGCCGAAGAAATTGACGGCAAGAGCTTGCTCGAGCGTGCCCCGATCGCTGAGGTCATCGTAAGGCGCCACTCCGGCGTTGTTGATGAGCATGTCGAGAGATCCGACCTCCCCGACCGCGGCCCGGATCTGCGCCGCCTCGGTCACGTCCAGGATCAGCGGCCTGACCCGCTCGTCGGGGTGGGCCAGCGGCCGACGCGTGCCGGCGTATACCTGCTTCGCCCCTCTGCTCAGGGCTTCCTCGACCAGCGCCTGACCGATGCCGCGGTTGGCCCCGGTGATCAGAACTGATTTGCCGGCGATTGTCATGACGTCCTCCTTGCGGGTGTGGCTCCTGGGAATCTCCCAATCCGATTGCATCATGCAAGTCACCATAGAGGATTCGCTTTCATCATGCAAGTGAAGCGGTAGACTGGGACGATGCTCGGAAAGACCTACGACTCTCAGGTGTGCTCCGCCGCCCGGGCGCTCGAACTGGTCGGCGAGCGCTGGAGCCTCTTGATCATCAGGGACGCGCTGTTCGCCGGGGCCACCCGCTTCAACGACTTCCTCCGGCTCGGCGTGGCCACGAACATCCTGAAGACCCGACTCGACGGCTTCGTGGACGCCGGGATCATGGAGCGCCGCATCTACTCACGGAGTCCGGACCACCACGAATATCTGCTGACCGACAAGGGCCGCGAGCTGGCCCCCGTCATCGTGGCGCTGACCCAATGGGGCGACCGATGGGCGGCCCCCGCTGGACCACCGATCCTCTATGTCCATTCTGTCTGCGGTGACCCGATCACCGTGCAGACCACCTGTGCCAGCTGCGGCCAGGTGCACGACCCCGCCGAGGTTCACGTGCGGCCGGGACCGGGCATGCCCGCCGACATCGCCGCCCGCATGGGCTGACGAGGTCCGGCAGGTGCCGGCCGGTAGCTGGGCTACGTCCGATGCCCAGAGATACCGCTCCCTCTTGACTGACCGTCCTGCTTGCCCTGGTAGCCGAGCAGTTTCACGATGAACATCCCCAGGCGATTCGGCTTCTTCGCCAGCTCGGCCGCCTTCGCCTCGGCCTCGTGTCCACTCGTCACCCGGACCTGGAAGTTGTAGCCCTTCGGATTCGCCTCGCCCATGGTCCTCCCGCCTTGTGCCGGCCAAGGGAAGCGTACCCACCGATGCGCTCTCCCGCCTCTCCCGACTGGCCATCGGGACGGCGCCTCCTGCCGATCCGGTGAACAGGAAAGGACTAGGAGCCCATCAGTCCGAAGGCACCCACAACCGCGTCAACGAGTGCGAGCGTCGCTGAAGGCGCCAGCGCAACTGTTGCATTGGACAACATCACCGACACCACGAACGTCTGACCCCGGCTGTTCGTCGCCATGTAGCCGAGAGTAAGCACTCCCGGTTCGGAGCCGCCCTTGAACCATACGGTGGGCCACGCCGATGGAGCGAGTCCGAGGCCGCCCTTGTTCACTGAGAAGATGGATGCGATCGGCGACAACTTGGGTCGACGGGACAGCTGCTGCAATCCGACGAAGGCGCGGCAGATGTCCTCGGGGGATCCGAACCACTCGATCGTGTCGATGTCGTGTGGCTCGGTCGACCCTTGGACCTCGCTGAGTGAGAGGGGATCCACGGACGAGCCAAGGAATGCCTCACGTTCACTTGGTGCCCGGTTCAGGTACGCGTTGGCCAATGTCGGGTAGTTGACGTCATGCAAGAGGAGCATCTCACGCGTGGTCAGGAACGGGACGTCGAGTGCGGGAGTGCTCGACCAGTGATGGACCTGGGTCTCGACTGTCGATCGACCCACCAGATTGATCAGCATGTCGGCCGCGGTGTTGTCGCTGATCGAGATCATCTTGGTGGCGGCTTCCTGCACGGATACCTTGGTACCAGGAGGGCTGAACTGGAGCGACCCGGAACCCACCGGATTCC
This sequence comes from Acidimicrobiales bacterium, assembly GCA_049521915.1. Classification (GTDB taxonomy): domain Bacteria; phylum Actinomycetota; class Acidimicrobiia; order Acidimicrobiales; family RAAP-2; genus Bog-756. The sequence goes on along the minus strand of JBEKOI010000045.1, from coordinate 14,678 downwards.
CGATGCTCTTGAGCTGGTTTTCGACCGTGAGCTCTTGATTCCATCCAACCTTCCCGGTGGCGACCTGATTGGCCAACGCCCCCAGCACAAAGAGCTTGAACTCTGATCCCAAAGGACGGGGTGTCGACGATGCCAGTTGGTGGATCGTCTCACAGGAACCGTTGGCAACACGGGCGGCGAGAAAGCTGACCTTGGGAGCAAGTGCGCCCAGGGCCTGGTCGATCTGAGACCAGTTTGTCTCAGACGGAGAGGGAGTGAGAAGCAGCCCATCGATGAGACCTGATCCGTCTACGGAGAGTGTCACCTTCCACCTCACGGTGCCGAACCTGACGATGGCGACGAGACCGGTCGGTAGCGACGACAGCACCCCAACCAGCGTTCCAGGGGCCGGGATCTCCGCGAGGACGGAATTGATCTCGGCCGCACTGATCTTGCCCAGAAACTCTGCGGCGAAGTGGGAATCGATCTCCTGTCCGGACAGAGGGGCGGCAGCCACCGAGCTCAAAAACCATCTGACCTGAGTCCCTGCCGGGTCGTTGGGAAGGGTGTTGGAGGTGAGATCAGTGGTACTGGTCGACGGCACAGTTGCGATCGCAGGTGATCCAGAGCTGGTCCCGCCACAGGAAGACAGGAGTGACGCGGCGGCAATCACCGCGCAGGCAGCGGCCCAACCCATCCGCTTCCGTCGTGCCATCCGGCCATCTTGCCATCTTGCCATTGGACCGAACCACCCGCTGGTTGAGTCCGGCAATACGGCATGGCTGGCGGTCTCTTCCTCCAGCTCGGGGTGCTCGACAACCCATGGCCTACCTAGGTCGAAGCGCCTGCCGCAACGCAAACGGGGGCCCAGATGACCCGCCACTGATGGTCACAGCGCACCGGGGAAGGCTCTCGCTTTCTGGGCGATGACGAGCGCCATATGACCGCGATACCGTACCGTTTGCGGGCCTGCCCGTAGGGTACCAAGGCCAGTACGAGAAGGGAGTCATTGTGACGCAACGCTCGGTGGAGGTCGAGACCGCGGATGGGATCTGCCCGGCCGCGCTCAGCATCCCCGTTGGAGAGGGGCCGTGGCCGGCGGTCATCATGTTCCCCGACGCCGGTGGGATGCGCGACGTCATGCGTCAGATGGGTGAGCGGTTGTCGGATCTGGGATATGTGGTCCTGGTACCCGACTTCTACTACCGCAACGGTCCCTACGACCCCGTCGACATGCGCACCGCGTTCTCCAACAAGGAGACCGCCGAGAAGATCATGGGCATGATGCAGGGCTACACCGTAGACCTGGCGGCACGCGATGCCGCCGCCTTCGTCGACCACCTCGAATCCCTGCCGGAAAAGAAGTCAGGTGGCGTCGGCACCACCGGCTATTGCATGGGGGGCCGACTCTCGCTTCTCGCCGCTACGAACCTGGGCGAGCGCATCGCCGCCACAGCCTCATTCCACGGCGGGAACCTGGCCAAGGCCGACGACCCTGACAGCCCCCACCACAGGGCGAACGCCATCAAGGCCACCGTGTATGTGGCGGGAGCGATTGAAGACCAGTCGTTCAGCGACGAGCAGAAGGATCTGCTCGAGCAGTCCCTGCGAGAGGCTGGGGTCTCGCACACCATCGAGACCTATCAGGCCCACCACGGCTTCGCCGTTGCCGACAATCCGAGCTACGACGCCGACGCCGCCGAGCGCCACTGGAAAGCGACGAAGCAGTTCTTCGGGTCCTCTCTCGCGTCGTGACCACTGGGCCATTCATGGCGCCCCTCGCCCATGAAACGCCGGACATTCCATCGGGAACGGTCGCGGTACTGTATGAAATGGGATTGTTCAGGCTGGTCGGGGGACGGCCGGGTGCCGGCACCGGTTGGTGACGAGCCGGGTCGGGGCCGAGTTGGCTGACAAGAGTTCTGCCAACCGCGCCAGATCGCGGCGCAAGGGTGGACCCGTAGCCACGCTGGCGATCCTCGTCCTGGTTGCGGGATTCGCCATCACCGCCGTGCTCGCATGGGTCACCGCCACCGTCAATGATCGAAACGAGAACCGGCTGCTGCAGGTGCAGGTGAACGAGGCGGGGACCGTTGTCTCCGGCGTGCTGCCGACCCTCGAGACTCCCCTGGCCTCCGGGGCGGCGATTGCAAAGGTCACCAGCGGCCGGACTGCCCCGTTCTTCCAGTTCATCGCCCCTTACGTCGGTCCTGCCGGCCCCTTCGCCTACGTGGCCCTGTGCGGAGTGGAGGGCGGTGCCCCGGCGGTGCTCGGCTCTGTCGGAACTCCGAGCGGGGAGGCCAAGAGCGAGGGTGCGGCCCAGTGCCAATTCGTCTCCGAATCCCACACTTCCTCGACGCTCTCGGTCGGGAAGACTCTCGATGCCGGGACTCGGGTCGGCCTCTCGTATGCGTCGCCCGGAGCCACCCCCCCATTGGGGGTGTACGCGGAATACCTGCTGCCGCCTCATCACCGCATCGCATTCCCCCAGTCGTCCACATTCCCGAATCTGAATTTCGCTCTCTACCTCGGGCGGGAAGTGCAGGCACGGAACCTGTTGGAAGCCACGACCGGCCGACTGCCCATCAGCGGCAGGCTCGCAACGACCACCATCCCGTTCGGGAATACAGAACTGACACTGGTGGGCACGCCGACCCAACCCCTCGGTGGGAGCCTCTCCCGTCGGGTGACGCCCGTCGTCATCCTGGTCGGAGCCCTGCTGGCCATCGGAGCGGCCGTGATGACGCAACGCCTGGTCCGGCGGCGGCGGTCCGCCGAGACCCTGGCCGAGGAGAACGAGCGGCTTTACGGCGAGCAGCAGACCCTTGCTCTATCGCTTCAGCACGCTCTCCTTCCGGGCCTTGTCCCGGAGATCACCGGAGTGGAGATAGCCACCCGCTACGTGGCCGGCATCGACGTGATGGAGATCGGGGGCGATTGGTTCGACGCGATCTCATGTCCCGACGGGGGCTTCATCTTCGTGGTCGGCGACGTTTCGGGCCGGGGCATCCAAGCCGCGGTGATCATGGCCTCCCTCCGCTTTGCCATCCGTGCCTATGCGGCCCAGGGCGACGCACCCAGTCAGATCCTTACCAAATTATGCTCGCTGCTCGAGATCGGCAGGGAAGGTCACTTCGCCACGGTCCTCTGCGGTCATGTCAACAGGGACCGGCGGACGCTGGCATTGTCGAGCGCGGGACACCTGCCTCCGCTGTTGGTCAGTACCGGACAGGGCACGTTCGTGGACCTGGTGATTGGTCCACCCATCGGAACAGTCCTCGACGCCACGTACCCGTCGACGTCGATTCACGTGCCGGATGACTGCACGCTCCTGGCCTACACGGACGGCCTGGTCGAGCGCAGGGGCGAAATGCTCGACATCGGACTCGAAAATCTTCGGCGATCGGTGGTCCGGAGCGACCGACCGCTTGATCAGCTCCTCTCCGATGTCGTCGAGGAGCTGACGGCAAAGGGCTCGGACGACGACATCGCTCTCCTGGGGCTCCGATGGGAGCACTAGACGCCATGCCCTGAGGCAACCGTCAGCGACTGGCTCGGCGATGGCGACGGCGACGGGGACGACGACGGGGACGGGGATACCTCGTCATGGCCGCCGACCCAGCAGGTGGAGGAGGCGCTTCTGAGGATCGTCTGCTCCTCCGGGTGGTACTGGCGCCGCATAGAGGCCTGAGGTGGCAATCGTGTCCAGAATTGGGCCGAGGCGACGAATGAGCCACCGGACAAGTTCGTTGTCCAGGGATTCGTCGACGTGGATGGCGCGAGCGAGGTCCCAGGAATGGACGGCCAGTTCATCAACACGCAAGACGCGCAGGTGGGCTCCGGACATCACTCCGGACTTCGGATGGTGCACGGTGGCCCTCAATGCGCCCGGCTTGTCGAATGCCTCGGTGACCTGCTGAAAGCCCGCACGAAACGCCGCCACGGGGTCGGGACCGAGAAAATCGAGACGATGGGTTGCGAGCACGGCGCTGGGCTCTTCGCCCCGGAGGATCATCGCATAGCGGAAGTTGCCTCCGACGACGTGGTTCACCAGATCGCGGACAGCCCATTCGTCGCACGGAGTCGCCAGCTCCCATTCGTCCGTGCCGACGAGCTCGAGCCTGTCGGCGAACCCGCCACCAGCTCGCCGCAGTGCGTCAGACCCATTCATGGTGGTGATCCAAACTCCAGGTTGTGAGGGTGTCGGGCACAAGCTTCTGCAGGAACACAATGTGGCCCCGATCCGGCGATGCGCAAACTCACCCGACCGGCGACCGTCTGTTCCCGACTCCGGCACTGCCCAGGAGCGGCTCCATGGCGCGTCTGTACACTGACATCGTGCCCGAATCCCGGTCTTCCGATGATCCTCCCCCGCCACTGCCCGAAGATGTGAAGGCCGTTCGATCAGGCAGTTTCGGCGCCGTCGCAAACCACTATGAGCGATACCGCCCGGGCCCGCCCGAAGATGCGGTCGCCTGGCTACTCCCTGAATCGGTTGGCACGGTGGTCGACCTCGGCGCCGGTACGGGGGCTCTCACCCGCCTACTCGGCGCCCACGCCAACCAGGTGGTGGCTGTCGAGCCAGACGACCGGATGCGCTCCGTGCTCGTCGACGAAGTGGCGGGGGTGACTGCCGTGGACGGACGGGGTGAGGCGCTTCCCCCGGAGGACAGGTCGGTGGACGCGGTGCTGGCCTCGTCGTCCTGGCACTGGATGGATCCGATGGCCACGCTCATCGAAGTCCACCGCGTCCTCATTCCGGGAGGTGTGCTCGGCGTGCTCTGGACCGGGCCGGACCGGGCCGGTCCGTTCATGGAACGGGTGCGGGCCCTGCTGGGAGGAGGAGCGGACGGGGTCGATGGGGTGCCTGAGGCCGGCCGGCTGCGTGACACCATCGGAGAGGACCTTCAACGCACCGACTACGCCCTCGAGATTCCCCCCGGACTACCCTTCGCCACGCCCGAGTACCGGGCGTTCGTCTGGGAGATGGGCATGACCGCAGACGAACTGATCGGGTTGCTGGGCACCTTGAGCTGGATCATCACTATGGAGCCGACGGAGCGCGACGAAGTTCTGGAAATAGCCCGGGTGGTCTTGCGCGATCGATTCGGTGTCGATGATGACGTCACCATCGACGTGACCTTCCGCTGCGACGCCTTCCGCTCACGAACCACGGGTTGACGGGTCCCACCGATCCACCCGTCTGGAACAGGTGGTTCCAAAGGATCAGCCTCATCAACCCGGTGGCAGAATGGCACCACTCCGGGGCGAGATCCAGGGACCTGAACGGCACACCACGTCAACCCCGGTAACGTCCGATGCGATGGCCGAGCCCGGAACCAGACGACTCCAGCGACTTGCCGAAGAGCTCGAGGAAAGCGGACTGCAGCAGGAAGGCAGCGATGCCTTTCGGGCCATTCTGGTCGAGGAGATCGATCGTGCTCTCCGTCCACCCGTTCACGAACGCCGGATCGTGAGCAGTGGCACAATTCTCGACCCGATGTCGGATCCGGTCTCGTGGTCGTCGGGAACCCAGCTCGACATCGCCCGGGTGTCGCTCGACCACCAACCCCTTCCGGCCGCCCGACGCTTCGCCGATGGGCTTTCGAGCTGGCTCATGCGCCGCAGCGACGGAACAGCCGAGTGGATGATTCTCGATCGTCCCGCTGGATCGGAACGGGACCTCGTCGTATTGGCCAACGCCCTCGAGGCCACAATCATCCAGCGGCATCCGGCAGGTTCGGTCCGGATCGCCGGGACATTCGGGGTGCTCCGCTGGGATGGCCTCAGCTGGCACCACGAACCGCCGGTTGCCAGCTGGATCGATGCGGTCACCGACTCTGCGGTCCATGGTGATTTCGAGGTTCTCAATGCGATGTTGGAATTCGCCGTCCACGATCTCGGATCCCTGGGCATCGGCTCGCTGCTCATCTACCGTCCCCAATCCGAGCCGGGTCCACCTGTCGAGGAGCGGCTACCGACGCCACCACCGCTGCGAATCGTGCGGGCATCCCACCTCGCTCCGCTCCGCCACGCCCTGGCTCAGATCGACGGCGCCGCCGTCTTCGACGCCGCCGGAGTCCTGCGCCAGCTCGGCGTACGCCTTATCCCCAGCACTGCCTCGGAAGTGGCCGTCGAAGCATTCGGGGGCACCCGTCACACCTCTGGTCTCCGTTACAGCCGGGATGACCCTCTGGCCACGGTCGTCGCGGTGAGTGAGGACGGACCGGTCTCCCTACTCCGCAACGGCACCGTGCTCGGAAGCTCCCGCCAAGGTGGATGATCGGAGCGCCGGTCGTGCCGTGCACCAATGACCCGGGACCCGACCGCAGCCCGACGAACCGCGCCGATCACTTCTGACCGTCGTCCGCGGCGGGCCGGAATGGTTCACTCTTTCCGCGGGTCGTCCTCCGGGTCTACGTAGTCGAGGCTGATCGGCCCGATCGCCGTCACCTGCGTGACGTACTCACCGGATTTCGCCCAGTGAAAATGCGGGGTGCCTCCGGGCAGCACGATGACGGCACCCGGTGGGTACGCCTCCAGTTTCCCGCCGTCGAACTGCTCGCCCACTCCGATGTAGAACACGCCGGAAATGACCGTGTAGACCCGATCCTCGTGGTGCCGATGGGGCATCAGTTTCACGCCGGATGGCACCCTGACCCGGACCACGTACGGGGCGGCCTCTGACGGACGGCCCACGACGACCGCGAGACGAGCCGACGGGGGGAACGGCGGGAACGGCTGCCACTCGATGTCCTCGGGCAGGGCCGATCCGAAGACGGCCTGATCCAGCTGATACGTGCTCATTTCTGTGAACCTCCGGGGGCTCCGCAACGGACTGGCCTGACGCCCCCATGGAAGATCGTCTCACCCCGCGTGGGCCGGAAGCGCCTGTGAAGATCCCTGGTCCGGACTGTGGATGACGACAAAACCACAACCAATGTCGACCAGTGCCTCCCACGGGCGCGACCGGCCGCCCGATGGGCAAAATTGGTGCTCAGGGGTTGGGCCGAGGTGACGAAAGCGAGGGTGATCGATGCGATCAGACATCAGACCGGGCAATACCTTTCCTGACTATGCCCTACCGGACCACACGAACACGGTACGCAAGCTGAGTGAGCTCCAAGAGGACAACCCGATGGTCGTCACACTGGCTCGGGGGAATTACTGTCCCAAGGAGCACCAGCAGCACCTGGAGCTGGCTGCGAACTATTCGAAGGTCTCCGTGGCATATACCGAAATCGTGACCATCTCGACCGACGACCATCACGGGTCACAGGAATTCCGTGGTTCGGTAGGGGCCCAGTGGCCCTTCCTCTCCGATCCCGGCCGGACCGTCCAGAAGGACCTGCAGATCCAGGAGTACACCGACCCCGAGCATGACCCCATGGTCCCTCACACACTGGTACTCAAACCGGGGCTGGTGATCCACAGCATCTACAACGGGTACTGGTTCTGGGGCCGTCCGTCGTTCTACGAGCTGTGGCGCGATCTGCGCGCCGCTTCGAGCGAGATTCGTCCCGACTGGGACCTGAGCAAGCCGGGGCTCCGCGAGGCCTGGGATGCGGGCGACTATTCGAATTTTCACGGATGGAACAAAGGGGCTCCTGAGTCGACACCGTCGTCGTATGAGTCCTAGTCGAGTGGTATAGGTCCTCGTCGAAAAGTGGATCTGCCTCCGCCGGTCAGATGGGCCGGCGTCGAGGTTGGCCGCAGGCACTCGGAGCCGGAGCGAAAGGTGGGTGGTAGTAGTGGCAACACAGGTGTGCGAGCTACTCGGGATCGAGCAGCCGATCGTGCAGGCACCGATGTCGGCGGTGCCCGAATTGGCGGCCGCGGTCTCGAACGCGGGCGCGCTCGGTATGGTGGCGCTGACGTGGTCCACCCCCGCCGGGGACGTGGTTCGTGAGACGGCGAAACTCACTGATCGCCCGTTCGGCGGCAATCTCATTCTCAACTCCGATCAGCACCGCAGATTGGACGAAGCCCTCGATGCCGGTTTGCGAATCGTGTCGCTGTTCTGGGGAGATCCCGCCGGGTATGTCGAGCAGATTCACGACGCCCACGGAATCGTGCTGCACACGGTCGGCAGTGCTGAGGAGGCCCGGCGGGCGGTCGCCGGCGGGGTCGATGTGATCGTGGCGCAGGGTTGGGAAGGCGGCGGGCACGTGCACGGTCAAGTGGCGACGCTTCCCCTGGTGCCTGCTGTCGTGGACGCGGTAGCACCGGTGCCAGTGATCGCCGCGGGTGGGATCGGCGACGCCCGCGGTGTGGCCGCCGTGTTGGCGCTCGGCGCTCAAGCGGCGTGGCTGGGTACCCGGTTTCTGCTTGCCCGGGAGATGCCCATTCACGAGGAGTACCGCCGCCTCTTGATCGACGCCACCGAGGCGGATGCGGAGTGGTACTCCGACCTGTACGAGGTCGGCTGGCCGGGCGCACCTCACCGCGCCATCCGCAACTCGACGGCTGAGGCGTGGGAGGCGGCGGGCCGGCCCCCACTGGGGAGTCGACCGGGAGAGGGTGATGTCATCGCCCACTTCGCCGACGGTGAGCCCATTGTCCGGTACTCGACGGCGGCGCCGATGGTCGGTACCACCGGCGATATCGAAGCATGCTCGTTATGGGCCGGCCAGAGCGTTGCGCTTGCCGGCCAGCCGGAACCGGCAGCAGAGATCGTGGCCGAGCTCGTATCCCGCTTGTGACGGAAGGCGCTGGCGCCGGAGCTGCCATGGATGGTTGGAGATGGATCTGAGGATGAGAAGGGGTCCCGGGTATGGGGTCGGAATCGGAGCGGCGTGCCTGGTCGCGTGCGGCGGACGTTTGGGGAGGGGAGCGGTGGTAGCTCAGCCTCGGCCGCTTAAGAGGGTGTTCTACGAGCGACCAGCCCAGCTGGTTGCCGGGGATCTCATCGGAAAGGTCTTCTCGTATGGGCCGATGAGCGGTCGCATCGTCGAGGTGGAAGCGTACGACGAGAGCGAGCCGGCAAGTCGCGGCTACTCGGGGCTTCGAAAGGGCAACGCGACATTGTTCGGGCCCCCCGGGCGCCTCGAGGTCTACCTCACATACGGGATCAACTACCTGGCCAATGCGGTGTGCGAGCCGGTTGGCGTCGGATCCGGTGTCCTCATTCGAGCCTTGGAACCGCTCACCGGGGTTGAGGTGATGCGGGCCAACCGGGGCCATCCCAAAGGCCCAGATCATCGGCTCTGCAGTGGGCCTGGTCGTCTCTGCAAGGCGTTCGGCCTGAGTCGGGCCGACAACGATACCGATCTTGTTGTCGGGAAGGTCCGCATCCTCGATGATCGAATTGCGCTTCCCTACGCCAGAAGCCCTCGAATCGGCATCTCGGCGGGCCAAGACCTGGATTGGCGATTTTATGCTCCGGACAGTCCGAGCGTGTCTGGGCCGCGGGTTCCGACGAATCGCATGGGGACAGCGATTTGATGCTGCTCCCGACCGGCCGGCCCGGATTCCATGATCGTGGGATCGTCAAGAGGCCGTAGGCCGACTCCATGGAGGACACAGCCGACGATGGATCAGCGGTTCGTCGGGAGATCGTCATGAGGATCGTCGCCACATTCGGCCGCCCGCACCTGATATCAATCGAGGGGCAGGCCTTTTCTTCATCAGATGCAGGCTGACCGAATGTGTTTGGTTGTCACCGCTGGTGCGCGCGCTGCTCGGCTTCGTGGCCGCTGGCCTTGGCCCTTGCCTTTTCAGCCTGAGCCTCTCTCACCGCTACCTCGCGCTCGGCGGCCGCCTTGTCCTGCTGCGCACGCCCTTCGCGCTTCAGTTGCTCGTCCTCGGTGATCGCGCCGGCAGCCTCCTTTGCCTTGCCTTTGATGTCCTCTACTAGCCCCTTGGCTCCGGACCGGGGTCCTGAATCGTTCGTCATTGGGGGCCTCCTTTCTTCACACTTGGGTCTATCGGGTTCGAGAGCTCGACACGCTCTGTCTTCGACTCTTCCCCGAAGACGTGACCTCAAACTTCGACCGGATCTGTCCTGCACGCCGAGATTTGGGGATTCGGACCGGCCTCACTGGGTAGAACGGACCCATGACACCTGCACCTGCTCCGGCACCGGCACGGGCGCAAACACTGCACCCTCGAACGCGAGCCCAAGTCCTTCGCCACGATGACCGGCAATGCCTGACCGTGACGCCGTCCTTCAACGGATCTGAGTGCATGCTTATCCTCGACGGCAGCCTTTCCGTTGACTCGGTGATTGCGCTGGAATCTCAGTTCGACCAGCTCGTGAGCAGCGAGGTTGATCATGTAGTCCTCGACATAGATGCCCTCCACGTGCTGGACAACGCGGGGATCGATACGCTGGCCAGACTGGTACAGCTGATGGACGGGCAACATGCGGTCGTGTCGATCCGGTCAGAACAGTGGCCACAAGACGCCTGCTCCACGCCGTGAAGCGAGCTGCAAAGGGCCGCCCATCGCGCCAGGCCCATCGACCACGGATCGTCAACCGGACAGCACACCTCCCGGCCACGAGCCGCGTGCTCTACCGGATCGAGCACTACAGCACCTACCCCATCGTCGGACTGGTCGTCATCGTGTCCGCACTCGGGGGAATCGCCGCCGGTGCGGTCGTTGGATTCCCGGCGGCGTGGGTGGCCGCGTTCGAAGTCTCGGTGTCAGCCGTCACGTTGGCCATGGTCTTCGCCATTCAGCACACCCAGGAACGCGAGCAAGCTGCCACCCAGCGCAAACTCGATGAGCTGCTGCGCGCCCTGCCGGGTGCAGACGAGTCCCTCATGATGCTGGAGGAGGCCCCGAAGGAGGCCCTCCTCGACGTCGAAGAGGTGCAGCGTGGCGTCAGATCGTCCCTGGATTAGACCTGACGACGGCTGAACCGCTCGACCAAAGGGTCAGCGTTCTCGACGAGATTCTGGATCAGGCGGTCGGGGGGACTTCCCGGTAACGAGTTGTTCGCCTAGCTTCGGGCGCGTGATCTTCCTCGCTGGCCGCCATTTGGGTGCTGCCTCGCCCGTGACTCAAGGAAATGCGAGGAATCAGTCGTGACGGGGCACTCTCCACCGTGGCCGAAACAGGGACCCGCGTCCTACTTTCCATCGATTGAGACGAAGTACGGCCGCTCGATTGCGGAGTGGCAGAAGATCATTGCCGACTGCGGTATGGAGAAGCACATGGCGATCGTCCGATACCTCAAATCCGAGTACGGGATGGGTCACGGACACGCCAATGCTCTCGTCGGTTGGACGCTGGCGGGGAACACAGCGGCGCCCTGAGCCGACCCGGTCTTCAGCGAGGTCCGGTTGGTGTCCCTGGCCGGTGTCCGCCCATTGGCGGCAGTGGGTCGGTCTGAGCCGATCTGTAGATGAAACCCGGGCTCCCGTGTCCGGGCGCCGCAGACCGTCCGTCGCCCGACGGGCGCCGTGCCGGGCCCCCAGGTGACTCCCTACTCCACTCTCTTGGTACCCGTGGACTCGAGCTGAGATCGAACATACGATGGCGTCATGACCTTGGAACCGGTCGCTCTGGTCGAGGCGTTCGGAACGGCCTGGGCGGCTCACGACCTCGAGGCTGCTGTTTCGTATCTCAGTGACGACTGCTTGTTCGACGCAACCGGGCCAGCTCCTGATGGAACCTGCAGTGTGGGACCCGATCAGATCCGCGATGCCTGGAAGGCCATTTTTGACGACCCCGCGTCGAAGTTCGAACCGGAAGAGACGTTCGGCTCGGGTGACCGCGTTGTGCAGCGTTGGCGATATAGCTGGGACGGTGGCCACATACGGGGCGTCGATCTGTTCAAGGTCGCCGACGGACGGATCTCTGAAAAACGTTCGTACGTCAAGGGATGAGGCATACGACATAGCGAAAGGAGAGGTCGGATGAGCCGAAAAGTCGCCGACTGCAGAGACTTTCCCAGCGAGAAGGGATGCACCCTGACAATCACAGGGGAAGAGGAAGAAGTCATTGGGGCCGCCGCCCAACATGCCGTGGCCGTCCATGGGCATGAGGACAACGGGGAACTCCGCTCGTGGCTGAAGGACAACCTCAAGGACGAAGTGCCCGCCTGACTTCCCTCGGGGTCGTTCTCACACGCTGCATATCCGATCATCGCCCTATTGGACGGCACGGGCCACTGCTGCACGAACAAGCCCTCTAGAAGCTCCAGCGGGTCTGGCTGAACACTTCTCCTTTGCCAAATCCAAATCCGGTCTCGGGTGCAACTCGATAGACACGGACCTCTGCTCGTCGAATGGCGTCGCCCAAACCGGACCACGTTCCATCTGGTTCGACGAAATGCGGTCCGTACTTCGACTCGTAGGTGTTGGCGACACGTCCCAGCTCGGCATGGTCCCTCACGCCTTCGGCCGCACCTTCGATCACGAGATCGAGGCCGTCGAGGGTGCTATGTCCCGTAGTGAGGACGCAATGAGAATTTGCCAGAAGGTTCTTCGCCTTCCGCTCGTTTGGTCCAGTACAGAAGTACAAAGCCCCTTCGAGCCAGATTCCCAACAGGGGCGTGACATGTGGGCGGCCGTCAGGTCGAACGGTCGAAAGCCAATACAGTTCAGCGCCCATCAGCTCGTCCCGAGCCTGAGACCATTTCGTCGGTGTCGCATTCGGGCTGCTGAAGGCGCTCAGCTCGGTCACCGGAACTGGTTCACCCATGCCGATCTCCGATCACTTACGTTCGTTCGAACAGACCCAGCGGTGCTGGGCAGTTCGCTGAGCCCATCGTGTCACACGCCCCGGGCGCGGCCAACCGTGGGCGGCTCGCGGACCACGAGCACCGATCGCTTCTGAAGCGAACACGATCCTCAGCCGGTGGTCGGGCAAACCAATAGCTCGGTCTGGCAGACTGCGCTTCGTGCCATCACACCGGCTCAACACGGGGCAGCGGATTGTCATCCTCATCGGACTTGGGGTGGCCCTGTCCTTCTTTGGCGACTGGGCAACTACCCGGGGTCAGACAGCATCCGGCTGGGTCGCATACGCCCCATTGTCCCGCACGGTCAATCCCGGGGACCTCGCCGGCTCGGGCCTTCATCCCTGGGTACAGCTCGTCATCTGGCTGGCGCTGACGCTCATCTGGATCCTCGTCGCGCTCTTCCTGCTGCGGACAGCACCGACAGTGGGCTCCAGAACAAACGGGTCCCAAGACTGAGCGACCGGGCGTCTCAATGGCCCGACGTCTGAGGGCACCGTTATCCCTGTGCGAACTCGTACGGATCGATTGGCAATGGCAAGTGATGTCGGCCGCCCGAGCAGCGAAGAGTTCCATGGCGAACACCTGCTGAAGGTGTGCTCCCAGGACGCGAGGCCTGGGGTTGTCGAGGTCAACGATGCAATCGGACTGTTGGAGATCATGGCTCGATAGCTACAGCGAGTCGGCAAATGAGTGACGGGCCGTGCCTCCTAACGTCCCGGCACGAGCGGAGGTGTTGAAGCGGTCAATCTGGACGTTCCCTCGGCGCTGAAGGCGAACTCGGACCCGAACGCAGCTGCCGGGCTGAATGCCCCGCCCAACGTGCGATCCAAGGTCTCTTCAACAGAGCGCACGGCGATCATGGCCGTGTAGTGGTAGGACTCCCCCGTCTCCAGCCACGCCTCCGAGGACGTACCGTCAACTCCGATGGCTCGAGCCCACCCAAAGGATCGATAGGACTGAGAGCTGGGAGTCTCCGCCATGTCAGGCAGTTCGACGAGCGCGGAGTAGGCGATGATATTTGCGGCGCCGGTGGCCTGAAAGGCCGCCTCCAGGTCACCGGTCGGGACCGGCATGATGGGATAGTCGCCGTCGGGGAATGAGAGCGTACTGATTCCCAGCCCGAGCTCTTGAGCCCGTAGTTGGCCGGCCTGCCGAATCCAACCTCCAAAGGGAATGTTCTCCGCCCTCGTTGCCACGACACCCGGTCCCGGCTCAGCGCTGGCTACCCGGGCCGCCACTTCGAGGGTCTCTGCTCCCCCGACTGCGTCACTCACCGAGCGAGCGAGGCAGTTGGTGGCCACGACTCCGAATCCGACGCCCGGCATCACGGTGATCGCCGCCTGTTCGGCTTGCGGATTGAGGTCGTAGAGCGTCCGGAACACCTGGAGCTCGTTGCTGATGTCGAGGTAATGGGTGCCCGAGTTGAGACAGGCTTCGGCCATCGGGGCTGCCGTGTGCAGGAAGGGGCCGGCGGCATTGAGCACCAGGCCGACGTCGGACAAGGCCTCCCTCAGCGTGACCGATTCATCGAGGGCGAGGACCAGGTACGGCAGGTCGAGGCGGTGGGCCAACGTCTTGAGAGCTGGTTCGCTGCGTCCGGCCAGCAGTGGTCGGTGGCCGACTTCGCAGGCGTGCTGAGCGATGAGGCTGCCGGTGTAGCCTGCCGCGCCGTAAAGCATCCAGGTTGGGTCGTTGTTCATGGTTGAGTTCCATTTGGATAGGTGGTGATGTGCGTAAGGCGATTACTTGGCGGCATATTCGCCGGACCTGACTTGCAACATGAGCCTGCGGAACTGGTCCGGTTCCTCCAGGTGGGGAGTGTGTGTGGAGTGCTCGAACCAAATCAGCTGCTTGCTGGGCGCGCTCAACTGGTCGAAGTAGCGCTGGGCAGCCTCGCCTGGGGCCACCTGATCGAGGCGGCCCTGGACCATGACGATTGGGGCGTCGACCACGGGAAGCGAATGCACGAGGTCCATGAAGGCCAGTTCGGACAGCAGGGCTCCCTGGG
>JBEKOI010000044.1:0-17319 GCA_049521915.1 Acidimicrobiales bacterium | reverse complement strand
CACACGGCGGACGGTGGCGTCGGTCAGGCGGGCCCTCATCGGTGCCAGGCTGCACCCGGGCGCGGTGAGCAGCAACGACCTGAGCATCCCGATCCGCGCCACCGCGGCGCGACTGTCCTCTGCCTTCTCCACCCGGTTCAAGCGCTATCGGGTGGTCGGGGGAAGGATCGCCTATGCCAACACCGATGCCCCTCAGGTGCCCGGATCGGTGGCCTCGTCCATCCAGTCCGTGGTCGGGCTCGATGATCTGGCCCTGGCCCAGCCGGCCGGCAGCCAGTCGACCGCCGGAGGCGTCCCGGCCGACGCCAGACCGAGCTCGGGCACCGGCGGGCCGACGGCATGCAAGACGGCAGCCACCGATGCCACGGAGCAGGGCTCGTACACCGCCGACCAGGTGGGCACGGCCTACGGTTTCCCCGATCTCTACGGGCAGGGCGATCTGGGCTCGGGCCAGGTGGTCGCCCTCTACGAGCTGCAGGGCTTCGGGACCTCCGACATCGCCACCTACCGCTCATGCTTCAAGACGGCGACGCCGGTCACGACCGTGAACGTCGACGGTGGGCCGATGGCCGACTCCGGGGTGGGCGAGGCCGACGTCGACATCGAGCAGGTGACGAGCTTGGCCCCGGATGTCCACATCCTCGTCTACCAGGGCCCCAACAGCGGCGCCGGCGGCTATGACACCTACAGCTCGATCATCGCCCAGGACGCGGCCAGGGTGGTCTCCACGTCCTGGGGCCTGTGCGAGATCTTTTCCGGGAGTGCCACGGCCCGACCCGAGAACACCTTGTTCGAGGAGGCTGCCGTCCAGGGGCAGACCGTCGTGGCCGCGGCGGGCGACGAGGGATCCGAGGACTGCCTCGGGAGCAAGTACAGCTACGACAGGTTGGCCGTGGACGATCCGGCCAGCCAGCCCTTCGTCACCGGTGTGGGTGGCACGTCGTGGACGGCACCGGGGTCTCCGCCCACCGAACGGGCGTGGAACGATGGACCGACCTGTTGTTGGGGGGCTGGCGGCGGTGGCATCTCCAAACTGTGGGCCATGCCCTCCTACCAGGCCGACAGCGGCGCCGCCGGGGTCATCAACGCCGATTCCTCGGGCACCGTCTGTAAAGCCGCCACGGGTGCCTACTGCCGCGAGGTGCCCGATGTCTCGGCGTTGGCCGGGTCGTATCCCTACCTCGACTATGTGAGCGGGAGTTGGGGGAGCTGGGGCGGTACCAGCCTGGCCGCCCCGCTGTGGGCCTCGCTCATCGCCCTTTCCAATGCGTCCGCCAGTTGCAGCGGGAAGGACATCGGATTCGCCAATCCCACCCTCTACCGGGTCGCCGCGGCCGATCCCACCTCGTTCAACGACGTCACCGTGGGCGACAACGACCTGACCGGGAGACTGAAGGGGGTGTATCCGGCCACCGTGGGCTACGACATGGCGACCGGTCTCGGCACGCCCAATGTCTCGGCGCTGCCCGGCGAACTGTGTGCGGCCGCAACCGTCGACCCGGTGTCGGTGTCGAATCCGAGCGGGCAGCGCACCCACCTGGCCACGGCCGTGAGCCTGCAGATCGATGCCACCGATTCCAACGTCGGCCAGACGCTCACCTACCGGGCCATCGGGCTCCCCCCCGGTGTGAGGATCGGCGCGGCCAGCGGCCGGATCACCGGGGCGCCGAGTGTCGAGGGCCGCTACGTCCCCATCGTGACCGTTCGCGACGGTGACGGCTCCAGTGCATCGGTGGGATTCTCGTGGGTGGTCGACCTGGCCATCACCAGCGCCAACAGCGCCACGGCCACGATCGGAAAGAGCTTCTCCTTCGCCGTGCGGACCACCGGGACACCGAGGAAGTTCACCGTCTCCCCCAAGCCACCCGCGGGGCTGAAGTTCAAGAACCTGGGGAACGGAACCGCCACCCTGTCGGGAACACCGAGCTCCCGCCTGGCCACCGGTAAGTACCCGCTGGTGTTCGAGGCCGCGTTCGGCACGAAGAAATCGTCGGAAGTGGTCTCTCAGGCCTTCACCCTGACCCTGGTCCCGTAACGGGAGCTTCCTCCGGCCATGCCCCGGTTCCGGTCGGGGTTCCGGTCGGACCCGGCGGGACGGAGCCGGAGCCCCCCTGCAGGAATCCGATCACGTCGGTGATGCTGCGGGGATCCTGGGCCAGGAAAGCGTGGCCACCCTCATAGGTGTGCAGTTGGGATCCGGCAATGCGTGAGGCCAGCGCGGCACTGTTGCCCGGCGGGGCGATCCCGTCGAAGCGGCCGCAGGCCACGTAGGTGGCGCAGGTGATGGCGGGGAGCCGGCCCCACACGTCGTGGTGGCGACGCGCCTCGAGCTGGAGGAGGTGGCCCTGTTCGCGTCCCGGCGCGGGACCGGGTGTGCGCCGCTCCATGGCGTCGACCAGGTCACGATCCGACGGATGTGACGCCAACCACTCCGGGTCGAAGCGGGTATCGATCAGCTGACGGCGCGTCCGGTTCCGCTCGTCGTCGCTCATGCGCTCCAATTCGTGCAACGGGTACGAGGATCCGCCCTCGCCGCCCGCCGACGTGCACAGGAGGGCGAGCCGTTCGATGCGCCCCGGTGCGGTGACGGCGAGCTCCTGGGCGACCATGCCCCCGAAGCTGATACCCAGCACCCGGGCCGTGTCCCAGCCCACCGCGTCCAGCACCGCCACTGCGTCACGGGCGCACTGTGACATGTCGTAGGGGCTCGGGGGGATGCCGCTGCGCCCCATGCCGCGGTAGTCCCAGGCCACGAGGTCGAACGGCCCGGCGAACACGCCGAGCAACAGGCCCGAGCCCTCGATGGTGGATCCCGATCCGTTGAGGAAGAGAAGCCGGGGGCCGACCCCACGCCTCTCGTAGTAGAGGTCGACACCGTCCGATGATGCGATGGGCATGTGCCGGCATCGTAGGCGCGGAGCGCGCGCCGCCACCCCTCGAGCCCGGTCGCCGCCTGGCTCTCGCTTACCGTGCCCGGGCCAGCTGCTCGAACAGCTCGGGAAATCGGCCGATGTCGTCGATCACCCGGTCCGGGCGACCCGGTGCCCCGTCGAGGTCCGAGGGCCGGAATTTGCCCGTCCTGACCAGCACCCCGGTCATCCCGACCGCCTGGGCACCGAGGACGTCGGACACCAGGTCATCGCCCACCATGACGGTGCCCTCCGCGCTCACGCCCAGGTCGGCGAGCGCTCCTTCGAAGAAGGCGGCCGCCGGCTTGCCCACCACGACGATCTCGATGCCGGCCGCCGCTTCCAGGCCGACGACGAATGCGCCCATGTCCAAGGCCGGCCCCTGCACCGTCTGGAAGCGGGTGTTGCGGTGCAGTGCCACCACCGGGACCCCGTCGAGGGCCAGCTTGAACGCGGCATCGAGCTCGGCGTAGCCGACCGCCGGACCCGCGCCCCCGAGAAGCACCACATCGGCCGAGTCGGCCCCGGCCAGCTCGACCCCTTCGAGATCCTCACTGAGGTCGCCCTCGTTGACGACCAGGCAGCGGGCACCGGGGTGGTGCTCGGCCAGGTACCTGGCCGCGCTGGTGACGGCGGTGAGGACGTGATCGACGCCGACGCGGAAGCCGGCCTCCGACAGCCGCTGGGCGATCTGGCCGCGGGTCTGGGACGACGTGTTGGTCACGAGCCGGAAGGGGATGTCGTGACCGAGGAGCCACTCGACGGTCTCGACCGCACCGGGCAGCGGTTTCCACGACACGATCAGCACGCCGTCGATGTCGAGCATGACCGCGTTGCCCATGGGCGATGGTAGCTCGGGTCCGGACGCGTGCCCGTTGCTCGGAGGCGGCAGCGGACGGTCGTCCGGCTAGGCCGGCGAGGTTGGAGTCGGGGCCGGCGAGGTTGGAGTCGGGGACGGGGCCGGAGTCGGGGACAGCGACCGGTGGCGGGTGCCCGACAGCCTCGGTCCGGCCTGCCGGCGAACCATGGTGGCGGTTGCATCCGCATCGCTGATGGTCAGGGCCACACCGGCCCCCAGCAGGGCCACCCCGGCTGCGGCCAGGAACGCGGCATGGTAGGCGGCCAGGTGGGCGACCGAATGCCCGGCCACCATCCGGGTGGTTCCCACCGCGGCGAGCACCGTGGTGACCAGCGACACCCCCAGCGCGCTTCCGAGCTGCCGCTGGCTGTTGAACAGCGACGAGGCGTAGCCGGTGTCGGCATGGGAGATGGTGGCGAACGAGGCGGCCTGTGTCGAGACGATCACCTGCGCCATCGACAGGCCCATGGTGAACATGAGGAGGCGCATCCACCACAGGTCGGTGTCGAATCCGATGAGGGACATCAACCCGGCCGAGCACGCCACGCCGACGAGCCCTGTCGACACCAGGCGCCGGGGGCCGATCCGGGGGTAGAAGACCCGACTGGCCAGCTGGGCTCCGACCATCACCCCGATGGCTTCGGGGAAAGTGTTGAGCCCGGACTCGAGTGCGTTGAGCCCGAGACCGATCTGGAAGAACAGGGGCGCCGCGAACAGCACGCCGAGGAATGCAGCCATGGCGATCATGAGCACCAGGCTGGTGGAACGGAAGAGACGGTTGGCGTAGAGACGCAACTTCAACAAGGGTCTGCTGGTTCGCAGCTCCACCACCACGAGGCCGGCCAAAAGGACCGCCCCGACCACAAGACTGGTCATGATCTCCGGGCTGCCCCAGCCCCGGTCGGGCCCCTCGCTGACCCCGAACATGAGGGAGGCGAAGCCGATGCCGGAGAGCAGGAATCCCGGGAGGTCGAACCGGCCCGGATGGGGTTGGCGGTGCTCGTCGAGGAAGATCAGGCCGAAGGCGAAGGCGGCGATCCCGATGGGAAGGTTGACGAAGAAGACCCACCGCCACGAGAGGTCTGTCACCAGCAGTCCACCGAGGACCGGGCCCAGGGCCGGGGCCACCGCGGTGGGCACGGTCAGGATGCTGGATGCCCGCACCCGCTCCTCGGGTGGAAACGTCCGGAACAGCATGGCCATGCCCACGGGGGTGAGCATCCCCCCGCCGACTCCCTGGATGACCCGGAAGAACACCAGTTCCGGAAGGCTGTCGGCCAGGCCGCAGAGGGCAGACGCGAACGTGAACACGGCGATGGCGAAGAGCAGCACCCGTTTGGATCCCAGGCGGTCGCCGAGCCAGCCGGCGGCAGGGATGAACACGGCCAGGCTGACCAGGTACCCCACGGCCACCGCATCCAGCGCCGTCTCCGACACGTGGAACTGGTGGCCGATGGAGGGCAGGGCCACGTTCACGATGGTGATGTCCATGATGTTCATGAACATGGCCGCCACGAACACGACGCTCACGCTGACCTTGGGGTTGATGCGAATGCGCGGCATGGACCGGGCTTCCTCTCCGGTGGCTACCCTTGGCAAACGCCGGTGGCCGACCGGGCATTCCGCCGCCGCCCGCCCCTTCGTGTGCGACCGTACCGTCACCGGCCGTCACCGGCCGTCACCGGCCGTCCCCGATCCCGCGAACCCGCGGGACCCCCGGATCGATCGGATCCCCCGATCCGATCGAACTCGTAGACTGAGGCGATGGTCCCGGCCGACCGAGAGGAGCGCCACCTGTGAGCGTCCACGAGCACCGGTTCTCGTCGTGAACATCGACCTGGTCGTGGTCAGCAGCAGCGACTCACCGACCTCGAAGACGCGTGCCCTGGCCAACGCGGCCATCGAGGTCGGGGGTGGCGGACGGCTCGTCGACCTCGTCGAACTGCCGGCCGACGCCCTCCTCGGTCGTCGGCAGGACGAGCTGGTCGACGACGCGGTGGCCGCGGCTTCGGCCGCCGGCATCCTCCTCCTGGCCACCCCGGTGTACCGGGCCACCTTCAACGGCGCCCTGAAGGCGTTCCTCGACCGGTTTCCGAGCGATGCGCTGCTCAGGACGGCCGTCGTCCTGGCCGCCACCGCCGGGTCGCCTGCCCACTTCCTCTCGCTCGACACCGGGGGGCGCGCCGTCGTGGCCAGCCTGGGAGGCTGGACGGTCCCGACGGTGGTCTACGCCACCGGGGCCGACTTCATCGATGGAGCTCCGGGCCCCTCCCTGCTCGAGACACTGGAGGTGGCACTGGGCCAGGCCCGTTCACTGGCCGCAACCCTGCGCACGTGAGCACCACCGGTGCCGGCGCCGGTCGCCGTTGCGACTGGGCCGAGAGCTCGGACGCCATGCGCCGGTACCACGACGAGGAGTGGGGTGTCCCGTCCCACGACGACGTCCACCTCTTCGAGATGCTCATCCTCGAAGGAGCCCAGGCCGGGCTGTCCTGGTCGACCATCCTCAACAAGCGGGAGAACTACCGACGCGCGTTCGACGGCTTCAAGCCGCGGCGGATCGCTCGCTACGGCGAAGGGAAGATCGCCGAGCTCCTCGAAGACCCGGGGATCGTGCGCAACCGGCTCAAGGTGCGGGGCACGGTCCGGAATGCCCAGGCCTTCCTCACCACCTGTGATGAGGAGGGATCGTTCGCTCGCTACCTGTGGGGCTGGGTCGACGACGTTCCCGTGGTCAACCGGCCCCGGAAGATGTCCGACCTGCCGGCCCGCACCGAGCTGTCGGACAGCCTGGCCAAGGACTTGAAGCGGCGGGGGTTCACCTTCGTGGGATCGACCATCGTCTACTCGTTCCTCCAGGCGGTGGGCGTGGTCGACGACCACCTGGTCACCTGTCCGAGCAAGCGCCGACCGCTCGGGTGAGGCTGGCCGAGTCGCGTTGCCGGGATCTGTTGCGCTCCTCGGACCACGCCGTGCTGGCCACCCTGCACCAGGACCGGGGCGTCGACGCCGTCCCTGTGTGCTTCGTGGTCGACGGGATGCAGGTGGCCGTGCCCACCGACCTGGTCAAGCCCAAGTCCTCGACCGTGCTGCAGAGGCAGCGGAACCTCGACGCCGATCCTCGTGCCGTGCTGCTCTGCGACCACTGGGATCCTCTCGACTGGTCGCGGCTGTGGTGGGTGCGGACGTCGGTGACCCTGGCCGTCCCCGATGAGGAGCGCCGACGAGAGCTCGGATCACTGTTGGCCGCGAAGTACCGGCAGTACCGGAACCAACCGTTCGCCGGCCTCATGGTGTTCACCATCACCGAGCTGTCGGGCTGGTCGGCCGGAGGCGATCCGGCTGCACGGACCTGAACCGGAGCGTCCGGCGCACCGACCTGAGCCGGAGCCCGACGCGACGGAGCCGTCCCCGGGTGATACCCGGGACCGGCTCCGTCGCGCTTTCGGTGTGGGACGTGGGCGTCAGTGCCGTCCCTGATTCCACCAGTCGGGGCTGTCGTTCAGTGGCAGCCGGTAGGCCCGGTAGGAGTTCACCCCGGCGGGGAACTCGGCGTTGAAGACGAGCTGTCCCGAGGAGCTGAACTCCGAGAAGTAGGGCAGGCTGCCCCACCCGACCACGATGTCATCGTTGCGGAGCGTCTGGGCATTGCCCTGTGACGATGCCGACAGGCCCTCCGGCTGGTCGTCGGAGGAGACGAGAGTGGCCACCCGGTCCCGGAAGTTCAGGCGCACGGTCACCTCCCGGCTGGAGGGGAGCAGGGGAGTACCCGACGACTCGTTGTCGAAGAAGGTGTACTCGTTGTTCCCGATGGACTCCGGGTCGTGCTGCCAGGCGAAGATCTCACCGGCACTGTCGAGGGTCTGGCCGGGAGCCGCCTGCAGGGTGAAGCTGCTCTGCTTCCCCCCGAGCTGCCAGATGACATCACCGCTCCGCCGGTCCACCTTGAACGCCGTCCAGGTGGCCCGTGAGTCGATGAGCAGGTTCCCGTCGCCGTCCAGGTGCACGGCGTTGATGTGGAACCAGTCCCACGGGGTGGTGGCAGAGGCGGGCAGGGGCTGCTCGCTGTCGCTGTAGGGCACGTGATCCGCGCTGTTCCACTGGAACAGCACCTTGCCGGTGGCGATGTCGATCTCCTGGACGTATCCGTCGACCACCGTCTGATCGGCGGGCCCCCCGATGGAGGTCAGGTTGGCCGTCGCCGTGTCGTAGGACAGGATCAGCGCGGTGTTCTGCGGAGTGATCAGGAACTCGTGCCCGTCGGTGGTGAGCCCGTTTCCGGCGTTGACCGTGGCGATCTGGTGGAAATGGGTGTTGTAGATGTAGTCGGTGCCGTTGGACAGGCCACCGAAGCCGGTGCCCTGCCACCAGGTCAGCACGGTCTGACCCCGGTAGGTCTGGGCCCTGAAGTCCGAGGCCGTCTCACCGACCGGGATGGCATGGAACCAGACGACATCGCCGTCGCGGTTGACGATCTCCGGACCGTTGGCATAGGTGCCGGTGTCGCCGGTCGGGGTGATGAAGTAGTCGCCGCCACCGAGTGCGGTGCCGTGGGTCAGGATGGTCAACGGCGGTGGAGCGGTGGGGGTGGGCGTGGCCGCCGCCGGTCCCGACGAGGCCAGGGCCAAGGGGGCGGTGCCCACGGCGACGGCGGCAGCCGCGAGGGCCACCCGTCTCCAACCGCGGGACGCCTTTCGGGGCGCGTCGATCAAGGGTCTTGTGTGCATGGGTGGGACCACCTTTCGGAGGGGGAGTTGATGGTTCGTGGGGACATGTGACCCGTCAACCGGGCCACGCACCCACCGTATGGGTCTATGTCTAGAAAGTCAATAGGAATAGTCATGTATTGAATCCCGGCCCGGTCGGGGTGGGCGGGCCGACCAGGTCAGGCCCATCCCGGTGTAAGTTCCACGGGAGCCGGCCCGGCGAAGCACGGTGGAGAATCGTCCGCCGAGGCCGCCCGCGGGGGAGGCTCGATGTGTGATTCCTTTGTGGCCATCACCGACGACGGGGTGATGTTCGCCAAGAACAGCGATCGTGATCCCAACGAGTCCCAGCCCCTCGAGTGGATCGCCGCCGCCGACCATCCGGCCGGCGACACGGTGGCGTGCACCTGGGTCGACGTGCCCCAGGTGGAACACACCCATGCCGTCGTGATCTCCCGGCCCTGGTGGATGTGGGGGGCGGAGATGGGCGCCAACGAGCACGGGGTCGTGATCGGCAACGAGGCCGTCTTCACCAAGGGCAGCGGTGACGACAAGGCCCTGTTGGGGATGGACCTGATCAGGCTGGCGCTGGAGCGGGCGACGACGGCGGAGGACGCCGTCTCGGTGATGGTCGACCTGCTCGAACGCCACGGTCAGGGTGGCCCGTGCAGCTACGAGCGGCCGAGCTTCACCTACGACAACAGCTTCTTGGTGGCTGATCCCTCCGGGGCGTTCGTGGTCGAGACGGCCGGACGTCAGTGGGCGTCCGAGACGGTACGCGGGCCCGGTCGGAGTATCTCCAACGGGTTCACCATCCCGTCGTTCGCCAGGGCCCACGGCGATCCGGTCCGGACATGGGTGGCCTCGGCGTCGAGACGCCGCGGCATCACCGAGAAGGCGGCCTGCCGAGCCACCGGCCCCGCCGATCTGATGCAGGCGTTGCGCCTCCACGGCGGCTCGCCCGCGCCCCGGTGGTCCCTCGTCCACGGTGGGCTCGGTGCCCCCTGTGTCCATGCCGGCGGCCTGCTCGCGTCGAGCCAGACCACCGCCTCGTGGGTCTCGGACCTGCGGGGACGGCCCCACCACTGGGCCACGGCCACGTCGGCGCCCTGCACGTCGCTCTTCAAACCGGTCTCCGTCTGCGCTCCCCTCGACCTCGGGCCTCGACCCACCGACGTCTTCGATGTCCGGACCCGGTGGTGGCGGCACGAGCTCCTCCACCGGACCACGATGCATGCCTATGGAACGCTGCTCGCCCGGTACCGGCACGCCCGCGACCGGACCGAGGCCCGCTGGATCTCCGATCCCCCGACGCCGGAGTCGGCCTTCTCCGAAGCCGACCAGCTCGAGCGCAGGTGGTTGGCGGATGTGGCCGCAGCCCGCCTGGGCGACAGCCGCCCGTCGTGGGTGCGCCGTTCGTGGAAGGCCGTCGACCGTGCCGCCCATATCGACAAGGAGCTCGCATCGTGACCGACACCCAGGTCGTCGTTATCGGAGCCGGTCTGTCCGGCCTCGCTGCCGCCCGGACGCTGCAGGCGGCCGGGGCCGAGGTGCTCGTGCTCGAGGCGAGGGGGAGGGTCGGGGGCCGGACCGAGGGCGGGGCCACCGCCGACGGGACACCCATCGAGCTGGGTGGCCAGTGGCTGGGGCCGACCCAGACTCGCATGTACGCCCTGGTCGAGGAGCTCGGGCTCGAGACGTTCCCGACCTACAACACTGGCCGGCACGTGATCGACCTGGGCGGCCGGCAGACCCGGATGGCGTCCAAGCGGGGAGCCGTGCCCAAGCTCAATCCGTTCGTGCTCGCCGATCTCTTCCAGGGCATGACCCGGTTCAAGCACCTGGCCGACAAGGTGCCGCTCGACCGGCCGTGGACGGCACCGGGAGCCAAGGCCCTGGACAACCAGACGTTCGAGACATGGATCGTCCGGAACCTCCGGACGCCCACCGGTCGCACGTACTTCAGGGTGGCCACCGAGGCGGTGTTCTCGGCCGAGAGCGGCAACCTGTCCGCCCTCCACGCTCTCTTCTACGCCCACTCCGGAACCGACCTCGAAGGTCTGTTGAGCACCGATCAGGGCGCCCAACAGGACCGCATCGTCGGAGGATCGATCAGGGTGAGCGAGTCCATGGCGGCAGCCCTCGGTGACCGGGTCACCCTCGACAGCCCGGTGCGCGGCATCGCACAGGACCGGGGCCGCGTGGTGGTGACGACGAGGAGCGGTGAGGCAGTGGAGGCCGACCGGGTCATCGTCACCCTCCCGCCCACCCTCGCCGGTCGGCTCGAGTACGCGCCCGCCCTCCCGTCGTGGAGGGACCAGCTCACCCAACGACTCCCCGCCGGCTCGGTCATCAAGCTGTACGCCGTCTACCAGGAACCGTTCTGGCGGGCGGACGGCCTCACCGGTCAGGCCGCCTCCGATCAGGGGCCGATCAAGGTGACCTTCGACAACTCACCTCCGGACGGATCCCCCGGGGTGCTGATGGGCTTCATGGAGGCCAACGACGGCCGGGCCGCCGCCCGCCTGCCCCTCGAGGAGCGCCGCGCCGCCGCGCTGTCCTGCTTCGTCCGGTACTTCGGGCCGAAGGCGGCGCACCCCGTCGAGTACATCGAGCGGGACTGGATGGCCGAGGAGTTCAGCCGCGGCTGCTACGGCGCCCACTTCACGCCCGGGGTGTGGGGCGACTTCGGGGCGTCCCTGACCGAGCCGATCGGCCTCATCCACTGGGCCGGAGCTGAGTGCTCCTCGGTGTGGAACGGGTACATGGAAGGTGCTGTCCGATCCGGTGAGGAGACCGCCCTCACCGTGCTCGACACACTGCGGTGAGCCTTCCGGCGCCTCGCCGGGGCCGGGCCCGAGGTCAGCCGGCGGGCAGCGCGGTCACGACCTCCACCAGCCGATCGAGCTCCGCCTCGGTGTTGTAGTAGTGGGGAGAGGCGCGCACCACCGAGGTCGGGTTGGGCGCCGACATGTCCAGCCGGGCCCACGGGGCCTCGCTCACCGAGACGTTGATGCCGGCCGCCGTCGCCGCCGCGGCCACCGTGGCCGGTGCGGCGCGGTCCGAGGTGAAGGTGACGATGCCCGATCGGTGCGTACCCCCGTCGTGCACCTCCACACCACCGACGGCACCGAGAGCCGCCCGCAGGCGTTCGCCCAGGCCGGCGACCCGTCCGGCGATGGCGTCGAGCCCGAGGGCCAGGGCATGGTCGATGGCCACGCCCAGCCCGATGTGGGCGGCGACGGGGACCTCGAATTCGGCCAGGCGTTCGGCTCCGGGCCGCAGCCGGTAGTGGCCGGCGTCCTCCCACAGTGCCCCCGCCCAGCCGATGCCCGGAGGCCGGAGCCGTTCGGCGAACTCGGCCCGGACGAAGAGCAGCCCGGTGCCGCGGGGCCCGCGTAGCCACTTGCGGCCGGTGGCCGTGGCCACGTCGCAGTTGATGCGCTCCACGTCGACCGGCACCTGCCCGATGCTCTGGCAGGCGTCGAGGAAGAAGGGGACGCCGGCCCGGCGGCAGGCTGCCCCCGCCTCTTCCACGGGGTTGATCAGCCCGCGGTGGGTTCCGATATGGGTCAGGGATGCGAGCGCGACGTCACCCCGCTCGAGGGCGGCGGCCAGGCCGTCGACATCGAGTGTCCCCTCGCCGGTGCTCGGCACCACCTCGATGGTGGCACCGGTCAGCTCGCACACCTGGAGCAGTCCCAGGTAGTGGCTGTCGTAGGAGATCCGGTCGGCCAGGAGGCGCTGTCCCTTGCCGATCCCGCCGCCCAGGGCGAACCCCCACAGGGCCTTGGCCCATCCCTGGGTGTCGGACCCGGTCACCACCACGTCACCGTCCCGGGCGCCGATCAGCCGGGCCGCCGAGGAGCGGAGCGCGGACAACCGCCCGGCCACCATGGCCGCCGCCTCGTACCCTCCCCGTTCCGACTCCAGTCGCAGGTGCTCGACCATGGCCCCCACGGTGGACGACGTGGCCAGGGCCGCTCCGGCGTTGTTGAGGTGGGTGACCGTGGTGCACCCCGGCGTGAGGGCGCGTTCGGCTTGGACATCGATGGCTCCGGTCACGAGGAGCGAATCTACCGGCGGAGCGGCCATGGGGCATCGAAGCGATCCCCGGTAGGGTCGGACGGGTGCCCGGGCCCTTCGAACCACTCCTCGAGCGTGATGCCGATCCGGATCCGCTGGTGCAGTTCGGACGGTGGTTCGACGACGCCGCCGCGGTGGTGCCGAACCCGGAGGCGATGGCCGTGGCCTCCGTCGGTCGGGACGGCCGACCGTCGGTACGGATGGTGCTCCTCAAGTCGTGGGGGGAGGACGGGTTCGTCTTCCACACCAACTACGACAGCCGGAAGGGGAACGAGCTGGCCGGAAACCCGCACGCCGCGCTGCTCTTCTACTGGGAGCCGATCGGCCGGCAGGTGCGGATCGAAGGGGCGGTGGAACGCACCGGCGAGGAGGAGTCTGACGCCTACTTCGCCACCCGGCCCCGGGGCGGCCAGATCGGGGCGCATGCCTCACATCAGAGCGAGGTCGTCGGGAGCCGTTCCCTGCTGGATGCCGAGGTGAGGGCCCGGGAGGCTGAATTCGCAGGTCAGGAGGTCCCGCGGCCGCCATGGTGGGGAGGAGTCCGGCTACGGCCCGAAGTGTACGAATTCTGGCAGAACCGCGACGACCGCCTGCACGACCGGCTCCGGTACCAACCCGGACCCGACGGGTGGCGCATGGCCAGACTCCAGCCATGACCGGGTGGTGGCTTCCGGGCCCGGCCCAACCGGCCCGGTGAGGGTCTCCGGCCCGCCCCCGGGGGCCGGTGAAATCGCCGCGAGTATGTTCTTGGCATGGCCGACCCGACGACGCTGGTGCACGAACGGACCAGCCAGCTGCTGGAGGAGCTGGACCCGAGACGGTCCACGGTGGAGGAGTTCCGCTCCCGGCAGTTCGACCTCGGTCTGGCCTGGGTCTCCTTCCCCGAGGGGTATGGCGGGCTCAACCTCCCCCCCAATCTCCAGCGCGAGGTGGACCGGCGTCTGGGCGAGGCCGGGGCCAGGCCGCCCGGGGCGCGGGAGTTCTTCGGGCTGACCATGGCCGGCCCCACCGTGGTCACCCACGGCTCGGACCAACTGCGCGAGCGGATGCTGCGCAGGACGTTCACCGGCGAGGAGTCGTGGTGCCAGCTGTTCAGCGAACCGGGATCCGGCTCGGACCTGGCCGGCCTGGCCACCCGTGCCGTCCGTGACGGTGACGAATGGGTCATCACCGGGCAGAAGGTGTGGAACACGCTGGCCCACATCGCCGACCGGGGGATGCTGGTGACCCGCACCGACCCGGACCTGCCCAAGCACAAGGGCCTCACCTATTTCGCCCTGGACATGCACGCACCCGGTGTCGAGGTCCGCCCGCTGCGGCAGATGACCGGGGAGGCGGAGTTCAACGAGGTGTACATCACCGAGGTGCGGGTCCCCGACGCCGACCGCATCGGTGATGTCGGCGAGGGGTGGCGGGTGGCCATGACCACGCTGTCCAACGAACGGACCAGCATCGGCGGAGGGACCGGCCCGCCGGTGCGAGGCTCGGGATCCATTGCCGAAGCGATGCGCATCTGGCGGAGCGACGGCTCCCACCGGACCCCGGTGGCTCGCGACCGGCTCATGCAGTTGTGGATCGAGGCCGAGGTCCTGCGCCTGACCAACCTGCGGGCGAGCCAGAATCGCCGGGCCGGAAACCCCGGGCCCGAGGGCTCCATCGCCAAGCTGATGTTCGCAGAGGTGAACAAGCGCGTCTACGAGCTGTGCATCGATCTGATGGGAGCCGACGCCATGGTCGGCTACGACTACACCATGCGGAGGACCGAGGCGCTGGGCCTGGTCGGGCCGGCGGGTTCGGCCCGCAAGATGTTCATCCGGTCGCGGGCCAACTCGATCGAGGGCGGGACCTCCGAGATCCAGCGCAACATCCTGGGCGAACGGATCCTCGGGCTGCCCGGCGACGTCCGGGTCGACAAGGAGATGCCGTGGTCGAAGGTCCCGAGGAACTGATGTCCTGGCGGCAACGGTCCCACCGCTCCGCCGCGGCCGGCATGCGGCCGCCGACCAGGTGACCAGGGGCCGGGTGTCCGGGTGACCAACGCCGAACAATTCCTCGGCATGGTGCCGGTGGGCGACGATCTGCACTGGCGGCTGGAGGTGGTGCCCGAGCTCTGCACCCCGGGCCACTTCCTCTTCGGGGGGTGCGGTCTGGGCGCCGCCCTCGTGGCTCTGGAGAAGGCGGCGGAGCGTCCCACGATCTGGTCGACGGCGCAGTACCTCTCCTATGCCCCGACCCACTCGACCCTCGACCTGACCGTCACCCTGGCCGCAGAGGGTCGCCACATCACCCAGGGCCGGGTGGTGGGCCGGGTCGGCGACGCGGAGATCCTCACCGTCAACGCCGCCGCCGGCGCCCCCGGGACACTCGACGCGGAGGGAGTGTGGGTGACCGCCCCGGACGTGCCTCCGCCCGACGAGAGCTCCCCGCGCCTGCGCCCCGGCTTCGCGTCCGCCTCGATCTTCGATCGCATCGAGGTGCGCCAGGCCACGGGCCGGTCCTTCGAGGAGATCAGTGCCGGGCTCGGAGTCCCGGGTGAGCCGACCAGCGCGTTGTGGGCGCGCGTACCCGGCCATCTCGAGCCCTCGGCGGCGACGCTGGCCATCATCGGCGACTACGTCACCGGGGCTGTGTCGCAGCCGCTCGGGCGCAGGGTCATGTCGCGGAGCCTCGACAACACCCTGCGGGTGGTCCGTCTGGTCCCGACCGAATGGGTGCTCTGTGACATCCACATCCAGGCGCTGGCCGGAGGTTACGGGCAGGGCATCGCCTACCTCTGGTCGGAGCAGGGCACCCTGCTGGCCACGGCCAGCCAGTCGATGAGCGTGCGTTACTGGGATTAGGGACAGTCACCGGACAGGAAAGAGGGACCGATGAAGATCAGCACCGTGCTCAGCTACTCGGGCGGCTTCCGGCAGGCCGCCAACGAGGTCGCCGAACTGGAGAAGGCCGGCCTCGACCTGGTGTGGGTGGCCGAGGCCTATGGCCTGGACTCGCCCAGCCTCATGGGGTACCTGGCCGCCCTCACCGACAGGGTGGAGATCGGTTCGGCCATCCTCCCCATCTACACCCGGACCCCCACGCTGATCGCCATGACCGCGGCCGGCATCGACACGCTGTCGGAAGGGCGGTTCCACCTGGGCCTGGGCTCGTCGGGACCCCAGGTCATCGAGGGCTGGCACGGGGTGCCCTTTTCTGCGCCCATCGGCCGCACCCGCGAGATCATCGAGGTCTGCCGTCAGGTGTGGGCGCGTGAGGCACCCCTGGTGCACTCGGGGACCTACTACAACATGCCGCTTCCGGCCGGTGAGGGGACCGGGCTCGGGAAGGCGCTCAAGATCATCGCCCACCCGGTCCGCTCGTCCGTCCCCATCTGGGTGGCCGCGCTGGGCGAGAAGAACGTGGCCATGACCGCCGAGGTGGCCAACGGGTGGATCCCCATGCTCTTCATGCCGGAGAAGGCCCGGTCGGTGTGGGGCGCCTCGCTCGATGCCGGAGCGGCCAAGCGGGATCCGGCTCTCGGGCCGTTGCAGGTCACGGTGGGCGGGTTGGTTGCCATCGGCGAAGGTGAAGAGGTGACCGCCCTGCGCAATCTGGCCCGGCCCATGGTCGCCCTCTACGTCGGGGGGATGGGGGCCAAGGGGAAGAATTTCTACAATGACGTGGTGCGCCGCTACGGCTTCGAGGAGGCGGCGGAGAAGATCCAGAACCTCTACCTGGACGGCAAGAAGACCGAGGCGGAGGCACTGGTGCCCGACGAATTGCTCGAGGCCATGTCGCTGTGCGGCCCCGAGAGCTACGTGGCCGAACGGATAGCGGCCTTCCGTGAGGCCGACGTCACCCATCTCCAGGTCATTCCCGTCCCGCTCGGCGGCCAGCGCCCGGTGGACATCGTGGCCAAGGTCAAGAACCTCATCGGTTGAACCGGGCGCCCGGCCCCCGCCCGTAGTGCCGGTCCGGTGCCCGGCCCTACGAGTCCTCGGCCCCGTGGCCCTTGGCCAGCTCCCGCAGCTGTTCTTTGTCCATGAGCTCGTGGGCCACGACCGCCACCCGGCAGCCCGTCACGGCAACCAGCGTCGAGTTGCGCTTTCCGGTCTCCATCCCGGCCCGCTCACCCAGCACCGCGCCCGGTCCGTACTCGGCCACACGCTCGCCACCTTTCTCGACCCTCATCACTCCGTCGAGCACGAGGAAGACATCGGTCCCTTCCTCCCCCTCGGTGACAAGCGTCTCCCCGGCCTTCAGCTTTCGGAACTTCGGCTTGGCGTTGTCCATCATGTGCACCGAGAGCGTGCGCTCGAGCGCCGTCTCGACCACGGTGATCAGGGCCGGCGAGTCCTGGTCCCCCCACGGGGTGTGCTTGCCGAAGGACTTGCGGTACCAGTCGCGGAAGTCGGTCAGGCCCGATTTGGCCGCCAGGTGGCCCTCGCCGTCGAAGATCCAATGCCTGGGGAACCGACTGGCCCCGAGGACCTCGAACTCCGGAGGCCCGTCGGCGTGGAGCGTGAGGCTCATTGTCGACCACACCAGTGGCGCCTGCCACTGGATGAAGGGCCGGCGCCGGACCCGGCGTGGGGCGGGGAGACCGGTGCGCCCGCCCGCGGTCTGCGTGAACCGGACCCATCCGTCGCCGACCTCGGGCTCCAGCTTCAAGTCGGGGAGGGCCACCGCCTCGAACTCCCGTTTGAACCTGGCCACTCCCGCAGTGGTCGAGCCCATCAACCCGCCCCCGGAGTAGCCGTAGTCCGTGACCTTGCCGTCC
>JBEKOI010000043.1:0-19466 GCA_049521915.1 Acidimicrobiales bacterium | reverse complement strand
GTGCTCGGCGTGGTCGTGGTGCATGAGGATGACCGACCAGGCGGAGCCGACGGTCGGGGGGGTCTCGACCGGGCGGTCGGCGATCACGACGGTCGATTCGGTGGGGCCGCCCCGCATCATCCCGCCGTAGCTCCCGAACACCTGGACTTCACGGTTCTCGTCCACCGCGGCGCGGGCCACGACGGCCGAGGCCAGCTGGATCCCCTGGCCCCCGATCCCCGTCAAGATCAGCTCACGCTCCATAAAACAGCTCACGCTCCATGAATCAGCTCACGCTCCATAAAACAGTGATCCTATGAACAGAGAACGGTGTTCTGCAACCCGATCACCCACCCCACAACCTCTCGGCCAGCTCGCCCCGTCGGACCTGGCCGGTGGCTGCGGTCCGGGGTAGCGAATCCACCACCTCCACCCGCCGGGGATGTTTGAAGGGGGCCAGCCGTCCGGCGCAGAGCTCCCGGAGTGAGGCCAGGGTCGGAGTGGGCGCATCGGGGTCGGTCACGATGACCGCGCACACCACCTCACCCCACGCCGGGTCGGGGAGGCCGAGAACGACCACCTCGCGGACTCCCGGGTGCGCGGCGAGTACGACCTCGACCTCGGCCGGCGCCACCGATTCGCCGCCGGTGCGGACCAGATCGCCGGTCCGGCCCATGATGCGGAGGAACCCGTCGTCGTCCTCATCGGCCAGGTCACCGGTCAGGTACCAGCCGTCGACCAGGCACGCCGACGTGGCCTCCGGATCGTCGAGGTACCCGTCGAACAGGTGCGCGCTGGAGACCGAGAGCTCCCCCTCCGGGCCGATGCGGACCTTGACGCCGGGAGCCGGGGGCCCACAGCTCCACGGCTTCCGGCGGATGTCGGCATGGTCGAGGCAGGCCACGCTGCCGGCCTCGGTCGACCCGTAGAAGACGCGGAGGTAGGCCTGGGGCACGGTGCGTTCGATGGCCATGAGGAAGTCGACGCTGGTCTCCGACGTGCCGGTGTCGGCGAACCGGATCGACGACAGCGGGTGTCCGGTCGACGAGTCGAGGTGGTCGATGATCCGCTGCCAGACAGCCGGGACGCAGTTGATGCGGGTCGCATGATGGCGGGCGACCGCGTCGCAGATCTCCTCGGCTCCCGTCGAGTCGAGGAGGATCACGGCGTCGCGGGCCTGCCACTGCTGGAGGGCGATGGTCCATGCCCCCATGTGGAAGAGCGGGTACGGGCAGACCATTGCCCCTCGGGGCTCCAGAAGGGCGCCGGGATGGGTTCGAAGGTAGCTGGTGGCGTGGGACAGAACGGCGCCTTTGGGGCTGCCGGTGCTCCCGCTGGTGAAGAAGGCGACGTGTGGAGCTGCTCCCGAGACGCCCTCCACATCGACCGGGGTGGCGCTCTGCCCGTCGGCCAGAGCCCCGAGGTCGCCGAGGGTGGTGCTGGTCGGTGCCCCCGGCGGCACCGTGTGTCCACCGTCGGTGATCAGGAGGTGCGGGTGGCACCGAGAGACGATCTCTTCGGCCTCGTCCGGGCCGAGGAGGCCGTTGACCGGGATGAAGAGGGCGCCCAGCTTGCTGAGTGCCGCGAACAGCGGGACGGCGTCGAGCTCGGTCCCCGACCACAGGACCACCCTGGATCCCCGCCCGATCCCCATGGACCGTTGGTTCCCGGCATGTCGTGGCCTCACTGGTCTTGCTGGTGAAGAACAGTGATCTTAGAGTGGGCGAACGCCGTGCTGGAAGGCCCGCCCCGGAAAACTGAGGAAGGTCCGCCCCGGAAACGAGGAACACGATGCCGCGCATGACCGAGACCTTGGCCAGACAGGCGGTCGAACGCACCACGATCGACCGGCAGTCCGAATACGCCCGCGAGATGCAGCGGATCGTGGAGGCGACGTACGACTTCATCGAGCGGACCGGCAGTCTCGAACCGTCCCTGCGCGACATCCTCGCTCACTGCGGTCTGTCCACACAGGGCTTCTACCGGTACTTCCGCTCCAAGGACGAGCTCATGCTGGTGCTGCTCGATGACGGCCGGCGGCGGCTCGTCGACTACCTGGTGCTGCGCATGGAGTCGGCCGATTCGACGACGGCCAAGATCCGGTCGTGGATCGAAGGGGTCCTGGCCCAGGCCTCGAACGCCCGGGCGGCGGCGCGCACCCGCCCCTTCGCGGCCAATGAGGCCCGGCTGTCGGAGCTGTTCCCCGAGGAGCAACGTGAGTCGGTCGACCTGTTGGTGGGTCTCCTGGTCGAGCCCCTCGCCGCGGTGTCTCCCGCGGCGTCGTCGGCCACCGGGGCCCGCGACGATGCCGAGGCCATCTACCGATTGGTGTTCGGGGTCCTCCACGCTCACCTGATCCTGCGGACACGGCCTTCGGCATCGGAGGTGGACCATGTGGTGCGCTTCTGTCTCCGGGGGGCGGGACTGACCGAGGAGGGCGGACGATGACCGGGCGGCCCATGGGCGACGTCGGGACCAGACTGCTCCACGAGGACGACCGGGTGCGTGTCTGGGAAGTGCGCCTGGCCCCGGGGGAAGAGGGCGACATCCACCGCCACCAGCTCGACCACCTGCTCGTCCAGGTGGCCGGTGACCGCATCGCGGTGGTTCCCGAGGCGGACTCGGAAGGGCCGTTCCGCGACTACTTCGAGGCCGACGTGGTGCCGGGGGCCGTGGTACCGGTCCGGCGTGGGGGGGTCGAGCGGGCCCGCAACGTCGGCGTGGAGGACTACCTGGAGGTCGTCGTCGAACTCAAGCACTGACCGGTTCGGGAGCCGGCCCGCCTGCGGGCTCGCCCTCCGGCAGCGTGGCGCCCGTCATCGAGCACCCGGGGTCAAGGCCAGGCCCGGAGCAAGGTGGCGGAACCCGGCTCGACGGACCTGACGTGACCACTATCGGCACGGGCCGGCTCGAACTTGAGCAATTTCTCTGGAATTCTTCCGGATCGGGCAAAACTCCAGTTCAGAGCTCAATTGTCGCCTCTGATCACCGGTCGGAGTGACCCCCGCCGGGGCCTGCCCCACCGGTTCGGGACCCTCTGGCCCAGCCGGATCAGCCGCTCGGATGCCGTCGCCGGGCCAGGGAGGGTTGCCGGGCCATGGACCGTGCCATGCTTGGTCGGCGTCGTCTGACCCGATCCGCCGCTCCGAGCAGCCCGTCACCGGAGGTGGAGGTCGGGAGACCGGGTTGCGAAAGGAACGATCGATGCACACTGCGGGTTGGTCGGAACCGACTCTGGGAGCACGAACGGCACGGCACCGGCTCCGGCTCGGATCCATCGATGGCAGGACCGGCAGGTGAGCACCGTCGGCCGGGACCGGCGCCGTCGATGGGTCCGGAATCCGGTCACGGTGGCTACGGTCGGGCTCGCCTTGCTGGTCGCCATCGGGGTTTCGGTTGCCCTGCTGACCACCAGCGCCAACAGCGATGCCGGTTATGACGGTTCGTTCGGGTCCAATCCGCACGGCGTCGGTGTCACCGCAAATTCGGGCACGTCGGGGGGCACCGGCAATACCGGCAGCTCGAGTGCTTCGGCGGGTACGTCCGGCGCCGGCAACACCGGTGCCGGCAACACCGGTGCCGGCACCACCGGCGCCGGCAACACCGGACAGTCGGGTGGAGGCGCCGCCACTGCGGGGGCGGGCACTGCGGGGGCGGGCAACACGGGGGCGGGCAACACGGGGACCGGGACAGGCGGCAGTCCGGGTGGAGCAACGGGCAGCGCCGGCGCCGGGGCGGGAGCAGGAGGAGCAACGGGCAGCGCCGGGGCGGGAGCCGGTGGAGCAACGGGCAGCGCCGGGGCGGGGAACGCGGGGGCAGGTGGAGCAACGGGCAGCGCCGGGGCGGGGAACGCCGGGGCAGGTGGCACGCCGGGCGGTGCCGCGGGGACCTCCTCTGGGAGCAATGGGGCAGCGACGTCGGGGAACGGGAGCGCCGGTGTCACGCAGGCCCCCGGCAGTGCCACCGTCGGCGGATCGACGTCAGGTTCCGGCGGCCAGGTCGGCGCCACCTCCGGTGCCGGGGGATGAGCGTGCCCCGCGTCGTCACACCTTCGCTCTTGTCCGCCTGCTCCTTCTCCTGTGGTCGTAGAAGAGGGCGATGACCAGGACTGCGAGGGTGACGAGCAGGAGCGGTCCGTAGAAGGAGAAGCCCCGGTACCGGAAGACCACCTGGTGGGTACCCGGCCCCACGCTGACCCCGACGAGGGCCGGTGCCACCATGATCGGATGCGCGGCCCGGCCGTCGACGACCACGGTCCAACCCGGATCGAAAGACGCCGACAGCACCACCAGGCCACGTTGCCGCATCCGGACGACCACCCGGGCCGAGCCCTGGTCGAGCCGGGCGTGCACGGAGAGCACGACTCCCTCTCCCGCCGCGGCCGGAGGACGCTCGGTTGCAGGCACGGCCGGCGCACGGGCTCCGGCGTAGTTCACGAGGAGCGCCTTCCCCTCTCCGGGCAATGCCGAGCGGAGGTAGGGCACCGACCGGAGTCCGACGTCGGCCCGGTTCTCGGTGAGCGTGCCCACGACCCCGGCGATGAAGGCGTAACCGACGGAGGGCAGCTCCCAGAGGGCGTACGGTCCCCGGACCATGACCAGCCTGGCCGGGACCGGTGGTCGCCTTCCCTCGGGCGCAAGGATGTACCGGACCCCGAAGAGCTTGTAATCGCCCGGATTCGACTGGTCGAAGAAGTACTCCGGGTCGGTCATCAGCGATGCCGTGCGGAGCGTGTATCCGACCTCGTCGATGTCCTGGCTCTCGAGGTACTTGAACACGGGCACGGTGCCGACCGCGAAGTCCTCCCCCCAATTGTCCGGGGACCCGGCGTAGACGCGCCCGTCACCTGATCTGCGGATCCGGTCCAGGATGGGCGCCATGACCGCCCCCTGGCGGCCGTCGGCGGCTCGCTGATCGTTGATGGCCGCGGCATTGTGCCGATCGCCGGCTGCCAGTTGGGTCCACGCCGGGGCCAAGGCCAGAACGGCCAGGAGGGCGACGGCGACCCCGCTCGACCGTCGTACCCACGTCCCGGTCCCGCCTGGCGCCCACCCGGGGTTCCGCCACCGGCGGATGAGGGAGAGCACGCCGGCGGACGCGGTGGTGGCCCCGACCCCGGCCAGGTACAACGCGGCCAGCTGGATGCCCGACATGAAACGCCTCATGAAGATGTCGGTGCTGCCCGGGATCACCTCGACCAGCGACCCGAACGTCGTACGGCCGAACGAGAGGAGCAGGCTCATCACGAGCAGGACGAGAAGGACACGCCCGCGCTCGTCCTGGCGGAACCGGGCCAGGCAGACCACGAGCCCGATGCCGGCTAGCAGCGTCAGGACGGGGAGGCGGCCCGCGTCCAGGAGCTGACCGGAGACCAGCCACCCGAGGACGCGGCGGGCGCCGTAGCCGTTCTCGAGCGCGGTCCCACGGAGGATCTCGTTGACGGAGGCCCACCGGGCCGAAAAGAGCAGGGGAATGGTCACCCAGGCGGTGGCGGCCAGCGTCCCCCCGGCCACGACCAGCGCCCTGGTCACCCGGGGCTTCAGCTCGGACGGCGTGAGGAACGGGAAGAGCGCGATGGGGACGAGCGCCAGGTAACCCGTTTCGAAATGGAGCATCACGGTCAGGGACGCCAAGGCGATGGCAGGCAGGTACCTCCGCCCCCCGCTGATGGCCTGCCAGCAGTATCCCCAGGCCAGGGGAAGGGTGACCATGGCCCACAACTGGGTCCAGACACCGAATCCGGTCCACACGTATGCCTTGGTCTCGAAACCGACACCGATGGTGCTGACGATGAACGGGGACATCAGCGCGGCGGCCGACGCCGTCCACCGGTCGAAGCGTAGGGCGCGGACCCCCAGGTAGACCGTCACCGGCCACAGGGACACCAGCAGATACAGGCTCCAGGTGAAGGCCCGGTCCGATCCGATGAGGACCCCGGCCGCACCGGTGATGGTCGACGGGAGGCTCTGGTAATGCAGGAACTGGGGTGATCCGAGCCCGAGGTAGGGGAACCAGCTGGTCTGGGGGAGATGACCACCTTCGAGCCTGGCCGTGGCGAAGCGGACCATCTGCTCGTGGACCGAGCTGTCGTTGAGGTAGGCGACGGGCAGCACCTCGGCCCTCAGGAACCAGTAATTGAAGAGGACGGCGGCCACCACCAGGAGCCATTGGGGAGGGAAGAGCCGCTGGTCGCTCGTGCCTGCCGGGGGAACACCCGACTCGAGCCGGGAGCCGGGACGAGGGGGAGCCGAGGTCATCCGGACCCTGCCGTCAGCGCACGGCGGACTGGCTCGGCCCGTCCGGGAGATCGGAGCTCATGGTGATCGGGAAGGCGCGGCCGCTGTGCTCAGCCGAGGCGGAGTGTCTCGAGGGGCTCCAGGCGGGCCGCCTTGATCGACGGGTAGAGGCCCG
This sequence comes from Acidimicrobiales bacterium, assembly GCA_049521915.1. Classification (GTDB taxonomy): domain Bacteria; phylum Actinomycetota; class Acidimicrobiia; order Acidimicrobiales; family RAAP-2; genus Bog-756. The sequence goes on along the minus strand of JBEKOI010000043.1, from coordinate 13,076 downwards.
CAGTGACCGAGACGAGGAGAGCGAGTCCCATCCAGATGGGGATGTCGCGGTAGGCGATGACCACCACCCAGCCCTGGAAGGCGGAGACGGTGTAGACGATCAGCACCCCGAGCACGGCTCCGAGTGCTCCGCCGAGCACGCCGACGAACAAGGATTCGAGGAGGAATTGGGTACCGATCTTGGACCGGCTGTGGCCGACGGCGCGCCGGATCCCGATCTCGGCCGACCGCTGGATGACCGAGATGGACATGACGTTGGCGATTCCGATCCCGCCCACCGTCAGTGCCAACAGGCCGGCGAGGAGGGCCACCTGCTGCAGGGTCTTGTTGGCCTGGGCGGCGGCCTGGAGCACATCGCTCGGGATCTGGGTCGAGGTCTGGGTGGGTCCGCCCAGATTGAGTGCCGTCGGGATGGCGTTGGCGGTCGCCTGGGTGCTGCCCGGCACCGCCCGGATGTAGAGCTGGTTGGGCCGCCCGTCGGTGTGGAAGATGTTCTTCGCCGCCCACTGGGTGACGAAGGCTGCGTCGTTCAGCTCGGGGTCGAGCGCAACAGAGCCGAGCACCCCGACCACACCGAAGTTGGTGCCGTTGAGCCGGATGGTGCGGATCTCCCCCGGCAGGTAGCCGTACTGCTGGGCGATGCCCTCACCGAGGACAACCGCCCGCGTGTGCAGCCGGGTGTCGGCGCTGTTCAGCCACCGCCCGTTGACCACCGGGACACCGAGGACCGACGGGAGGTTGTCGTCTGCGGCCCGCACCGGCACGGGAAAGGCCTGATAGTAGGTGCTGGCCCCCTGGATCGGCAGCGACACCACGCCCGAGAGGTTGGTGGTGGCCGACGCGCTGGTCACCGTGGAGACGTTCTCGACCCGCTCGACGGCGTCGCTGGTGAAGGTCGGGTTCTGCGATCCGAACGTGCCACCGGCCTGGGCGATGATCAGGTTGGTCCCGAGCGTGGAGAGCTGGCTCTGAAGCGCTCCCTTGGCGCTCTCGGTCAGGCCCACCGCGCTGACCATGGCCGCGACCCCGATGATCGGGCCCAGCATGATCAGCAGCGTGCGGATCTTGCGAGCCCTGAGGCCGGACCACGCCACACCGAGGAGGTCGTCGAAGTCGCTCATCGGGCCGGTTCCTCGCGGCGGTCGTCGGCCACGATGCGCCCATCGCGCATGGACACCAACCGGTGCGCGGTGGAGGCGACCGTCATGTCGTGGGTGACCATGACGACCGCCCGGTCGGGGGATTGCAGGCTGCGGAAGATGTCGAGCACGTGGGCGGCGTTGACCGAGTCGAGCGCCCCGGTCGGCTCGTCGGCGAGGATCATGAGCGGGTCGGTCACGATGGCGCGTGCCAGGGCGACACGCTGCTGCTCCCCGCCGGACATCTGGACCGGTCGATGGTCGGCCCGCTTGGCCAGACCCAGGCGGTCCAGCGCGGCCAGGGCGCGCTCGTGGCGTTCATTGGGCCGGAGATTGCGGTAGAGAAGGGCCGTCTCCACGTTTCCGAGCGCGGTCAGATGCGGGATGAGGTGGAACTGTTGGAACACGAATCCGATCGAATTCCCACGGAGCCTGGAGCGGGTCGGATCGTCGAGGGTGCTCACGTCCTGCCCGGCGACACGGATGACCCCCGAGGTGGGCAGGTCGAGCACGCCGAGCAGGCCCAGCATGGTGGACTTCCCGGACCCCGAGGGCCCGACGATGGACATGAAGTCGCCCGGAAGCACCCGGAGGGACACGTCGCGCAACGCGTAGACCTCGATCTCCTCGCCGTAGACGCGTGAGACCGACTCGAGCTCGAGGAGGGGCAACGTCCGGACCTCGGGTGTGCCGCCAGGCGGGGTCTCCTCCAGCGTGGGACCCACGGTTACGTCGTGACTTCCACGATCACCAGCTGTCCGATCCGCAGGCCCCCGGTGATCTGGATGTAGGAGCCCTCGGTGAGGCCGGTGGTCACCGGAACCTCGGTGATCCTGCCTCCCTTGGCCAGGCTGACCACCCGGACCACATCGCCGCCCGTCCCGTTCTGCTTCACGGCCGCGATGGGCACGGTGAGGGCGTTGTCGACCTGCTGGGTGACGACGTTGATCGACACCTGGGAACCGTCGGCGCCGGTGAGATCGGACACCTCGATCTTGCCCTCGTAGACCTGGGACGACTGGCCCCCCGTTCCCGAGCTGACCTCGGTGGGGTCACTGTCGAGCTCGGTGATGACCCCGTTGCCCTGGTTGTTCTCGCCGGAGATCTGGACGGTGCAGGGCTGGCCCACGCTGAGCTCACTCCGGTCGGCGGCCGAGGCCTGGAGGGTGACGCTCAGATTCGGCTCGGTCAGGTTGAGGATCGCCTCCCCGGGCTCGACGGTGTCGCCCGCCTTCACGTTGACCTGTCCGACCCGGGTGGGCCAGTTTCCGACGATCATGTCGGTCGGTTCGAATTCGATGTTGGTCTGGAGGGACTGCAGGACCACGGTGACCTGGGTCTGCCCGGCCGGGAGCAGCGCGGCTCCGGCCAGTGGCACGTAGCCCTGGCCGGCCTGCGCGGTGCCCTCGACGGCAAAGCTCACCGACGTGTCCTTGGCCGGGGCCTGGTTGGCGGTGATGGTGAACGACGCCGCCCCCCCCTGGGGGATGGTGGACGTGCTGGCCGCGATGGTCAGCATCGGGACGACGGACGAGGTGATGGTGACCGACGTGCTGTTCGGCGTGCCGATCTGGTAGGCCGAGCTCGGGGCCAGCGAGACATCGAGGACACGATCGGACTCGACCGTGTTGTTCGTCACCGTCGGGATCTCCACCTCTCCCGAGGTCTGGCCGGCCGCGATGACGATGCTTCCGCTCGGGACCGTGTAGTCGGTGCCTTGCTGAGCGCTGCCTCCGTAGGTCAGCTGGATGGTGAGGGGCGTGCTGACCGCTTCGCTCAGACCGACGGAGACCTCGTAGGGCTGGCCCTTCTGGAGATAGGTGGTGGCCGAGGTCAGCGTCACCGTCGGGAGGGCGTTGCTCCCGTTGATGGTGATGACCGACGAGCCCTGGGCAGCCACCGTGTAGGTCGTCGGCGAGGGTTCGATCGAGACGACGATGTACTTGTTCGGCTGGATGACCGTGTTCCTGGTCGTGTTGACGGTGACACTCGCCGACGTGGTCCCGGCGTCGATGGTGAGGACGGGATCGACGGGATCGTAATCGGTCCCCGGAGTGGCACTGCCCGACACACTGAGCTCGACCTGAAGGTTCTGGAGCGGTGCCTGGTTGGCCGTCACGGTGAGCGTCGCCGAGCCGCCCGGTGAGACGGTGGTGCCACCGGTGATGCTCAGGGCCGGAACGTTGGTGTTCTCGATGGTGGTCGACGCCGAGGCCGGGGACCCGATCGAATACCCGGAGCCGGCGGCGATGGTGATGCTCACCACCGGATTGGATGCCAAGGTGGTGGTGGACCGGGTCTGGACCGGCACCGACACCGACGTCTCGCCGGCAGGGAGGGTGACCGATGCCGGTGGCGTCACGATGCTCTGGCTCCCTGCCGTCCCACCGGCACTCAGATTGACGGTGATGGCGCTGGTGGATGCCGCAGACGCACTGATGACGAAGGTGGCGGCCATGCCCTCGGAGACCTGGCTGGCCACCGATTGGATGGTGAGGACCACCGGTGCCACATGGGACACGTCCGACTCGAACACGGCGGTATGCCGACGCGTGCCCCCTGTGCGGTCGGCCGTCGTCTGCGCCGGGGGTGGACCGATGATGAGGGGCGCAGAGTCCTCGTCTCCGAGCTCGTACCCGGTCCCCTGTTCGAGCGAGACGGTCACGGCCTCCGGATTGGCGGGCGTCGAGTTGGGATAGTGGTTCTGGGCCTGCCATTGGGCCAGCGCGAACTGGGTCTGCTGGTTGAAGTAGTTGTCGAGCGGGCCCGGGTAGTCCCCCGCGGCGGCAAGGATCTTCTTCAGCTGCAGCACGTCGTCGCCCTGGTCTCCGGGCGCCAGTGAGCGGAAGAAGGGAACCGTGCCCTGTTCGGCGATGGCGTCCCGACCGTTGATGGCAAACATCGTCTGACCGGTGCGGGTCGTCGAGCCGTCGGCGGAGGTGACCGAGCTGACGATCCCCTGGGTCGCGCTGGTGATGTTGCGGATCGACTTGCGGGCCAGCGTTCCGGTGAGGGTGACGGTGTTCTGGAGCGAACGGGTCTGCACCCTGCTGAAGATGGCGACCTCGCCCTGGCCGGTTGCGCTGCCCCCGCCGTTGAGGGCCACGGTGATGCCGGCGGCCACCACCACGATGACCACGGCGGCCACCAGGATCTTCCGGTTGCGGGTCATCCTCGGCATCCGCATCCCCGTTACGAACCACCGGCCTGCGCCTTGGCGGCACAGGCAGACAGGTCAGGGCTGGAGAGGATGCTCTGCCCTGGCGGTGGCTTTATCTCGGACGTGCTTCCTCCTGTCGCCCCGAAGGAGAAGAGCAGCCCCTTGGCATTCGGTGTCGGCACCGGTATCTGCCATCCACGTCCGATCATGCAGGTCCGCCACTTCAGATAGTCCTGGTTCTCGACCTTCACCTGCTTCGGCGTCAGGTCTTCCTGGGCGCTCTGCTCGGTCTTGAGTGCCTGCACGATGTTGCTCTGGGCCGCGCAGGTGGTCAGGCTCTTGAGATAGGTGGGATTGTTGACCGCGGCACTCGAACCGCCCGCACCGGGGGCGCCGATGAACTTGACGCCCATGCCGGTCAGGCAGGATTGGAAGATGCCGATGGCAGTGAACAGCGCCGTGGTCGGGCTCTGCTTGGCCAACGGAACCGTGGCCGTGGCCGACTTCCCCCCGGCCGAACCCGCCGCGTTCCCGGCCGGGAAGGCGGACCTCGGGAGTTGGCCGGCGGCCATCAGGGTTGGAGCCGCGGTCGGCGTCGCCGTCCCGCAGCCGGCCGCCATCACCACCGATCCCCCGATGACAAACATCAATTTCCACCGCCAGCTTTCCGTTTTCATGTCGACCAAGCCCCACCGCAGATGGTCTGCACCGCCTCACTGTAGGGCCGATGGGGTGCGGTGTGCCGTGCCCAGGGCTTCGGAGGGTCCGTTGTGCCACCCAGCGTGGTGCTCGCACCCGGAAATGTGCGACGGGCCGGTTCAGAGCAGCCGTCAGTCCTGCTGGGCGGCCCGCAATTTCTTGGCCATCGACTGCAGCAGCTTCCAGCCGATGGCACCGTTCTCCTGGACGAGCGGACGGAACTCCCAGTACGTGAGTCCGTAGCAGACGAGCTCGCTCGAGGCGGTGATCGTCGCCGCACGCGGTCCTTCGTCGATCAGCGCGATCTCGCCGAAGTAATCGCCCCGCCGCAGGGTCACCTGTTCCACGCCGCGGATGGTGACCGTCGCCTCACCGGAGTCGATCAGGAAGAACGCGGCGCCCCCCGAACCCTCCATGACCACGGTTTCACCTTGGGAGAACCGGCGCTCCTTCAACAGGCGTGCGATCTGGTCGAGCTCTCTTCGGTCGAGCTCGGCGAAGAGCGGAACAAGCTTGAGGGTCTCGACGGGATCGCCGGCCGCCGGGTCGGTCTCCGCGGCCGGTTCGGGCGACCGCCCGGTCGTGACCGCCCGGCACTGGAGCAGGTAGAGCGTGTCTCCGGCAAACGCCCATTCGATGTCGCGTCCGGGTCCGTAGACCTGCTCGCACCGCGATGCGAGCTGGCTCAACTTCTCGAGCCGGCCGTCGTCGAGGCAGAGTTGCTCGACCCGGTCGGACGGAACCTCCTCCTCGACCGTCCCCCCGGTGGCGACGGAGTGCACGGCGATGGTCTTGCGCCCCGGCTTGCGCTCGAGCACCTGACCGGACCGGTCGAGCCGGAAGTGGTCCGGGATGACGAGGCCGGCGACCACGGCCTCGCCCAGGCCCCAGCTGGCTTCGATGACCCGCTCGTCGGCCCCGGTCACCGGATTCTCGGTGAACATCACCCCGGCGACGTCAGGATCCAACAGGGTCTGGATGACCACCCCGATGCTGGGGCGGGTGAAGAGGCCGACCCGTTGCCGGTAGGTGATGGCCGAGTCCGAGTTCGCCGACCACCAGATGTCCCGCAGGGCCGACGGCAGCTCTTTGAGCGACGGGACGTTGAGCAGCGTGAGGTGCTGGCCGGCGAAGCTGGCCTCTGCCCCGTCCTCGTCCACGGCCGACGATCGCACGGCCAGCGGCACCTGCAGGGTCCGGACCGCCTTGGCCACCTTGGCCATGGCCCGGTCCTCCCCGGCGGCCACGGCCTCGACGACGGGGCCCGAGAGGGCGACGCCGGGCGGGACGTGGAGACCGTTGCGCTCGGCGTCGCCGAGTCCGACCGCCTTCGACCCGAAGACCGCCGTTTCGTGCGCCTTGGCCAGGGGGACGACTTCCTTCACGCCAGCACGTGGACTTCGCCGGCGTCCCCGTCAACTCGCACCTGTGTCCCGTCGGGGATGAGGTCGGTCGCTTCCCGCGTGCCGACCACGCCCGGGATCCCGTACTCGCGGGCGACGATGGCGGAGTGGGAGAGCAACCCTCCGTTGTCCGTGACGATGGCCCCGAGGAGCGGCAGGAGGATATTGAACGCCTCCGAGGTCGCTTCGGTCACGAGCACGTCTCCCTGGACGATCCGACCGAATTCGGATGGACCCGACACGCGGCGCGCCGGCCCTTCGTAGACACCCTGGCTCGCCGCCAGGCCGCGCAGGAGATGCTCCTCGTGGGGCGTCTCGGAGCTCCCGAACACCTCGCCCATGGCGATGCCGGTCGCACGCATCAACCGGGCGACCGCGGGTGGCAGCCCGGACGGGTCCGGCGGAGGAGGCGGTGGCGTTCCGATGAACGGGGGCGCGTCCTTGGCCGAATGGGTGGCCCGGTACTCGAACCGTCCGGCGAGCTCGTCGCTCGAGGGGCCGCCCGAGCCGGAGAGCAGCGAGCACATCTCATCCAGACTGGCGTCGACGAGGTGCTCGGCGTCACTGATCCGACCCCTGTCGGCCAGGCGACGGCCGGCGGCGAGGACCGCCCGCCGCATCAGACCCGAGGCCCAGATGTCGCTGTAGATCCCACGCTCGTCGCGGAGTCGGTAGGTGAGCCGGGCCTCACCCAGGAGCTCGTCGAACTCGTTGCGGTGCTCTTCGGGAACCTTCTGGCGGATGTCGGCCGTCCGGTCCTCGACGTCCGAGCCCTTTTGATCTCGCCCCGACACGGCGATCCGGATGGCCCGGAGCAGCGCGTCGGGCAGCTCCAGAGCGGCGGGCTCGGAGATGTCGAATCCGTCGAGCGGCCGGTACCCGACGAAGTCGAGGTAGCCGGACACGGCCGGTCCCTGTTCGCCCCCGAGGGAGCGCAGCGCATCGAGCACCTGACCGGGATCGCCCCCCGAATCCAGGAGCTCGAGCGCCGGGGGATCATCCCCGATGGCGGTGATCAGCCGCTCGAGCTCGGCCGACCCGCCCGCGGACACCGAAGCCGAACCACGCATGAGACCGAGCAGCTCGGCCGGCTGGAGCCCGGTCCAGTCCCCGACGTGCACGAGGAAGTCCCCGGTCGGGATCATGGCCCCGGCCGTGAACCGCATGTGCTGGGCCATCATGGCGGCGTGATGGTCGCGGCACCTGGTGAGATACGTGATCAACTCCTCGTCGCCGAGGGCGTCGGGATCGACCGCCTGGATGGCCCGATGCTCGGCGATCGAAGCCGGCTTGACCTTCTCGTCCCACTCGCGCAGCTGCTCCCGCCAGAGCTTCTTCTCGACCACCTCCTCGGCCCGTTGGAAACGTTGAGGGATCTCCTCCTCCGGCGCCATCCGCATGGAGCTGTAGGCGAAGCCGTTGGGGTACGCCATCTCCATCCCGTCGAGGAGCAGGCCGTAATAGCGGGCGAAATCGTTGGTGCCCCGCTTGATGGCTTCGGGATGGGTCTGCGCCCAGTAACGGGTCGCCGGTCGGGGGAAGTGCACCGCATCCAGGGCCCAGAACCCGGGGCCGGGTGGATCGAATCGGAGTTCCGTTGTCGTACCCGAATCAGTCATCGACGATCCTCCCTCTCTTCGAACCCGGATCTCGAGGCACTCCCCCGGGAATTCGAGCACCGGGGTGGCTCCCCGAGCCAGAACGATAAGAGGAGGGTTGTGCTGCGGTCAATCGGATGGTCACCGGAGCATGGGGGCTCGAACCCCGATCGCCGTGCCCGGGGTGGGGCCTGCCGGGAGGAGACGAGGAGAGCTACAGGTGGTACAGGCGGGCGGCGTTCTCGCCGAGGATCTTTCGCTGGGCCGTGGTACTGAGCTCCCGCATGTTCTCCTCGGCCGTCTTGAGCGGGTCCGGGTAGAGGCAGGTCGGATGCGGATAGTCGGTCTCGAACATGATGTTGTCCTCGCCCACGGCCGAAACCATCGAAGGCAGGTTGGTCCGTTCGAACCATGTCGTGGCGTAGATCTGCCTGCGGAAGTACTCGGTCGGGGTCAGAGACAGCCTGGTCCGGGCCAGGGGTGCGTTCTCGGTGATCTCGTAGTCGAGGGCCTCCAGGATGAACGGGATCCACCCGGCGCCGCTCTCGACCGAGACGATCTTGAGCTCGGGGAAGCGCTCGAGCAGGCCGGAGCAGATGATGTTCACGATCACCCGGGCGTTCCCGATGAACAGGAGCGTCCCCCCGATGGCCAACTTGACGTCGTCGTCGTGGGAGGGCCATGGATAGGTGCCGAAGTAATTCATCGTGGTCAGGCTGGCCCCGATGTGGAAGTGCACCGGGAGCTCCAGCTCGCTGCAGGCATCCCAGAGAGGGTCCCACGCCGGACTGGCCAGATCCGGGGCGCCGAGGTCCTGGGTGTCCGACGTCAGGTTGATGCCGCGGAGGCCGAGGCTCTTGGCCCGGCGAGCCTCACGGACACTGGCCTCGATGTCCCAGGCGGGCAGGATGGCCATGGGCAGGAGTCGGTTGTCCGATCCGGCCTGGACCTCGGCGTTGAAGTCGTTGAAGATCTCCGTGCACTGCGTTCTCAGGTTGACGTCCTTGACCAGGTCGGCCAGCTTCTGGCCGCCCAGGCCGACGACCCCCGGGAAGATGATCTGGGCGTAGATGCCGATGTCGTCCAGGAGCGCCACCCTGGCCACCGGGTCATAGGCGCCGGGGTGGGCCTGCTCGATCTCCCATTCGTACAGGCCTTCGAAGGACCGGCCCTTCACGCCATTGCGGTCGATGACGCCGCCGGCCCCGGCCCGGCCGAGGACCTGGTCTTCGACGACCCACGTGGCGCCTCCGTCGACGGTGGCCACATGGGGCACCCGGTCCTTCAACGACGCCGGTGCCCGGCTGGTCCACAGGTCGTGGGGTTCGGTCAGGTGGGTGTCGGCGTCGACGACTCTGACTTGATCGAGCGGGAGAGCCATGCTCGCTCCTCTCTGTGCCGACAAGAGAGAATAGCCATCGAACGATCGGCGTGGAGGGTGGTGGGAGGATGGGCCATGGCCACCTGCACCGTCGACGGCACCGCCATCTCCTACGAGCTCATCGGGGACGGTCCGCCCATCGTGGTGACCCCGGGGGGTCGATTCAGCAAGGACGTCCCGGGGATCCGGGAGCTGTCGCTGGCCCTGGCCGGCCGTGGGAACCAGGTGCTGATCTGGGACCGCCCCAACACCGGGGCGTCCGATATCTGCTTCCGGGGGGCGTCGGAGTCGGAGATGCAGGCGGACATGCTCGCCGGTCTGCTGCGCCAGCTCGACCTGGCGCCGGCGGTGATCTTCGGCGGCTCGGGCGGGGCCCGGGTGTCCCTGTTGGCCGCCGCCCGGCACCCTGAGGTGGCGGCGAAGCTGGTCTTGCTCTGGATCTCCGGCGGCGTCTACGGGCTCATGCTCCTGGCTGTGCACTACTGCGGCGAGTCGATCCGGGCCGCGTGGAGCGGGGGCATGGAGGCGGTCGCCGCCCTGCCGGAATGGAGCGGGGTCATCGAGCGCAACGAGCGGAACCGGCGGCGGTTCCTCGATCTCGATCGGCTCGAGTTCATCGAGACCCTCGAGCGTTGGATGTTGGCCTACTGTCCCGACGCAACATCGACCGTCCCGGGGCTTCCCGACGCAGCCTGCGCCGGGTTGGAGATTCCCACCCTCGTGTTCCGCAGCGGCACCACCGACGCCCACCACACCCGCCAGACGTCCGAGCGGGTGGCCGCCCTCGTGCCGGGAGCCCGACTCGTCGCTCCGCCATGGGGCGACAATGAATGGAACGAGCGGAGCGAGGCGGTCCGCAACGGCACCGGCCACCTCTTCGAGCGCTGGCCGCTGCTCGCGCCTCAGCTCATGGAATTCGTCACCTCCTGACGGCGGTGGGAGGCCGAAACAGAACATCATTCTTGTAACTCAAATGGAATGATCTGTTCTGAAAGAACCACGTTGCGCAGGTACCCGGCATGCGGTTACGGTTACAACTGCCGATCCCGTTGAGCGCGGCGTCTACGTCCCGCTCCGGGCCCGGCGCCCTCGGTACTTCCCCCCTGTTCGAGGGCGTCCGTGGCCCGGGACCTCATCGGACCCGGTCGACGGCCGGCCGCCGGCTGCTCGCCTTCTGCTCTCTGCCGAGACGCTGGCCGCGGACACGAGCGGACACGTTCAGATGTACATGCCCCCGTTGACGCCGATCAGCTGACCGGTGATGTAGCTGCCATCCTCGGAGCACAGGAACGAGCACGCCGCGGCGATGTCCGCCGGGGTGCCGGCCCGACCCAGCGGAACCATGGGCCCGACCACGTCGACGCCGGGGAAGTCGCCGTCGGCCTCGGCCTGCCGGGCCATCGGGGTGTCGACGAGGCTGGGCGGGATGGTGTTGACGGTGATGCCGCTGCGGGCGAGCTCGACGGCCAGTGCCTTGGTGAGCCCGATGACGCCACCTTTGGACGCCGCGTAGTGGGCCATGTTGGGCGCGCCCGACTGGGCACTGGAGGAGGAGATGGTGACGATGCGTCCCCACCCGGCGGCGAGCATGTCGGGCAGGGCGGCCCGGACGCAGGTGAAGGTGCCCGTGAGATTGATCCCGATGATCCGGTCCCACCCGTCGTCGGTGATGTCGAGGACCGGCGTGAAGGCTTCGACCCCGGCGCTGGTGACCAGGATCTCGACGGGGCCGAACTCCGTCCGGAGACGGTCGAAGCCGGCGGCCACCGATCGGCGGTCGGCCACGTCGACCTCGACGGCAAGGGCGGCCGCACCTTCACCGGCCAGCTCCTCGGCCGCGGCCTCCGCGCCCCGGCGGTCGAGGATGACGACGCGGTGCCCGTCGGCCGCGAACCTCCGGGCGACGCCGAGCCCGATTCCCGAAGCCCCGCCGGTGACGACGGCCACGCGGCTCATCGGCTGACCGGAACGGAGTCGAATTCGAGGTGCAGCTTGGTCAGCCCGCGGAGTATCCAGGTCGGTTCGTACTGGTACCGCCGATCACCGGCCGGCCCGTGGTGTTCCTCCGAGAGGCGGATGTTGCGGGTGCGGCCGAGAATTCGCTCGATGCTGACCCGACCCTCGGCTCGAGCCAGGGGGCCGCCGGGGCACGAGTGGGCTCCCCGCCCGAAGGCGATGTGGGACTGTGCGTTGGGGCGGTCGATTCGGAACTCGGCCGGGCACTCGAAGTGCCGCGGGTCGCGGTTCGCGGCGCCGTTGAGCAGCATGACCGGCGTGCCCGCGGTGACCTCGACACCTCCGATGGATGTCGTGCGGCGGGCGAGCCGGAAGTCGGCCTTCACCGGGCTCTCCACCCGCAGGACCTCTTCGAGGAATCCGGGAATCCGGGTGCGGTCGGCCCGCAGGACGTCCTGCAGCTCCGGGTGCTCGGCGAGGTGCTTCAACGCCGCGGCCAGCAGGCGGGCCGTCGTTTCCTGCCCGGCGGCGAAGAGGAACGTCGCCGTCCGCACCACCGAGGTGACGTCGGGCGTGGTGCCGTCCGGGTAGGTGGCCAGGGCCAGATCGGTGAGCACGTCCTGGCCAGGCTGGCGCCGGCGGTCCTCGACGTACTCGGCGAAGCACTCGTCCAGCCAGGCCAGCGGATTCTCGCCCGGGCTCCCTTCCTCGCCGGCACCAACCTGGCCGGGCGACCGGCTCAGCCCGAAGCCCTCACGGAAGCGCTGGTGGTCCTCTTCCGGCACCCCGAGCAGGTCGGCCACCACCAGCATGGCGAAGGGCTGGGTGTAGGCAGTGATGAACTCGCACCGGCCGTCGTCGACGAACTCGTCGAGCTGCTCGTCGGCCAGGCGCCAGATGAACGCCTCGTTGTCCTTCAGCCGCTTCGGGGTGATCAGCCGCATCAACAGGGCCCGCTCCCGAGTGTGGTCGGGAGGATCCATCGTCACCATGTGCTCATGCATCGGCAGCTGGTCCCGGTAGCGATCGACGATGTCGCCGACGTCGTCGCCGTCGAGTGGGACCGGGAAGGTGGCGAACGGGCCGACGACGGAGTTGCACGACGAGAACGTCTCGGTGTTCCGGTACACCTCGAACGCCTCGTCGTAGCCGGTCACTGCCACCACCCCGAGATGGGGGAGCGCAAGCACCGGGCACGCCGACCGCAGCTCCTCGAAGTACGGGTATGGATCCTCGACCAACGACTCGTCGAAGAAGAAGTCGGTCGTCTGCCAGTCGCTCAACCCGGTCTCCCTCTCTCACCGCCGCTATGCAGACGCACAGCAATGCTGAGCAATTGCATAGCACCAGATCCGCGGGTGTGGCAAGGTTGTGGTGTGACGTCAGACTCCCCGCACCGCCGTATCGGTTCGGAGGACTCGAAGACACGGATCCGGCTCCTCGATGCAGCAGAGCTCCTGTTGCTCGAAGAGGGATATGCCGCAGTCACCTCGCGTCGGGTGGCGGCCAGGGCCGGCCTCAAGCCGCAGCTCGTGCACTACTACTTCCGGACGATGGACGATCTCTTCCTGGAGGTCTTCCGACGCCGCGCCGAGGAGAACGTGGCCCGCGCCGAACGGGCCATCGCCGCAGACGGATCGTTGCAGATGTTGTGGCATCTCAACGCCGACCACCGTGGGGCCAGGTTCAACATAGTATTTTTTTCGGTTGAGATTCTTGTATTTTATTTGTGTTTGGATAT
>JBEKOI010000042.1:0-18014 GCA_049521915.1 Acidimicrobiales bacterium | reverse complement strand
ATTCCTTGTTCAGTAGTGCAGGGCAGTGGCTGCAGCCCGGGGTTCGAGGGCCAGCGGGATCGGCAGCCCCGGCCACGAGCAATGTCCCCACTCGCGAAACACCGATGCTGGGCCCAACCCGGCGAAGGCCCAGGATACGACCAAATGGACCCGCCGGGCAAGCCGCTCAGCCACCGTAGCGGACAGCCATGAGGGTCAGCCCCTGTGGCGGAGCCGGCTGGGACGCCTGCCGGCGGTCGGCCGACCGCAGGATCCACACCATGTCCGAGGGTCGCTTCTTGCCCCGACCGACGTCGACCAAGGTACCGACCAGGGAGCGGACCATCTGGTGGCAGAAGGCGTTGGCCTCGATCTCGAAGGCCAGCAGGCTTCCCACCGCCGGGGTCAGGGCCGGGGGGGCGGCCTGAGGGAGCGCGGGACCGGTCGGCTCGGGGGCGTGGCTCAGGCAGGTCCAGCGGGTGTCGATGACACGCCGGTTGATCGGTTCGTCCGCCGCCGTCCCCGGGACCCGGCGGCAGAAGGCCCGGAAGTCGTGTTCTCCGAGGAGCGCGTCCGACGCCGCCGCCATCGACCGCAGATCGAGGGGGTCGGCCACGTGCCAGGTCAGACCGGCGAGCAGCGGGTCGGCCACCGGGCCGTTGACGACCAGGTAACGGTAGCGGCGGGCCAGGGCCGAGTGACGGGCGTCGAAGCCGACCGGGGCGATCTCGGCCTCACGGACCACGATGGCGGGGCCCAGCTGGCTGTTGCACGACCTGACCACCGCTCCGGCGTCGAGACCGTCGGACAGCTCCCGGGGCAAGTCGAAATGGACCATCTGGCCGAGAGCGTGCACACCGGTGTCCGTGCGGCCGGCACAGGTCAGGGTCACCGCGGTGCGGGTCACCCGACCGAGCGCTCGACTGAGGGCCCCGGCCACCGTGGACTGGCCCTGCTGGGCCGCGAAACCGTGGAAGCCCGATCCGTCGTAGGCGACCTTCAGTCGCCACCGGACGGACTGGTCATCCATCCCCCCGGGCCGGGGGGGCCGGCTCACACCAGTTCGATGCGGGCCATCGGGGCGTTGTCACCCAGGCGATTGCCCAGCTTGAGGATCCGGGTGTAGCCGCCCGGCCGTTCGGCGTAGCGGGGGCCGATCTCCACAAACAGCTTGTGGGCCATGTCCTTGTCCCGGATGAACGCCACCACGTTCCGCTGACGGGCCACGCCCCCCTTGGCCGCGGCGGTGATGACCTTCTCGGCCACCGGGCGCAGGGCCTTGGCCTTGGCCTCGGTGGTGACCAGGTACTCGGCGGCGATGAGCGACGCGACGAGGTTCCCCATCATCGCTTTCTGGTGGGCGGAGCTACCGCCGAACCGGCGGCCCTTCTTCGGCGTGCCGAGCATGGTGCGACCTCAGTCCTTGACCCGCAGGGAGAGTCCCCGCTCGTCGAGCTTCTGGAGCACCTCGTCGAGCGACTTCTGCCCGAAGTTGGTGATGTTGAGCAGGTCGTCGAGGGTGCGGTCGACCAGCTCGCCGATGGTGTTGATCTGCGCCCGCTTGAGGCAGTTTCGGGGCCGTTCGGTGAGGTCGAGGTCCTCGATGCGCAGGTCGAGATCGGGCGAGCCCGTGCCCACCGTGCCCACTTCACCCAGCTCGAGGCCCAGCGGCTCATCCTCGAGGTCGGCCACCAGTCCGACCAGGGTGCGGAGGGTATCACCGGCCGAGGCCAGTGCCTCGCGGGGGGTCAGCGACCCGTCGGTCTCGATGTCCAGCACCAGGCGGTCGAAGTCCGTGGACTGCTCCACCCGGACCGGCTCGACGGTGAAGGCCACCCGCCGGACCGGCGAGAAGATGGCGTCGACCGGGATCACCCCGATGGTGGCGGCGCGCTTGGACTTGTCGGCCGACAGATAGCCCCGGCCACGCTCGACGGTGAGGTCCACGGCCAGCCGGCCCTTGGCGTTGAGGGAGGCGATGTGCTGGGAAGGGTTCAGCACCTCCACGTCGGCGGTGACCTGCAGGTCACCGGCGGTGGCGTCCCCGGGTCCGCGCTTGTCGAGGCGGATGGTCACCGGCTCGTCGCTGTACACCCGGAACAGGAGGTCCTTCAGGTTCAAGATGAGGTCGGTGACGTCCTCTTTCACGCCCGGGAGGGTGGTGAACTCGTGGAGGGCGTCGTCGAACCGGACCTGGGTGATGGATGCACCCGGGATGGAGGACAACAGGGTGCGCCGCAGCGAATTGCCCAGGGTGTGCCCGAAGCCCGGGTCGAGCGGTCCTACGGCAAACCTCTGGCGGTTGTCCTCTTCTTCACCGATGGCTTCGACGGTGGGTCGCTGGATGATGAGCATGCTGATCGTGGCTCCTCGGCAGTGTGATGCGCAGTGTCGGTATGGGTCGGTCGGGGTCTGCTGGTGGTGGGTCTTCGGTGGTGGTGGGTCTGCTGGTGGTGGGACTTCGGCGGTGCGGTGCTGGTCGGGGGTTGGATCCGGAGGTGGCTACTTGGAGTAGAGCTCGACGATGAGCTGCTCCTGGACGGGCTCGTCGATGTGCTCGCGCAAGGGCAGGGAGAACACCCTGACCTCGAACCGGTCGCCGACCGTCTCCAACCATGGCGGCAGTTGCCGGTCGAGGGTGTCCATGTTGCGGCGGACGTGGAAGAGCTCACGGGACGACGGCTTGAGGGCCACCACGTCGCCCTGGCGCACCCGGTAGCTCGGAATGGTCACCCGCTTGCCGTTGACCAGGACATGGCCGTGGCGCACGAATTGGCGGGCCTGGGACCGGCTGGCGCCCCAGCCGGCGCGGAAGGCGACGTTGTCGAGGCGCAGCTCGAGCATCCGCAGCAGGTTCTCACCCGTGATCCCGGGAGCCCGGCTGGCTTCGACGTAGAGATTATGGAACTGACGCTCCAGCAGGCCGTAGATACGGCGGGCCTTCTGCTTCTCGCGCAGCTGGCCCAGGTACTCGGACCCCTGTCGCATCCGGTCGCGGCCGTGCTCACCCGGAGGGTAGGCACGACTGTGCCGGTCGGTCACCGCCTCGGAGACCGGGCATTTCATGGAATAGCACCGCTCCCCCTTCAAGAAGAGCTTGGTGCGCTCCCGGCGACAGAGCCGGCAGACGGGTCCGGTGTAACGAGCCATCAGGTGAACCTTTCGTCCCTTCGCATCCCGGCCTAGACCCGGCGCCGTTTCTTGGGGCGGCAGCCGTTGTGGGGGATGGGTGTCACGTCTTTGATGCCGGCGACCTCGATGCCGGCCGCGGCCAGCGAGCGGATAGCCGTCTCCCGGCCCGAACCCGGCCCCCGGACCAGCACGTCGACCCGCCGCACACCGTGCTCCATGGCCCGCTTGGCACACTGCTCGGCCGCCAGCTGGGCCGCGAACGGCGTGGACTTGCGGGAGCCCTTGAACCCGACGTTTCCCGCCGACGCCCAGGCCAGCACATTGCCCTCGGGATCGGCGATGGAGACGATGGTGTTGTTGAAGGAACTCTTGATGTGGGCCACGCCGAAGGTGATGTTCTTGCGCTCGCGCTTGCGGGGGCGCCGCGCCGTGGGAGCCGATTTTGCCGTCTTGGCCATTACTTCCGCACCTTCTTCTTTCCGGCGACCGTCTTCTTCGGTCCCTTACGGGTTCTGGCATTGGTGTGGGTGCGCTGTCCGTGGACGGGGAGCCCCTTGCGGTGGCGGATCCCCTGGTAGCACCCGATCTCC
This sequence comes from Acidimicrobiales bacterium, assembly GCA_049521915.1. GTDB lineage: Bacteria > Actinomycetota > Acidimicrobiia > Acidimicrobiales > RAAP-2 > Bog-756. The sequence continues at coordinate 14,313 of JBEKOI010000042.1, read as the reverse complement.
ATCTTGCGCTTGATGTCCTGGGACACGTCGCGACGCAGGTCGCCCTCGACCTGGAGGTTGCTGTCGATGTAGTTGCGGAGGCGGGTCACCTCTTCGTCGGTGAGATCACGCACCCGGGTGTCGGGGTTGGTCTCGGTAGCCGCACAGATCTGCTGCGAGGTGGTCCGGCCGATGCCGAAGATGTAGGTGAGGGAGATCTCCAACCGCTTCTCGCGGGGGATGTCCACGCCTGAAATACGGGCCACGTGCTCTTCCTTCTCTCTTACGCCATGTCCGGGCGCATCAACCCTGGCGCTGCTTGTGGCGCGGGTTCTCGCAGATGACGAAGACCCGCCGGTGCCGGCGGATCACTTTGCACTTCTCACACATCGGCTTGACGCTCGGTCGGACCTTCACGTTCTCGTCCTTGTCTCGTACTGCACCTGCTGTTCCACCTGCACCTGCTGTTCCCTCTGCACCTGCTGTTCCCTCTGTTGCTGCCACTCCATCTGCTGCCCACGATCCGTCCCCATCCGGGGAAGGACGGGACCCGCCCCTGGCCCGCGCTCCCGGCCGGGCCGGCTCACTTGTAGCGGTAGGTGATCCGCCCCCGGGCCAGGTCGTAGGGGGTGATCTCCACTTGCACCTTGTCACCGGGAAGGATCCGGATACGGTGCATCCGCATCTTCCCCGAGCTGTGAGCCAGTACCTTGTGGCCGTTCTCGAGCTCCACCCGGAACATGGCATTGGGCAGGGGCTCCACGACCGTGCCTTCCAGCACGATGGCGTCTTCTTTGGGCTTGGGCAGGTGAATCTCCTCGATACTCTGTCGTTCTTGTCCGCTCGACCCGAAGGCCGACGTGCATCACGAACCACACGTTCGTCGTTCGTCCGCACACATTCGGGGGCACACCTCAGGAGCACCACCAGGAAGCGGGATCGGCACGCCACAGCACACCTGCGGCCAGCCGAATGAATAGTTTAGCCCGTCAGCGACAAATTGCCAGTTCGACCCGCAAATCGGCCGGGAGGGCCAGGTCCGGGGGCCGGTTCACAGGACGGTGAACACCTCCGGGCCCTCGTCGGTCACCGCGATGGTGTGCTCGAAGTGGGCCGAGAGGCGGCCGTCGGCCGTGACCACGCTCCAGCCGTCCTCCAGCTGGACCGTCCCCGGCCCACCGGTGTTCACCATCGGCTCGACGGCGAACACCATCCCCGTCTTGAGTGTGGGGCCGGGCGAGCCGGGCCAGTAGTTGGGTACCTGGGGCTCCTCGTGCATGGCCGTTCCGATGGCGTGGCCCACGTACTCCCTGACCACCGAGAATCCGGCCGCCTCGGCCACCTCCTGTACCGCCCGGCCCACCTCGTGGAGCCGGTTCCCCGGGCGGAGCTGCTCGATGCCGGCGAACAGGCTCCGCTCGGTGACCTCCATCAGGCGGGCCGCCTCCGCCGAGACCTCGCCCACCCCCACCGTGTAGGCCGCATCCCCGTGGTAGCCCTCGATGATCGCCCCGCAGTCCACTGAGATGATGTCCCCCTCCTCCAGCACGACCGAGGGATCCGGGATCCCGTGGACGATCATCGAGTTGGGCGACGTGCACACGACGGCGGGGAAGCCGTGGTAGTTGAGGAAGTTCGAGCCGGCCCCCCGCTTGTCGAGCACCTCACGAGCCACCCGGTCGAGGTCGGCGGTCGACACCCCCGGGCGGATGATCGCCTTGGTGGCCTCGTGGATCTCCGCCACCACCCGGCCCGCCCTGCGCATCTTGGCCAGCTCCTCGGGATTGCGCCTCACCCGAACCCGCTCCCCTTCTGGCGCCGGATCTCGATCACCTTGACCATCCGGCGGGTCACCGCATCGGGTGACCCGGTACCGGGCACGGACTCCAGCTGGTTGCGGGACCGGTACCACTCGATCAGCGGGGCGGTCTGGTTCTCGTAGAGCTCCAGGCGGCGGGAGATCGCCTCTTCGGTGTCGTCCTCGCGCTGGACCACCTCGCCGCCGCAGACGTCACAGGTCCAGTTGATGAGAGGCGGGGACGAGAGGGAGTAGTTGGCGCCGCAGTCGACACAGACCCGGCGGGCGGCCAGCCGGCGGAGGACCTGGCTGGTGTGGATCTCGATGTCGACGGCGAGGTCGAGGTCGAAGGGGGCGAGGATGTCGGCCAACCGCTCGGCCTGGGCCACCGTGCGCGGGCAGCCGTCCAGCACGAAGCCGCGGGCCCGGACGTCACTCTCGCCGAGGCGCTCGGCCACCATGTCCATGATCAGGTCGTCGCCCAGGAGCTCACCCCGGTCCATCAGGTCCTTGGCCTTCTGTCCGATGGCCGTCTCCTGCTTGACCGCGGCACGCAGCATGTCCCCGGTCGAGACATGGGGCACCACGTAGTGGTGGGAGAGTCGCACACACTGCGTCCCTTTACCTGCCCCCTGTTTGCCGAGGACGACGAGCCTGGCTCCGGGTACCACTTACTTGAGGAAGCCCTCGTAGTTTCGCATCATGAGCTGGCTGTCGATCTGCTTCATCGTCTCGAGTGCCACCCCCGTAGCGATCAGAAGTGTGGTCCCGTAGAAGGGATAGCTGGTGATGTTCCACGCCGCCATCAACAGGGACGGCGTGATGGCCACGCCGCCGAGGAACAGGGCCCCCGGCCAGGTGATCCGGTTGAGGATATGGGCCAGATACCGCTCGGTGGGCTGCCCCGGCCGGATGCCGGGGATGTACCCACCCTGTTTTCGGATGATGTCGGCCTGCTGGTGCGGGTCGAAGGCCACGTAGACGTAGAAGAAGGTGAAGAGCAGGATGAACACGAAGTAGGTGAGGATGTAGAACAGGCTGGTCGGCGTGACGTTGGCGTTCACCCAGGTCCGGAAGGCCTCGGACGGGATGATGTTGGACAAAAGGACGGGGATGTACAGCACCGAGCTGGCGAAGATGATGGGGATCACCCCGGCCTGGTTCACCTTCAGCGGGATATAGGTGCTCGACCCGCCGTACATCTTGCGCCCGACCACCCGTTTGGCGAACGTGACCGGAATCCGCCGCTGGCCCTGATCGACGAAGACGATCAGCACCAGCAGGGCCAGGGACACGACCAGGATGGTGGTGAACTTGACCCGACCGCCCTCCTGCAGCACCGTGTTCAACCCGGACGGGATACCGGCCACCACATTGGCGAAGATCAGGATGGACATCCCCTGGCCGATGCCGCGCTGGGTGATCAGCTCGGCCAGCCACATCACGAAGGCGGTGCCCGCGGTCAGGGTCATGACGATGAACGCAGCCCGCCAGATCGAGTAGTTGAGGATCAGGTCGATGCTCTGGGTGGAGCCGAAGAGGCCACCCCCGCCCTTGTGGAACAGGTAGACGAGGCCCGTCGACTGCATCAGGGCCAGGGCCACGGTCAGGTACCGGGTCGTCTGGGTCAGCTTCTTCTGGCCCACCGCCCCCTGGTCACGCCATTCCTCCAGTTTGGGGATCACGGTGGCCAGGAGCTGGATGATGATGCTGGAGGTGATGTAGGGCATGATCCCGAGCCCGAACACGGCCATACGGGTGAGGGCGCCCCCTGAGAAGAGGTTGAGGAAGCCGAGCACGCCGGACGACTTGGATGCCGCCTCGAGCTGCTGGACCTTGGAGAAGTTGACGAAGGGGACCGGCACATTCGCCCCGAACTGGTACAGGGCGATGATGGTCAGCGTGAAGACGACCTTCTTCCGAAGGTCCGGGATCCGAAAGATGTTGGCCAGACTGGCGAGCATTGGGCTCCTCGATGCCGCAGTTGGCCGATGCTACCGGTTGGTGAGGGCGTTGCCCTGTGCCGGCGGGCGGTCATGGCCGAACGGAAGGGGGACCACGGTGGCAGATCCACCGGAGGCGGCGATGGCCGCCTCGGCCGACTTGGAGAAGGCGTGGGCCTCGACCCGGATGGGACGGGTGAGCTCCCCGCCGCCCAGGACCTTGACCAGGTCACCCTTCTTGGCCAACCCGAGGGCGACGAACCCGGCCAGGTCGACCGAGTCGGCCTCGATCCCTTGCAGCGCACTCACGTTCACGGGCGTGTAGTCGATCCGGAACGGGTTCTTGAAGCCTCGCAGCTTGGGAATGCGCTGCATCAGCGGCAGCTGGCCGCCTTCGAATCCCATGGGGATAGTGTCGCGCGCACCCTGCCCCTTGGTGCCGCGGCCGGCCGTCTTGCCGCCCTTGCCGGCGATGCCGCGTCCCACCCGCCGACGGGGCCGTGTGGACCCAGCAGGTGGACGGAGTTCGTGGACCTTCATGATCGACCTTCCTCGTCTCGGTCGGTGGGGGTGACATCCACCAGGTGGGGAACGCGGGCCAGCATCCCACGAATCTCGGGCCGATCGGGCAGCACGTTGGTGCGGCCGATGCCCCGCAGGCCGAGGGCGCGAAGGGTGCCCCGGTGCTTGGGCTTGGTCCCGATGGCCGAACGGACCTGGGTGACCCGCAGCCAGGTCTGGGCCGAGGACGGCTCAGGCGACGGTGCCGCGCTCACCTCAGCCCACCTCCGTGAACAGGTCGGCCTCACGCCGGCGCTCACGATAGGCCCGGAGCATGGCCGCAGGCACCACGTCCTCCACCGGCTTGCCCCGGAGGGCGGCGATCTCATCGGGCCGCTTGAGCCCCTTCAGCCCGGCGATGGTGGCATGGGCCACATTGATGCCGTTGGACGAACCGAGGGACTTGGCCAGGATGTCGCGGATCCCGGCCATCTCGAGGATGGCCCGGGCGGCGCCGCCGGCGATCACGCCGGTACCGGGTGCGGCCGGCTTGAGCATCACCCGTCCGGCACCGCTCTCACCCACGATCGGATGGGTGATGGTGGAACCGGCCAGGGGCACGTCGAACATGTTCTTGCGCGCCTCCTCGATGCCCTTTTGGACGGCCAGTCCGGCTTCCTTGGCCTTTCCGTAGCCGAGGCCCACCTTCCCGTTGCCGTCTCCGACCACCATCAGGGCGGCGAAGGAGAACCGTCGGCCCCCCTTCACCACCTTGGACACCCGGTTGACCCGGATGGTGCGCTCTTCGAATTGCAGCTCGTTCGTGGCCATTGCTCTAGAACTCCAGTCCTTCGGCACGGGCGGCGTCGGCCAGGGCGGCCACCCGCCCGTGATAGGCGAATCCGCCCCGGTCGAAGACCACGGTGGTGATGCCGGCGGCCTTGGCCCGCGAGGCGATGAGGCCACCCACCGTGCCCGCCGCGCCGATGTTGCCGCCCGAGGATCCGCGCAGGTCGGCCTCGGTGGACGATGCCGCGGCCAGCGTCCGCCCGGCGTCGTCGTCGATCAGTTGGGCCGAGATGTGCTTGTTGGAGCGGAAGACCGCCAGCCGGGGACGCTCGGACGAGCCGTGCACCCGGCGGCGCACCCGGGCATGCCGGCGGCGCCGGAGCTCGAGCTTGTGATCGGTTCGGGCCATTACTTCGCTGCCTTCCCGGCCTTGCGCACGACCCGCTCGCCGGCGTAGCGAACGCCCTTGCCCTTGTAGGGCTCGGGCTTGCGCAGCTTGCGGATGTCCGCGGCCACCTGGCCGACTTTTTCCTTGTCGATCCCCTTGACGATGATGCGGGTGGGCGAGGGGACCTCGAAGGTCACCCCGTCCGGCGCACTCACGTTCACCGGATGGGAGAACCCGAGCGCCAGCTCCAGGCCCGACGGCCCCTTGGCCACCGCACGGTAGCCGACACCGACGATCTCGAGCTCCTTGGAGAAGCCTTCGGTGACCCCGGAGACCATGTTGGCCACCAGGGACCGGGTGAGACCGTGCAGGGCCCGGTTCTGGCGCTGGTCGTCCGGTCGCTCGACCACCAGGACATCGCCGTCCTGGCGGATGGTGATGGCGGCCGGAACCGAGCGGGCCAGCTCGCCCTGGGGGCCTTTGACCGTCACGGTGTTGTCACTGCCCAGCGCCACCGACACCCCGGACGGGACGGCGATGGGAGAGCGTCCGATGCGGGACATCAGCGGGTCCCTCCTGCCGAGGTGGGGCCGGACGCCCGCGGGTGCCTACCAGACATAGCAGAGCACCTCCCCGCCCATCCGGCGCTTCCGGGCCTCACGGTCGGTCATCAGTCCCTTCGAGGTGGACACCACGGCCACTCCCAGACCGCCCAGCACCCGCGGCATCTTGTCGGCCCGGGCGTAGATGCGCAGGCCGGGCTTGGACACCCGCTTGATGCCCGAGATGGTCCGGGCCCGGTCGGGCGAGTACTTCATGGTGATCTCCAGGGTCTTGCCCGGCTTGTCGGGGTCCTCGTTCACCTGGTAGCCCACGATGTACCCCTCGTCCACGAGGATGGCGGCCAGGGATTCCTTGAGCTTGGAACCGGGCATCTTGACCGTGTCGAAGTGGGCGGTGTTGGCGTTCCGGATACGGGTCAGCATGTCGGCAATCGGGTCGGTCATCGTCATCGTCGGTCGTCCCCCCTCACCAGCTTGCCTTCGTCACGCCGGGGATCTCGCCGGCGTGGACCATCACTCGCAGACAGATGCGACACAGGCCGAACTTGCGGTACACCGACTTGGGTCGGCCGCACCGGCGGCATCGTGTGTATCCGCGCACTTTGAACTTGGGCGTGCGCTGCTGCTTTTGGATCAAGGCCTTCTTCGCCATGGGGTTACTGGATCTCCTGTCGGAACGGGAAGCCGAAGGCGGCCAGGAGTGCCCGGCCCTCTTCGTCGGTGCGTGCAGTGGTGGCAATGGTGATGTCCATGCCTCTGGTGGTGTCGATGCGGTCGTAGTCGATTTCGGGGAAGATCAGCTGCTCGGTGACCCCGAAGGTGTAGTTGCCGTGCCCGTCGAACGACCGGGGCGAGAGCCCGCGGAAGTCCCGGATGCGGGGGATGGCCATGGCCAGGAGCCTGTCGAGGAACTCCCATGCCCGATCGCCCCGCAGGGTGACCTTGGCGCCGATCTCCTGGCCCTCGCGCAACTTGAACGAGGCGATGGACTTCTTGGCCCGGGTCACCACCGGCTTCTGGCCGGCGATGATCTCGAGGTCGCGCATGGCCCCTTCGATCAGGGATTTCTGCTGTGTGGCCCGGCCGACGCCCATGTTGATGACGATCTTGTCCAGCCGGGGGACCTCCATGATGTTGCTCAGCCCGAGCGACTCCTTGAGCTCGGCCCGGACCTGGCGGTCGTAGCGGTCCTTGAGCCGGGGACGGGCCACCGCGGTCGTGGTGGCCATCAGAGATCGGCTCCGCACTTGCGACAGACCCGAAGCTTGCGACCCTGCTCGTCGACCCGCATCCCGATGCGGGTCGGTCCGCAGTTCCCACACACGATGGCCACCGACGACACCGAGACGGGCATGAACTTGTCGATCACGCCTCCCTGCATGGTGGCGCGGGTCGGCTTGGCGTGCCGCTTGGCCACGTGCACACCCTCGACGATGACCCGTCCCTCGGCGGGGATGGCCCGGACCACACTGGCCTGCTTGCCCCGGTCCTTGCCCGTCATCACCTGGACTTTGTCGCCCTTTCGAATTCGCATCTAGAGCACCTCCGGCGCCAGCGAGACGATCCGCATGAAGCGCTTGTCGCGCAGCTCCCGACCCACCGGACCGAAGATGCGGGTCCCCCGTGGCTGCTGCTGGTCATTGATCAGGACGGCGGCGTTCTCGTCGAAGCGGATGTAGCTGCCGTCGGGACGGCGCTTCTCCTTCTTCGTGCGCACGACGACGCACTTGACCACCTCGCCCTTCTTCACCGCCGCCCCCGGGATGGCGTCCTTCACCGTGGCCACGAAGATGTCACCGATCGAGGCGTAGCGGCGACGCGAGCCACCGAGCACCTTGATGCAGAGGACCTCTTTGGCCCCCGAGTTGTCGGCCACCCGGAGTCGGGATTCCTGCTGGATCATCGGGCACGCTCCAGGACCTCGGAAACACGCCAGCGCTTGAGCTTGGACATGGGCCGTGTCTCGATAACCCGGACCCGGTCACCGACCTTGGCCGAGTTGTCGGCATCGTGGACGTAGAGCCGCTTGGTCCGCTGGACGGTCTTCCCGTAGCGGGGGTGCCGCACCCGTTCGATGACGGCCACCACGACCGTGGCCTCCATGGCGTCGGACACCACCAGCCCCTCGCGTACCTTGCGCCTGTTGATCCGCTCCGCCGTCTCGTCGACGATCTTCTCGTCAGCCATCAGCTCTTCTCCTCTGGGTCGGCCTCATCGTCCACCTCGTCGGCGGGCGGGTCGTCGGCCACCTCGTCTTCGGCCTCGTCGTCGACGTCGTCGACCGTGTCGACTGCGTCCTCGTCGGCGAGGGCCATGCCGTCATCGTCGGCCACCTCTTCGGCCAGCTCCTCCTCGTCGACATCATCCTCACCGGCCTCGGCGGCCCTGGCCGCGGCACGGCGCTCCGAAGCGGTGGTCCGGCTGCGGCCGAGGGCCTCGTCCTCCGAACGGCGCCGGGCTGCGGCGACGTGGGCGGGAAGCTCCTCGAGCGCCATACCCTCGGCCTCGGCGATCTCCCGGTTCCGGAGCTCGGTCAACATCCGGGCCACGTCCTTGCGCACATGGTTGATACGGGAGAAGTTGTCCAGCTGACCGGTGGCCAGCTGGAACCGGAGGTTGAACAGTTCGCGACGGGTGTCCCCGAGCTGGCGCTCGAGCTCTTCGGTGTCGTAGTCGGCGATCTCGGCGGCGGTGGCCATCAGACCTGTACCTCCGGCGTGCCGTGGGTGCCGGGCCGGATGACGAATCGGGCTTTGAACGGCAGCTTCTGGATGGCCCGGTCCATGGCCTCGCGGGCCAGCTCGGGCTCGACTCCTGCCAGCTCGAAGAGGATGCGGCCGGGCTTGACCACCGCCACCCAGTGCTCGGGATTCCCCTTGCCCGAGCCCATGCGGGTCTCAGCGGGCTTCTGGGTCACCGGGCGGTCGGGGAACACCCGGATCCACACCTTGCCACCGCGCTTCACGTGACGGGTCATGGCGATACGGGCGGCCTCGATCTGGCGCGCCGTCAACCACGCCGGCTCCAGTGCCTGGATACCGAAGTCGCCGAAGGTCACCTCGCTGCCGCCTTTGGCCTTGCCGCTCATCCGGCCCCGCTGCTGCTTGCGGTGCTTCACCTTCCGGGGCATCAACACGTCAGTCGACCTCCTTGCGGAAGTGGGGCGTCTCGTGATGCTCACGGGTGCGCCGCTCGATCTCCTCGTCCTCGCTGAGGATGCGCTCGAGCTCGTCGGGCACGGCGGGCGGTGCGGCGATGTCGGCCGTCGAACGGTCGACGAGGCCCTCGGGGATCTCCGTCTCCCCGCTCGAGTCGGCGTCGACGGTGACCACGCTTCCGGGAGCTCCCTGCTCGGCGCGACGGCGTCCGCCACCGGCGGTGATCAACCGGCGGGGAGCGTCACCTCCCTGCCCTGACGTCTCGCCCACGGCCATGGCTGCCTCGCGGGTGATCTTGTCCTCGGTGGAGATCTTGTAGGGCAGGATGTCGCCCTTGTAGATCCATACCTTCACGCCGATCCGGCCGAAGGTGGTCTTCGCCTCCCGGAAGCCGTAGTCGATGTCGGCCCGCAGGGTGTGGAGGGGCACCCGGCCTTCGCGGTAGGACTCCTTGCGCGACATCTCTGAGCCGCCCAGACGGCCCGAGCACTGTACCCGCACACCCAGGGCGCCGGCCTTCTGCACCGTCTGGATCGACCGCTTCATGGCCCGGCGGAACGCCACCCGGCGGGCCAGCTGATCGCAGATCCCCTGGGCGATGAGCGCCGCGTCGAGCTCAGGCTGCTTGATCTCTTGAATGTTGAGCTGGATCCGGTTGTTCAGGCCGGTGATCTCCTCGATCTTCTTTTTCAGCCTGTCCGCCTCCGCCCCGCGGCGGCCGATGACGATGCCGGGACGAGCCGTGTGGATGTCGACCCGCAACCGGTCACGGGTGCGCTCGATCTCGATCCGGCTCACCGCGGCCGACTCGAGCTGGGACATCAGGAAGTCGCGGATCTGCCAATCCTCGATCACGCAATTCTGGTAGTTACGCTCTTCGAACCAGCGCGACTTCCAGTCGGTGGTGACGCCGAGACGAAACCCGTAGGGGTTTACCTTCTGGCCCATCTACTTACCCTTCTCTTCGGCAGCATCGCCGTCTGCTTCGTCTGCTTCGTCTGCTTCGTCTTGGTCATCTGGGTCGGTCTCGTCGGTGACTCCGTCGACGTCGGCTTCGGCATCGATCTCGAGGTCCGACTCCTCGAGCGGTCCGGCCTCGGTCTCAGTGACCACGTCGTCCGCCTCGTGCTCGGTCCCGTTCTCCCCCTCGACGCCGAGGTCCGACTCCTCGAGCGGTCCGGCTTCGGTCTCGGTGATCACGTCGTCCGCCTGCACCGCGTCCTCGGGCCAGGCTTCGGACCCGGTGTCGAGCTCATCGACCTGCGGTTCGACCGAGGAGGTCTCCTCGGCCCGCTGGCGCCGGCGCGATCCAGCCACCCGCCGCGACCGCTGCGAGGTGTTGGCGGCGAGCCTGGCCCGGCGGCGGGCGATCCGGTCCTCGGGGAGCCGGCTGACGATGACGGTGATGTGCGAGGTGCGCTTCCGGATCCGGGTGGCCCGTCCCCGAGCCCGGGGGCGCCACCGCTTGAGCGTGCTCCCCTCGTCGGCGTAGCACGCCGAGACGTAGAGCTCTTCGGCATCCAGCCCGTCGTTGTGGACGGCGTTGGCCACCGCCGAGGCCAGCACCTTGCCCACGGTGGTGGCGGCCTCGCGATCCCCGAGGGAGAGGGTCTCGGCGGCACGGTCGACGTCCTGACCCCGGATGAGGTCGAGCACCTGACGTACCTTGTAGGCGGAAATGCGGCTGTGGCGGAGGACGGCGCGGGTCCCCTCACGCTCATTGGTCTTCGCCCCGGGCACGTCAGCGCCTCCCCGCCCGTTCCTGACCGGCGTGGAACTTGAAGGTCCGGGTGGGTGCGAACTCACCCAGCTTGTGCCCCACCATCGATTCGGTCACATAGACCGGAATGTGCTTCCGGCCGTCGTGGACGGCGATGGTGTGGCCGACCATGTCGGGGATGATCGTGGAACGACGGGACCATGTCTTGATGACCTTCTTGTCCCCGGCCGCGTTGAGGCCGTCCACCTTCTTGAGCAGGTGGTCATCGACGAACGGACCTTTTTTCAGGCTACGAGGCATAGTGCGGCGTTCCTTCTGTCTTCCCTACCGGCGGGCACCGCGGGTGCGGCGCCTACGGACGATCATCTTGTCGGAGTCCTTCTTGCGTGACCGGGTGCGGCCCTCCGGTTGACCCCACGGCGACACCGGGTGACGCCCACCGGACGTCTTGCCCTCACCGCCACCCAGTGGGTGGTCGACCGGGTTCATGGCCACCCCGCGGGTCTGGGGACGGATGCCCTTCCAGCGGTTCCGTCCGGCCTTCCCGACCTTGATCAGCTCGGCCTCGGAGTTGCCCACCGTTCCCAGAGTCCCCCGGCAGTCGATCGGGACCCGGCGCATCTCGGTGGAGGGAAGGCGAAGGGTGGCAAACGCACCTTCCTTGGCCACCAACTGCACGCTCATCCCCGCTCCCCGGGCCATCTTCCCGCCCCCGCCCGGGCGCAGTTCCACGTTGTGGATCACCGAACCGACCGGGATGAACCGCAACGGCAGGGCGTTTCCCGGTCGGATCTCCGCTCCCTGACCCGACTGGAGCAGATCCCCGACCTGCACCTGCGAGGGGGCGAGTATGTACCGCTTCTCCCCGTCGAGATAGTGCAGCAGCGCGATGCGGGCATTGCGATTGGGGTCGTACTCGATGGCGGCCACCTTGGCCGGCACACCGTCCTTGTCCCGCTTGAAATCGATGATCCGGTACTGCTGCTTATGGCCGCCACCACGGTGCCGCGAGGTCTTGCGCCCGTGGCTGTTGCGTCCGCCGGTGGACGGCTTGGGTGCCAGCAGCGACTTTTCGGGCCGATCCCGGGTGATCTCGGCGAAGTCCGAGACAGTCTGGAAACGCCGTCCTGCACTGGTGGGCTTTCGTGAGCGGAGTGGCATGATCTGGTCCCGGTCTCTCAGTTCTCGAACAGGTCGATCGAGTCACCCTCGTGCAGGGTGACGATGGCCCGCTTGGTGTCGGGGCGGTGGCCGAGGGAGTTGTTCTTCCGGTTGCGCTTGGCCTTGCCCTTCCGGTTGAGGGTGTTCACGCTGTCCACCCGCACGTTGAAGGCCTGCTCGACCGCACGTCGCACGTCGATCTTGGTGGCCGAGGGGTCGACCACGAAGACGTACACGTTGTTGTCCATCAACATGTACGACTTCTCCGACACCACGGGTCGGATGAGCACGTTGTGGGGATCTCTCATGACCCGCTTCCTTCTTCGCTGCCGGTGACCGTGTCGTCGGCCTCGGCGCTGCCGGTGTCGGTGGCCCCGGCCGGGTCGGTGTCGGTGACTGTGTCGGTGGCCTCGGCTGTTGCCTCACCCCCGGCTGTGTCGGTGTCGGTGTCGGTGTCAGCCGTGACCGTGTCGGCCTCGGCCTCGGCGTCGGCCTCGGTGTCGGCGTCGGCGGCTTCGGAGATCTCGGTCGACGTGCCGGGGAGGGTCTCGTCGGTGAAGACCACCCAGTCGTTGACCAGGATGTCGTAGGCGTTCAGCTCACCCACCACCATCGTCTGGACCTCGGGCAGATTGCCGAACGAACGGTCCGCATACCCGTCTTCGTCGCCCAGCACGACCAGGATCCGGCCCGACACACCCAAGGCCTCGAGCGAGGCGATCGCCGCCTTGGTGCTCGGTACCTCGAAGGGCCAGGCGTCGACCAGGGCCACCCGGTCCTGGGCCGCCCGGTCCGACAGTGCGGAACGCAGAGCCAGCTGGATCATCTTCTTGGGCGTCTTCTGGGCGTAGGAACGCGGCTTGGGTCCGAGGGCCACGCCGCCGCCGATCCACTGGGGCGAGCGGGTCGACCCCTGGCGGGCCCGACCGGTCCCCTTCTGACGGAAGGGCTTGGCCCCACCGCCCCGCACCTCGGACCTGGTCTTCGTCGACTGGGTACCGGAGCGGGCCGCGGCCAGCTGTGCGGTGACGACCTGGTGGAGAACGGCCAGATTGGGCTCGATCCCGAAGAATGAGGCATCCAGTCCCACCTCGCCGAGCACGGTGCCGTCCCCGGAGCGTCGGGTCACCGTGCGAGGCACGGGCGCGGGACGCAGGAAGCGCCTGATCTCGGCCGGGCTGGCGGCGTCGAGATCGACGGTGGCGGTCTCGGCGCTCATCAGGCCTGGCCTCCCTTGACCAGGGGCGCCTTGATGGCGTCCCGCAGGACCACGATGCCGCCCCTCGGACCGGGCACGGCCCCTTTGACCAGGATCAGTTCCCGCTCCGAGTCGGACTGGACGATCTCGAGATTGAGAGTGGTCACCTGCTGGCCACCCATCCTCCCCGCCATCCGGGTTCCCTTGAAGACCCGGGACGGGGTGGCGCAGGCGCCGATGGATCCGGGTGAACGGTGCTTCTTGTGGTTGCCGTGCGAAGCACCCTGACCCTTGAAGTTGTGACGCTTCATCCCACCGGAGAAGCCCTTGCCCTTGGAGACGGCGATGGCGTCCACCAGCTCGCCGGCCTGAAGGAGATCCGCGGTCAGCTGCTGGCCGACCTCGTACTCGGAGGCGTCGTCCAGTCGAAGCTCGACCAGTTTCCGGCCCGGGTCGACACCGGCCTTGTCGAAGTGGCCCTGCTCCGGCTTGGTCAGTGTGGAGCTCCGCCGGTGGCCCCAGGTCACCTGCAGCGCCGCGTAACCCTCACGATCGGGCGTCTTGACCTGCACGACCCGCATCGGAGCCACGCGCAGCATCGTCACCGGTATCGCCCGGTTCTGATCGTCCCAGATCTGGGTCATCCCAACTTTTTCGCCCACGATCGCCCTGGTGGCCACTGGAGCTTCTCCATCTCGACTCTTCGTTCCGATCGACGCCGGCCGGCATGGATCGGTTACTGCACATCAATCGAACTGCTGTACTCCCTGCTCTGCAGACACCACCGCGGCCTCGATTGGCATCGGCATGCACGCAGACGCTCCGCTCGGAGGATCCCGAGCGGAGCGCTCGCCTGGTTTGGTCCGAGGTCCCCGCCGTCACAACCGCGGGCGCTCGAACACGTCCTTCTCACATGGGTTGACCCGGAATCAGGCCGACTGGTGACTATATACCATCAGGCCGGCGGTGACAACGGGGGTCGGGCGGTCCGGATGCCGTCCCGACCCGGGGGTCCGCCGCTAGACGGTCTGGATCTTGATCTCGATGTCCACACCAGCCGGGAGATCGAGCCTCTGGAGCGAATCCACCGTCTTCGGGGTGTGCTCCACGATGTC